>CAZNLS010000053.1:0-15090 GCA_964573895.1 uncultured Clostridia bacterium
GATTTATTGCTTTTTTTGCAGCTTTTATTCCGGTATTAATTACCAATTTCTGCTCCTTTTCACTTTTCAGTTCATCAACAAGATAGTGGGTTGTTTTTGCAATTTTCCAACTGGCTGTAAAAGAGTCCGGTTTGAATTTTAATGCCGCTTTGTATTTTTCAAGAGCAAGAATTGCTTTTGAGATATCTTCCCTTTGCCTGTAAAGTTCATCTCCATCCCTGAGGAGAGAGTCAATATCTGCTGAGTAAAAATTAATTGTAAAAACCAGGGTCAATAGAATAAAAAGTGTTTTTCTCTTCATCAAAGTGAGATATAACACAAAGCAGGTTCAAATTGAAGTCTTCCAGATCAACCTGAATACATAGAACATAATTTAATAAGCATGCCGGAGATCAAAATCTTTTTTTACTATTTTAAAGGCCGGTCAGAATCTCTGCTGTTTTTTAAAAACAGAAGAAAGAGAATGATCGTAATTCCCGTTGAAAACAGAACATCGGAAGCATAGTGTGTACCGTAAATAACCCTGTTTACCGAGACAAATATACCCCAGGCTATCAGGGGAATTGCAACAGCTATCTTTAAGTTCCGGCGTTTGCCTGAGACCAGCAGTATGGCTGGAAGGAGCATCCATCCAAGTACTGTATGACCCGACGGAAACGAAAAATTCCCATTTGGTCCGTTAAAAATATACCATGGAGTAAAACCCAAAAAACCTTCTCCCAGGTCTGTAAATCTTATTCTTCCTGACAGATACTTTAATACCGGAGTGACAATAGCATAAGAAACAACAAATGTTTTAACTACGATCAGGGAGAAATTCCTTTTTTTTACACATAGATCTTTTAGAACGGTCCTGAAGAATGCTAATACAATTATTGATATAAATACAAAAAAAATAAATATTATCATTTTGTGATCTTCAAAAAAGCCTCTTAAGAATTTGATGGAAAAAAAGAATGTTTTAAATGAAAAATATGGGATAGCAGCACAGATTACCGTAAAAAGCCCAAGTATAGAAACAGTAATTATCCGGCCTGAAGTCTCAAGGCTTCCTGCCAGAAGAAAAAACGCAAATTCAGCAAAAACCATACCGGGCACTCCTCCGAAATGTTGAACAAACTTTCCCGTACTACTCGAAAAATTGACTACTGCTTTTGAGATTTCAAGGTCAAAAAATGAGAGAACCAGCATGGAAAACATCCATACTATTATTAAAATGGTGATTACTTTATATGAAAGTAAAAATAACTCTCTCTTTTTTGGATCATTTGATGTCAAGTAACTTCTCCCCGATCCAATTTGTAATATCTTCATAGACCTCTTCTCTGTTGATTTCATTCAATATTTCATGCCTTGCATTCGGATAGAATTTAAAATCAATATTTTTAATCCCGGATCGAACATACATATCTATTACTTTTTTAACTCCACGGGTATTATTTCCCACAGGGTCCTTTTCTCCCGAAATAAAAAACATCGGCAGAAATTCAGGCACTGAATCAATGTTTTTTTTCTTGTGAATTTTCTTTATTCCCCTGAGCATATCATAAAAAAATCCGGCCGAGAAAACTCCGCCGCAATAAGGATCACTGATATATTTATCAACCTGCTCTTCATCCCTGCTCAGCCAGTCAAACCGGGTTCTGTTTGGCTTAAATTTTCCGTTGAATGCACCAAACGAGAGTTTGTCCATTATATAACTTTTTGATCTCTTACCAAATATTTGCCCGGAAAGCTTTGATATAAATATCCCAAGATATCCAAGAGGACCCGGATCCGCCGCCGTTCCACTCAGGATCAGACCATCAACTTCATTACCGAAAGAGGTCACATAATCACGCGAAAGAAAGGATCCCATGCTATGTCCAAACAAAAAAAACGGGACATTTGGATGACTCTTATTAATCTCCTTTGTTAGCAGATGCATATCATCTACAACTAATTCCCATCCGTTTTTTTCGGCAAAAAACCCGACATTCTCTATGGATCCGGCCGTTCTTCCATGGCCGCGATGATCATTTGCATAAACACCGATTCCTGAACCGGTAAGTACTTCGGCAAACTCTTCGTATCGGGCTGAGTGTTCAGCCATTCCATGCGAAATTTGAACAATGGCTTTTATGTTTTTGCCTTTATCCGGAAGCCGGCACATAGTAAAGATCTTCTTCCCGTCTACCGAATTAATAAAAAAAGTTTCTTTTCTCATTCTTTCCTCACTCTGTATTCTTTAATACTTCGCCGGAGAAGTTACTCAAATATACAGCTAATTTTTTTTTAAATTTAAATCTTCCCCCAATTTCCGCAGCCAAGTTATAAATTGAGAGCAATTTTCTATAATCACCGATAATCTCCATTACTTTCTCTTGCCCAAGATATTTGTCAATAACCGAGATCATATCCGCACCCAGAATATAAACAGGTCCTTTAACTCCAAGGTCCCACTTCAAAATTATTGCTTTTAAACTCAGATTTCCCCTGAGGCCTTCCATAATATCCTCCTCAGCCTCTCTATATAGTTCATCAAGTCTCCCTCTATTATAGATCCAGTCAAGATATATCCGTTTATATAAAATATCTTTTCTTTTTCTGAATCTCTTCAACTTTAGAAACGGCTTATCTATATAATATGTAGGGATTCCTTCCGAGGCAAGTAATCCCACCAGAGAAATAAGTTCCCTGTTGGGAACGCTTTCCATACCCTTATTTGAATAGTAGTTAAATCCAATATGATGAATCTCATGAGCAATAGTATCAATGAGTTCACCGGGAATCAATTTCCCCTTTTTCTCAAGAGGTATCTGGAGAAGATCAACTGCAGCTGAATTATTAACAGAAAATGCTAAGGCATGACCAAACAAAACCACACTCAGAGAAATATTTGTTTTTAATTTACCCGGAAGGTAATTGCCGGCCTTGAGCATAGCTTTACTGCGAAGATTCAGAGATTTCAATGATTCCAGAATTTTTTTATATTTAGCCGGATTTTTTAAAAATTTCTTCCATAATTTTTTCGTGCGGGCTTCCCATTTTTTAGTAGTGTATCCTCTGACAACTCCGTTTAAACCCTTTTTCCCTATGAAAAGCGACTCAATATACCTCTTAGAAACATTAATATCCCAGCCTTCAACCGAACCCAGATAATCCGATATTAATTTAAATCCCGGGGTTTTAAATAAATTGTGATCCGAAAAAATTTTTAGATTGCCGCTGTTTATTTTTTTTAGGCCAATAGCTGATTCAATGCATGCTTCAGCCATTGAAAAATCAGTTGAAAGATTTTTCATCCCCCCGATTAAATTCGGAAGAAAGATATAAACTGTAATTAATATAAGCGGGATTCTTTTTTTTCTATATTTCACTCAGGGACCTTTTCACTGCTTTTTTCCAACCACGATATAACTTCTCTCTCTCTTTATCATCCATTGAAGGATGAAATACCGAGTCAGATTCAATTATCCCTTTTAAATCGGCAACCGATTCCCAAAAACCTACTGCAAGCCCTGCAAAATATGCAGCTCCAAGTGCCGTCGTTTCTATAGTGTCGGGTCTTCTTGTTTCAACATTTAAGATATCCGACTGGAATTGCATGAGGAACCCGTTTTTCGAAGCACCTCCGTCAACCTTAAGCATCTCTATTTCTATTCCGGAATCACTCTTCATTGCTTCCAGAATATCTTTTGTCTGAAATGCTATTGATTCGAGTGCCGACCTGACTATATGATATATATTTGTCCCTCTGGAAAGCCCCGAAATAATCCCCCGGGCATTCATATCCCAGTATGGAGCACCAAGGCCTGTGAAAGCAGGAACCAGATATACTCCACCGTTATCAGCTGCCCTGGATGCAAGAAACTCGCTGTCGGCAGCATCATATAGAATTTTCATTTCATCCCTTAGCCACTGAATAACGGCACCTGCGACAAAAACACTGCCTTCCAGAGCATAAGTAATATGATCATCGATTCCCCAGCCGATAGTAGTTAATAATCTGTTTTTTGAAATAATCGGTTTATTTCCCGTGTTCATCAGCATAAAACATCCGGTCCCGTAAGTGTTTTTAACCATGCCCTCGCTAAAACATCCCTGCCCGAAAAGTGCCGCCTGCTGATCCCCGGCTGCACCTGACACAGGAATAGAAATGCCGCCAAAAATATCGGGATCGGTTTCCCCGTAGATTTCACTCGATGATCTTACCTCAGGGAGGATAATTCCAGGAATATTTAATTTATGAAGAATTTCTTTATCCCATTTTAGTTCCAGTATATTAAAAAGCATTGTTCTCGAAGCATTAGAGAAATCCGTCACATGTATTTTCCCTCTTGTCAGATTCCAGATAAGCCAGCTGTCAACTGTTCCAAAGGCAATGTCACCCTTATTTGCCTTTTCCCGAACTCCCTCTACATTGTCGAGTATCCATGCTATTTTAGTTGCTGAAAAGTAAGCGTCGGGAAGCAGTCCCGTATTCTTTCTGATATAATCTGAAAACAATTTATCTTTTTTTATATTTTCACACTCTGCTGCTGTTCGCCTGCACTGCCAGACTATCGCATTTGATACTGGTTTCCCCGTGTTCTTATCCCACAGTATTGTTGTCTCCCTCTGATTTGTAATCCCGATTGCTGCAATATCACCGGGGTTTATACCGAAAGATGACTCTAAAACCTCTTTGGCAACACCGATCTGAGTCCCCCATATTTCCATAGGATTATGTTCAACCCAGCCGGGCTTCGGGTAGATCTGGGCAAACTCCTTTTGAGCCATCCCTTCAATTTTTCCCTCTCTGTTAAAGAGTATTGCACGTGAACTTGTAGTACCCTGATCAAGTGACAGAATATATTTTTTTTCTCTTTTTATATTTACACTCATATTACCGCTCCGGAAGGATATTTCCAGAAAAGGTATGAGTCATAATATTCACTTTTATATCTATAAAAAGGGATCATAACTATTCCTTCTTTTTTCAAATCCGTTTTCACTGAAACTGATCCCAGTCCATATTTTTCAGTCTCTCTCCTAAGCAGGTATATCTCCGGATAAGGAGTAAGATCTATTCTGTTCCTGTCAGCCGGAAATATCTTAAAGCCTTCGTCACTCCCTTCCATTGGAGAAACTTTTTTCAGAAAATAGTAATACCCGATATCTCCAAAATAATTGATATTTTTAATAAAAATGAGCGGGATGTAAATTTTCTGTTCCCCGGAGATATCTTCTCCGTCCTGATGCATTATAGTATATTTCATGCCGAAGATCTGGAACGGAAAATATATTTTAGGGAACTCCCTGATTAAAAGGGGTTTCGCAAAATAAAATTTTTGAGGAGAAACGGAATCTTCCGTCGAAGTTCCGTATGCAAGCCTGCAGGGTCTGCAGAAGAATATCCTGCTGTTATTTTCACCAGACAATAAGTTCCCGCAAATCGTACAATTGAGTTTTTTAATTTTTATTTCTGTCATCTTCAATAGTGATCTTAATATTTTCAAAAATTTTTCCGGCAGCAGATGTGATTTTTTTAAGCAGTTTTGTAAAAAAATTATCTTCGAAATTTATAGTTTCACTCTCAATTTCACCATTTTTTATTATCACAAACTCTCTGAAAGCATACATTTCCCAAAAATAGGGAAAAAGAAGAAAAAAAATAAAAAACGCAAAAATAATTCCCCCCAGGATCCAGAGGAGAAGAAAAGATGCGATCCTGTTTCCCATTTTTGATGCATAATAATAAACCATCCCGTTGCTGATAAGCTTAGCAAATAAAATTCCGATTAATCCGATTCCCGCAATCGAGAACAGGAGTTTTTTTTTATGATCTTTCATCGCTTTTATCTCGATGACAGAGCCGTCAACTGCTGATATATAACTGTGAAAAACAATTCCTCTGAATGTATATTTAATCTCCCATACCGGAAGATAGATAATTCTATAATGAAGTTCAATTATTTCGGGATTCTGTTTTTCCCCTCCCTTACGGCCGAGAATATTTTCCGAGACAGGGAGGACAACACCGGCTTTTCTCATTTCAACCAGATTAAATTCATCCTGCTCTGCATTCAAAAGTGTTTCTTCAATACGGCCCAGATCAATAAAATCGATGCTTAATTCAGATAATTCACTCCCCCTCTCCATATATTCATATGCAATGTAGCTGAACACCTCTTTTTCACTTCCGGGAGCCCTTATAATCTTACTTTTTATTCCTCTTAGTTCGACAAAAGGAACGAAGAATAATGTACCCTTTTCAAAGAATGAATTCTTCAGGAATTCCCTGGACACAGCTCTGTTTCTTAAATTCTTTAAAACAACCGACTTTGCAGAATTAAGATCAACTGACTGTTTAATAAGAATTGCGGGAGCAAATCCCTGTGGAATATAGAAACTGGTTCCGCAATAGTTGCATTTTGATATAAATTGTCCTTGTGAAACCTTAAGAGAGCCTCCGCATTCGGAACAGGATAAAACGCTAGCTTTCATTTTTATAGAGTTTTTTCACCATTTCAGCCAAAGAAAGGTTGAAAAATAGAAATACAAGTATTAGATTTAGAGGAACAAGAACAATTACACTATTGAACATTAAATTCACTGTAAAAAAAATAATAAACATAAGAAGAAAGAAGGGGAAGAACCGGCCAATCTCCTTTGCTGATAAAAACGGGATGGGATCACCGTACACTTTTCCGCTTATTGCATTCACAAAAAAAGAGTATTTTTTTTCTTTGAAAGCAACAACAACATGATAAAACGGGAGATAATAAAGACTCCTTTTCTCTGCAACATCGGGCTGGGAATCAGGTTCCTCTTTTTCTACAACTCCTTCCATCTCCCTGTAATCAAAAATCCTTTTTTCCTGAGAAGGTTTAGGGATAATATCTGCCTTAAGTTTTGATGATGCATTCTTCAGATGGGATGTTTTCTCTATCTCCCAGAAAGGCATGTAAACCGGGAAAGAGTTTATCAATCTCCACCCCTCGGAAAAGCCGGTCTTCTCAAAATCACGTTTCAGGTACATGGGAGCCTCTTCAGAATCGATCATTGACTTGTAAGTAAAGGCAAGTGATACTCCATCATAATCAATATATAAAGAATTACCGCAGAAACTGCATGTCAAAAAATCATAATCGGTTAATTCAACCCTGTTTTTTCCATTGCACTGAGGACAATTGACATTCATTCAGCTATTCACACTTTTTTTCCGCAGGCAGGGCAGAACTTTGCAGCAGCCGGAAGTGGATTCCCGCACTCTTTACAAAAAACACCGACAGACTGCTTTTCACCGCATTCCGGGCAGAATTTTGAGCCTGAAGGTATCTGGGCCTTACACTTTGAACAGTTGACCAGGTGAGGAGATATTTGCTGCTGTCCCGAAGGATCCATCGAATTTTTGATCATCCCGGGCATCATCATTCCGAACCCGGCACCCAGTCCCATTCCCATTCCGGAAGAAGCATCTCCCTGGTTTTCCGCAGCTTTTTCCATAGATTTAGCAGCCTTAAAACGCATAAAACTGTTCAGATTCCCTACAGCTTCCATTCCGCCTCTCTCATCTATCATCTTTGCAACTTCCTCGGGAGGAGTAATAGAATTTATCACAAAATCAGAAACTTCAAGTCCGTATTTTTCAAAATCACCTGCAATTCTCGATTTAAGCCCGACTCCAAGTTCATCAAAAAACTGAGGAAGTTCAAATATCGTGTTCAGGTTCTCTCCTAGAAAATCGTTAAGTCGTCCAACGATTGTATTTCTGAAAAAATCCTCAATACCATCAGTTGTATAAACCGGCTGAGTCCCGGCAACCTCACCTATGAAAAGCTGTGGATTTGAAATTTTAAAGGAATATACCCCAAAGGCCCGCAATCTGACATATCCGAGTTCCGAATCCTTGAAACTTACGGGTTCTTTCGTTCCCCATTTTAAGTTTAAAAATGTCTTCAGATTTACAAAATAAACCTGTGCCTGAAATGGTGATTTGAATCCATAAGGAAGGGAAAGAAGTTTTGTAAGAATCGGAATATTCATAGTCGAGAGAACATGCCTCCCCGACTTAAATGTATCAAGACTCTTTCCATCCCTGAAGAATACCGCTGCCTGATTCTCCTGGACAATCAGCTGTGCTCCCATTTTTATATCTGCAGAACCCGATTCAGGGATCCTGTGAGAAATTTCATTTCCCGTACTGTCAAAATACTGAATAATCTCAAGTTTCATTTTTAACCCTCCCCTGTGCCTTCAAATCCGTTCAGGATACCGGCCCTTTTTTCATTAATCTTCATAATGCTATGGATATGATCACCGATAATTTTTACAGGATCTTCTTCAGAATCTTTGTCAATAACACCCATGGTCATTGCCAACAGCTCTTCAGTCCGTTCAACGAGCAGCAATTCAACTTCATAGACCTCATCAAGGCGCTCTCTTTTTATCTTTACCAGGTCAAAGAATCCCGAATAACCCCTGTCGGCATATTTTACCGTACTAATGCAGCGATCAACTTCTTTTAAAAGATTATCATATCCGTTCAGAAGAGATAGATCTCTCTTCCCGGAAATTTTTTTTATTAAATTATTTATATTCTCTTTTGCAGACTTAAGTTTTTTTACAATGAATTCCCGTTGAAGTTTATCGGCATCTCTTCTCAGCTCTCTGTCGAAGTATCCTTTGAATCCGGGAATTTTCCCAAGCATTTTTTCAAACCAGTTTCTATCTTTTTCTGCTTTTTCTCTGATATCCATTTTTTCACCCCTGGCTTATATTATATTTAATCGGGGGAAAAAGTTCAAACATTCTAAATTCATTTCAAATCGAAGTGTTGAGGAAGACTGGTATTAGTGATAAAATTTCTCCATGACTCAGCTCGAAAAGTATTTTAGTAAATTCAGGAAAAATATAATCGGGATTGATTCCTCTTATCAGACACCATACGGAAAAATGAAGGTAGTTTATGCCGACTGGATTGCAAGCGGCAGGCTTTACGGACCAATCGAGGATAAGATAAAAAACGAGTTTGGCCCATTCGTTGCAAACACTCACACTGAAACAAGTGAAACCGGTACGCTGATGACCCGTTCATATCACTATGCACACTCAATAATTAAAGAGCATGTAAATGCAGGTCCCGATGATGTAATAATTACTCCCTGCGCGGGAATGACCGGAGCGATTGGAAAGTTCCAGCGAATACTGGGTTTAAAAAAACCTCCCCGAATCAACGGATGTAATGTTGAGTGTGTGAAAGACCGACCTGTTGTTTTTGTCACTCATATGGAACACCATTCAAACCAGACATCATGGTATGAAACAATTGCCGATGTTGTTGTACTTAAACCCGGGAAAGATTTGCTTGTGGATCCCGATGAACTCAGAAAAGAGATAAAAAAATATTCTGATAGAAATTTCAAGATCGGATCTTTTTCGGCATGCTCAAACATTACCGGAATAAAACCCCCTCTTAGAGAACTATCCCGGATTATGCATGAAAACGGAGGGTTGTGTTTTGCTGACTTTGCGGCTTCCGCACCTTATACCGATATTAACATGCACCCCGAAAATCCGATGGAGAAACTCGACGCAATTTTCTTTTCACCGCATAAATTTCTCGGGGGACCGGGATCTTCAGGTGTCTTGATTTTTGATAAATCCCTTTACAACAACCGGGCCCCGGACAACCCCGGGGGTGGAACAGTAGACTGGACAAATCCCTGGGGCGAATATAAATATGTTGATGACATTGAATTGAGAGAAGATGGTGGAACACCCGGATTTATACAGGCGTTCAGAGCTGCTCTCTCAATAAAACTTAAGGAAAAGATGGAAATCAGCAAGATTGAAGCAAGAGAGAAAGAGCTTGTTGATAAAGCCTTTTCATTACTCCTGGAAGTCCCCGGAATGGAGATCCTCGCAAATGAACACAGGAAAAGGCTTGGAGCAATCTCATTCTATATTCCGGGAATTCACTTCAACCTTGTCGTAAAAATCCTTAGTGACAGGTTCGGAGTTCAGGTAAGAGGGGGTTGCTCTTGTGCCGGCACATACGGTCATTTTCTGCTTCATGTATCCAGAAATGAATCAAAACATATAACCGAAATGATAAACAGGGGGGATTTCTCGGAGAAGCCCGGTTTTGTCAGATTATCCCTCCACCCTACAATGACAGACAGCGAGCTTGAATATATTGTTGATGCACTAAAAGAGATAGTGAAGAATATAACAATATGGATGAGTGATTATAAATATACTTCCAATACAAATGAATTTTCATTAAAAAAACAGCAGGCTGGTAGTGAGAGATATAAATCATGGTTCGAGCTGTAATCATTGTGTCCTGATGGTAGCAATTTTGAAGCCATTTTTTGACCTGAATCTTGACAAAACCGGAAAAATAGTATAAAAATAACCATTAAAGAGGTAAAAGATGACTTTGAACCAGAAGAACAAGACTTTTATATACAAAAAAAGTCCTGAAGAAAGAAAATGGTGGCTTGTGGATGCTGACGGGCAGGTGTTGGGCAGGCTCGCAACACGGATTGCACTTGTCCTGAGAGGAAAAGATAAACCGGGTTATACACCGTTCTTTGACAACGGAGATTTTGTTGTCGTCATAAATGCCGAAAAGATTAAACTGACGGGAAATAAGGAAGATCAGAAAAAATATTTCCGCCATTCGGGTTTTATGGGAGGAATAAAAGAGATCAGTTACAGTAAAATGATGGACTCTCACCCTGAGAGAATAATTAAGTCTGCTGTCAGGGGAATGCTTCCCAAGAACAGACTCAACAGAAAATTACTAAAAAAACTTAAAATATATGCCGGCAGTAATCATAAACACAAAGCTCAGAAGCCGGAAATTTTAAGTATTTAAGGAGGAAGTTTTGAGTATAGTACAATATTACGGTACCGGAAGGCGGAAAACGAGTGTTGCCAGAGTTTACCTCAGACCAGGAAAGGGTGATATCAAACTGATTGTAAATAAAAGAAAAAGAGTTTTTGATGAATATTTCCCGCAAAAAATACACAAAATGGCAATTTTTAAGCCACTGTCAATAACAAGTACAGCGGATAATTTTGATCTATATTTTAATATCAACGGAGGAGGAGTATCTGCCCAGGCAGATGCAATTAAACTCGGCGTCTCAAGAGCTCTGCTCGACTTCAATCCTGAACTCAGGCCTTTGTTGAAGAAAAATGGATTATTAACAAGAGATGCAAGAGAAAAAGAGAGAAAGAAGTATGGACTTCTCAAAGCCCGCAAGGCTTCTCAGTATCACAAGAGGTAGGAGGAAAGATGATATCGGTTAATATCAGAGAAATGCTGGAAGCCGGGGTACATTTCGGACACCAGGTTAGAAAATGGAATCCGAAAATGAAGCCCTATATTTACGGAAAGAAAAACGGAATTTATATAATTGATCTTCAGACATCTATTGAACTTTTCAGGAGTGCGATTGATTTTGTTACACAGAGAGTTGCAGAAGGTGAAGAAGCTCTCATAGTTGGAACTAAGAAACAGGCACAGACTATTGTCGCGGAAATTGCTGAAGAGTCAGGACTTCACTATGTTAACAAAAGGTGGCTGGGCGGACTTTTGACAAACTTTTCAGTTATAAGAAAAAGCGTTGAAAAACTGCTTGATCTCGATGAAATGAAGAGAGACGGAAGATGGGAAGTCAAGTCTAAAAAAGAGCAATCCAAACTTGACAAGATCTATAAAAAGCTTTACAAAAACCTTTGGGGAATCAGAAGCCTTGACAGGCTGCCCGGAGTTCTTATCATTATTGACTCTAATTTTGAAGACATAGCTGTTTTTGAGGGAAAGAAGCTTGAAATCCCTATTGTTGGAATTGTTGATACAAATGCAGACCCGGAAGGCATTACCTACCCTGTGCCTGGAAATGATGATGCAATAAGGTCAATAAAACTTTTTGTATCTAAATTCGGCGAAGCCGTGAAAGAGGGACTTGAACAACGCCTCTCAAATTCACTGGAACGTGAAAAAGAGGAATCGGAGTTGGATTCGGAATCAGATGAAGAAAATATCGAAACAGCTGCGGTTCAGGACGAAGAAAAAAATGACAATGTACAGGATGAACCTGTAGAAGAAACTGACGAGGCAGGGGAGAAATAGATATGTCGATTGAAATGAGCAGCGTGAGAAAACTGAGAGAACAGACCGGGATCGGTATTCTGGAGTGCAAGAAAGCACTTGAAGAAGCTTCCGGAGATTTTGATAAAGCAGTAGAAATTTTAAGAAAAAAGGGATATGAGAAGGCCAAATCAAAATCATCGAGAGCGACAAACCAGGGCGTAATCGGCTCCTATATTCATAATAACTCAAAGATCGGAGTAATTGTTGAGATAGGCTGTGAGACTGATTTTGTTGCGAAAAACGAAGATTTTCAGCAATTTGTGAAAGATGTTGCCATGCAGATAGCAGCCATGAGTCCAACATATATTTCCGAGAATGATGTTCCGGAAGAAGTCATTGAGAAAGAGAAGGAGATTTATGCCGAGCAGCTGAAAAAAAGCGGAAAACCGGAAAATATAATTGAAAATATTATTAAAGGGAAACTAAAAAAATTCTATTCGGAAGCCTGTCTGCTCAATCAAGCATTTTTTAAAGATGATAAGAACACAATTAATGACCTGCTGACGGAAAAAATCCACAAGATCGGAGAAAACATAGTAATCAAAAGATTTGTCCGCTATCAGGTTGGCGAAGATATCTAAAATGGATGAGCTTCCCCAATATAGAAGAATTGTACTCAAATTAAGCGGGGAAGCACTAAGAGGTGATGGATCATTCGGTATTTCTAATGATACTATCAATTCTATCGCCGATCAGATAAAAAAAATTCACTCTCTGGGCACAGAAATTGCAATAGTTACCGGTGGAGGTAATTTTTTTAGAGGTGTGAGGGGAAATAACCTTGAGATCGGTCGGACCTCTGCCGATTATATGGGAATGCTCGCAACAATAATCAACGGAATCGCACTTCAGGATATTCTTGAATCAAAAGGATTGTTTACCAGGCTTATTTCCGCTCTCGAAATAAAATCAATTGCAGAACCCTTTATTGGAAGAAGGGTCATAAGACACCTGGAAAAAAAGAGGATAGTAATTTTTTCTGCAGGAACCGGGAGCCCCTACTTTTCAACCGATACAGCTGCAGCTTTAAGGGCAATCGAAATAAAGGCCGATATTCTTCTTAAGGCAACTCTTGTTGACGGAGTTTTTTCAGATGACCCGAAAAAGGTCAGTGATGCAGTCAAATATGACAAAATATCATATTCCGAGGTACTTTCAAAGGAATTGAAAGTCCTTGACAGCACAGCAGTCAGCCTCTGTAAAGAGAACGGATTGAAGATAAAAATATTTAATATAAATAAGGATGAAAATATCTTCAATGCAGTGATAAACAGAGATATTGGCACATTAATAAGTTAAAAAAGGGAGCCGAAGATGATGAAAGAGATCATTGATGATGCAAATTCGCAATTTAGTAATGTTAAAGAAGAGTATTTAAAGCAAATTTCAAAATTCAGAACCGGAAGGGCATCAATAACCGTTCTGGACGGGATAAATGTGGACTATTATGGAACTCCAACACCCATAAATCAGTTGGCGACCCTCTCCGTCCCGGAATCAAACCTGATTATGATCCAGCCCTGGGATTCAAATATAATAAATGATATCGATAAAGCAATAAGAAATTCAAATGTTGATCTGAATCCAATTTCAGACGGGAAAGTAATAAAGCTCCCGATACCTCCTTTAGATGAGCAGCGGAGGATGGACATTGTAAAAACCCTGAAAAAATATAGTGAAGAGCGAAAGACACAGATGAGAAATATCAGAAGAGACTTCAGGGACAAGATTAAAAAGATGAAAGACGATAAAGAGATCTCCGAAGATGAAGAAAAAAAGTTCTATGATCAGTTTCAAAAAATAGTCGATGAAAATATCAGTGAACTCGAAACGCTAACTAATGCGAAAGAGAAACACATTCTGGAAGATTAGATACTGCTGCAAAGCTTTACATATCCTGCAATATTTTATTTGTTTTTTTTACCTTATCAAAAGTATCTTTTCTAAATTCACGAACCATTGCCAGATTCTTAAATCCGATCTTTTTCAGGACCCCGATATTATCAAAATTTATTCCTCCGATCCCGACAACAGGTATTTTTACTCTTTTTAAAACCTCTCTTCCTGTCCCGATGCCAATGGGAATGTAACTCTCTTTTGTCGGTGTTTTGAACAGGGGGCCGATTCCTATATAGTCAGCACCATCTTTTTCTGCAGCAACTGCCTGTTCGATCGAATGAGTCGATTTTCCAATAATAAAATTTTCGGGAACAATTGATCTGGCATCAGGGATTGACAGGTCATCCTGTCCCAGGTGGACTCCATCTGCTTCTGAAATAAGGGCAACAGAAATGTTGTCATTAACAATGAAAATTGTACTGCTCTCTTTACACATCCCGGATATCTCTTTTGCAATTTTTAATAGTTCGGATTGAGAAGAAGTTTTATCCCTGTATTGAATAATCTTTGCACCCGCTCTGCAGGCTTTTCCAGCAATCACTAAATGATCCCCGCTTGTTATTACATAGGCTCCGAAATTACTTAAATTCATCCTTTTTTTATTCATTATTTTTAAAAATGATCAATAATGATCCTGTGACTCTCAAATGCAATTTCGGGAAATTCGGCAAGAGAAAAAAATTTAGCTTCAGAAGAGTCATCACCTGCGGCTAATTTTCCTCCTAAAACTTCAACCAGATATCCCATAACAATTACTGAACTGTAGAATGGGCTTTCACTCCTTACATTTTTCGCATCCGATAAAATCCTGCCGGATAGTCCGGTCTCTTCTTTAAGCTCCCTGAGACAACCCTCCTCCGCTGATTCATCTATTTCCACAAAGCCGCCCGGCAGACACCATTTACCCGCCTGAGGTTCAACACTCCTTTTAACCAACAGTACTCTCTGTGCATCATCCCGGCATACTGCAGCTGTTGCAGGGACAGGATTCTCATAAACCGCACTTTTACAACTGCTGCAGTATTTTCTGATTCTTCCGTCTATATCTTCTTCAACCA
>CAZNLS010000053.1:15190-17371 GCA_964573895.1 uncultured Clostridia bacterium
TCAGTGGAATATTCATCTGCATGCCGCTCGCCGCCGGACAGATCACCGGCAAGAGGGTTGTTCCAGCCGACATCCGCTTCACCATAGAACCAGGTGTCTTCCATTGCTACTGCATCAATGATCGATGAATAGAACGATGGGTTATGATCAAGCAGATAGGGTGCATTTTGTGAAATTATCATAAAATCGGGGTTGATCTCCCTTCCCTTTTTTCTTATTTTTTCAATGAAAAGCATCATCTCATTTTCGGGATCAATGCCATCATTTCCTGCAGCATCTCTCACTTTATCATCATCATAAGCCTCAATCCAGTCGAGATATACGCCGTCAAAACCATAACCGGCAAGCTTTTCTATAATTCCATTCTCCCCGATCCAGATATCCTGCCACTCTTGCCGCCAGTATGCAATTGGATAATTCCCGCTCCAGCCGTCCGGGTCTGTTGTTATTAAAAAATCGGGATAACCGGGCCTGTTCTTTTTCGGCGCGACCCAGTCAGATTGCCAGTATGTCCTGTAATCTTCGGCTTCCCCGATATCTATATATGCAAATAGAAATCTTTTTTTCCCATCCGGTTTTTTCGATAGTTTTGACACAAGGTATAACGTATCATATGGATCCTCTTTCAGGTTAAAACCCGGCTCCACAACCAACATGTCGTATGCAGTATCGTAGAGAGCGTCAATATTAGCCTTAGACTCCAGGTTTTGGATCTGATACATCCATGTTGTTACATTAAACGTCTCCTCTTCCACAGGCGGAATTTCAATATTTTCGTTTTCGCTCTTTTTTATACAATCCGGGGTTAGAACAAGGAGTATTATAAGAAAAACAATTTTAAAGAGGTTGTTTTCAAGCAATTTCATCAATTTACTCCCGCCTTTGAAGTCTATTCTATAATTTTTTTATGCTCTTTTCAATGGAATTAATATACACATCTGACGGGGTAAAATTTGCCGGCGCTATTTTTTTGGGTTATATTTATTCCTAAATAAATGAGAGGAATCGGAAAACATGAGAAAGAAAGAGAAAGAGATGAAAAACAGGGATGCTTATTCTGTTCTGAAGAGAGGAAGTTTTGGATTTCTTGGAACTGTAACAGAGAAAGGGAATCCCTACGGAGTGCCGCTTAACTACTGTATTGCAGACGGAAATATATATTTCCACTGTGCAACTGAGGGGAAAAAGCTGGAGTGTTTCAAAAATAATAACCGGGTCTCATTCTGTGTCGTGACAAGATCAAAGGTGATACCCGAAAAGTTTGAAACAGATTTCGAAAGCTGTATGGTTGAGGGTGTTATAGAAGAGGCTTTGGGGGAAGAAAAATTCAGTGGGCTTAAAGGATTGATCGATAAATACTCGCCGGATTATCTGGAGGAGGGATTAAAAGTTATTAAAAAACTGGATGAGAAAACAAAAGTTTTCAGGATCAAAATTGAAACGATTTTTGGAAAAGCAGCAAAACCTGGAAAATGAACTTTTTATATTATTAATTATAAATGACAGACATAGAAGAAATAAATATAAAATTTAAAAATAAAAATTTCAGATCCTTTATCAATGAGAGGGTTAGCTACGGTTACTGTTGGAACAACTGTTCGGCAGATGCTCTATCCAATCATATCGGAATAGAATTTAAAGAGATGAAACAGGTACATTCAAATCTGATTTTTAGCTGGAATCAGGTTAAACCGGGAAGTGAAGGTGACGGGATAATTATTACAGCAGGAGAAGGAGGTGCAATAATCAGAACAGCAGACTGTGTACCACTTTTTTTCTACTCTGACTCCACAGATATTGCAGGTATTGTTCACGCAGGATGGCGCGGTTTTTTTTCTGGTATTGACAAAAAACTGACAGAAAAGCTTCTCAACATGAATATTGACCTTTCCAAAATGAGATTTGTTGCAGGGCCGCACATAGAGGGGAAGTGTTACGAAGTAGGAAAAGAGCTTTATGATAAATTTTCAGAAATCTCTAACAGAGAAGAAATTTTTTTAATAAATGAGGGAAAGTATTTCCTGGATATTTTTAAAGGGTTAAAACTCTCTCTGATAAAAGAGGGAGTCCCGGGAAAAAACATTACCGATATGAAAATCTGCACCTTCTGCAGCCCTCAAAAACTCCCCTCCTTCCGAAGAGACAAAACAAAAAAACGAATCCAAAACTATATTTTCTTTA
>CAZNLS010000054.1:0-17313 GCA_964573895.1 uncultured Clostridia bacterium
AATATAAAAATAGTGGGTGAAATTACCAATAAACAGGTGAAATCTTTGCTAAAGGAGTGCCATCTTTTTACTCTTCACAATATGAAAGGGGAGTTAACCAATCAGATTGAATCTTATGGTGTATCTATTCTCGAAGCTATGTCATTCGGCCTTCCTGTAGTAACCGGAAAAAGTGGCGGAGTAAAGGAAATTGTTATCGATGGAAAAACAGGATATCTCTTTAAACCGGGTGATGTGGAAGAGCATGCAAATAAGTTGTACTCATTAGGCACAAATATGAAGTTAATGAAAGAAATGGGAGATTTTTCAATTAAACATGTAGAAAAAAACTTTTCTCCGATTATTGAGGAAAAGAATCTATTGAAAATTTTGACAGAATAGAAAAGAACATGAATAAAGTTAAAGTAAGTGTAATAATCCCTACTTATCAAAGACCGGAAATGTTGAGAAGAGCTGTAAATAGTGTTCTTCTTCAAACTTTAAGAGAATTTGAGTTAATTGTCGTAGATGATTCCCCTGCAGATACAGGGACCAAACAACTTTTAAGCTCATTTAATGATGAAAGGATTAGATTTACAAAAAATTCAAGGATAAAAGGAGCAAACGGAGCAAGAAATACAGGTATTTTAAATTCAGCGGGAAATTATTTAGCATTTTTGGATGATGATGATGTCTGGACAAAAAATAAACTATCTCAACAATATAATGCATTGAAAGAGAGTGAAAAAAACATCGGAGGAGTCTGGTCAGATTTTTTAAAAAAAATCGGGGGTGAATGGAAATTATTCGGATCTGAGTTTAATCTACATATTGATGATCTTAGTAAAAAAATTTTATTAGGGAACGTCTATATGTGCTCGGGATCAAACTTAATGATAAAAAAATCTGTTATTAACGAGACAGGTCTTTTTGATGAATCACTTTTGAGATATCAGGATATAGATTTTGTATTGAGAATTTTAAAAAAATATAAACTGATCCATCTTAATAAAACTCATGCAAGAATATTCCCGGGTGAGCAAAATAACCCGGTGCTTCTTGAGTCGGCTTACAGGAGCTTTGCCATAAAATTTGATGAAGAGTTGAAAAAAATGAGTAATGCTGAAAAACAAAAATTTTATTCACATAAATATTATACATTTGCACAACTTTTTTCCCAAAACGGTTTTGTTTTAAAAACTCTTTTTTACATTTCAAAAATTTTTAAATATAAAATAATTAATCCGATGACTATCTTGAGATTCATTTTTTTATCATTAAAAAACAAGATTACCATTTCAACTAAATCAAAAAGAAAAATAAAATATGAATAAAAAAAATTTAAAAGTTCTTTTTTTGGCAAGTTCATACCCGTCGAAGTATAAGAAAATCGGGGGTATATTTGTAAAACGTCATGCAGAAGCGGTGTCTGAATATTGTGATGTATGTGTATTAACAATAGTAAAAAATGAATTTTTAGAAGAAGGGAAAACTGAGATAGATATAAAAAAAGAAAATGGAGTACAAACGATCCGTGTTTATTATAAAACTAAAAAAGTTCCAAAGTTTGTTTCTTTAGTCTATAAAACCTTTTTTTATATTAAATACCATTTGACAGGATATAAATATGTTCTGAAAAATTTCGGTAAACCCGATATTTTGCATGTTAATATTATTTATCCAATAGGATTATTCGGAGTATTTCTAAGATTAATAAAAAGAATTCCATATATTATAACGGAACATCGATCATATTATTTACAGGAAGTTAAAGATTCAGATTACAGAAAATATTTGTCACGTAGATTAATTAGCAGAGTAGTTGTATTTTTTGCATCTTGTGTTACCACTGTCTCAAGTCGTGTAATGGAAGCAATGATTGAGTGTGGATTGAAAGGGAATTATGAAGTGACCCCAAATGTTTACTCAAACAAAGTCTTTTATCCATCTGACAGAGAAAATAGTTTGACTCCGACCAGGTTTATCCATGTTTCGCTTCTTGGAGAGGGGAAAAATGTTGAAGGAATAATTGATGTATCAAACAGGCTTAAAAGGGAGACGGATTTTCGTTTATATATTATCGGAGATGGTCCGAATAGAATTAACCTGGAAAACATATCCAAAAAACACGAATTGTATGGGAAATATCTGATTTTTAAAGGGGAAAAGAGTGAAAATGAACTTGCAGATATTTTGAGGAAATCATCCTGCCTTATAATGTTTAGCCGGTTTGAAAATTTCCCATGTGTAATTATAGAAGCATTTGCATCCGGTATCCCGGTTATCAGTTCAAATGTGGGGGGGATATCCGAACATATAAATCCGAAAAACGGAATATTGGTGAGTCAGGGAAATGGGGATGAATTATTTAAAGCAATGAAATTTGTTATTTCCAACCCGGGGAAATTTAAAAAAAAATATATTACAAATTATGCTTATGAAAATTTTTCCTATCAGGTTGTAGGCAGGCAATTTGAAAGCATCTATTTGAAAGTTTTACAAAAAAAGTATAAAAATACCTCAAGTGTGAAGGCAAAGTCTGACTAAATGAATTCAATAAACAGGAAAAAAAAAATATTGTTTATTGCTTATTATTTCCCTCCGATTAAAAGCGGAGGAACAAAAAGAATAGTAAACTTTGCAAAATATTTAAAAAAATCCGGACATGAGATCATAGTTTTAACCGCTGGTTATACATTTTCAACTTACAAAAAAAATATAATAAGAATATTAGATATCTCTTTTAATAAAAAAAGATTTGGATTCAGATATTTAATATGGGCTTTTTTCAGAACTTTTGTTGAAATCTTCAGATATGCGGGATTCTCCTCATCTATATATAAAATGTGGGAAAGAAATGTTCTGAAAAATAAGAGAAAAATAATTGAATTTTCTAATCCGGATATAATAGTTGCTTCTTATCCCCCTGTTGAAACCTTAAAAATAGGTCTAAATCTGTCAGATAGTTTTAATATTCCTCTGATTGCTGATTTTAGAGACGGATTGATTTTTGAACCGATAGAGGCTAAATTGCTTAAAAAAAGTGTGAATATTAAAAGGTCATATCAGAAATTGGAAGAGGAAATATGCAGGAGGTCATCATTTATATCGACAGCCTCAGATCCGATTTCAAATTATTTTAAAATGAAATATAAACTTAGAAATGTATTCACAATTTATTCCGGATATGATCCCGATTTGCATATAATAAAAAACATAGAAAAATCTATTTTAAATAAAAAAATGTTTAATATAGTATTTACAGGGCGTCTTTATTTGTCGGATTCTTCGAATTCATCAAAAAATTTCTTTTTAGCGGTAAGAGAATTAATTGAAGAAAATCCAGCACTTTCAGAGAAATTCAAAATTAATTTATTTGGTGAATTCACAAAAAAGGAACTGAGCGGAATAGATGATCTAATATCAAAAAAAATTGTAATCAATATGGGTTATTTGGGCCGATCACAAATAGTGAGAATACAAAAAGCTGCGGATTTATTATTGATTATTACTTCAACAGAAAGGCAGAGTATTGTTACGACAAAGATTTTTGAATATCTTATGGCAAAAAAGCCAATTCTTGCTTTAACATTCAATACTGAGTTGGGAAATATTGTTAATGAAACAAAAACAGGATGGGTTGTTAATCCTGCAAATTTAAGTGAAATTAAAGTGATTTTAAAAAGAATTTTCGAAAAAAAAGATTTTTTTAATTCATTAATACCGGATATAGATAAAATTAAATATTATTCCATTGCAGAACAGATGAAGATTTTTCAGACTATCTTGTATAAAATAGGCGCGAAGGATAATTTCAAGTATTAAATGAATAAAACTGAAACTAAGAAAAAAAAGCCTGATCGTAAAACAATACTCATTATTTCTTTCACAGATCTTGAGAATGATCCAAGAGTGAAACGGCAAATTAAACATCTAAAGAATAAGTTCAATATCATAACGATTGGAAGGGCTCATTCAAAATCGGGTGAGATAAAGTTTATTGAGATTCGCCCAAGGTTTAGAACATTATTTGATAAATTAATGCGTTCTATTAAATATAAACTTAGAAAATTTGAAACAATTTATTGGACTCTGTATGATTTTAAATCAGTCATAAATGAATTAAAAAATACAAAATTTGATCTTATTATCGCTAACGATATTGATACAATTCCATTTGGACTTAAAATTGCAAATAGAGCAAAAGTTATATTAGATTGCCATGAATATTCTCCGATGCAATTTAATGATCGTTTTATTTGGAGATTTTTTGTAAAAGATTTTAATCACTACCTGTGTAAAACCTATTTTCCACTTGCAGGTAAAATTATTACTGTCTCAAATGAGATTGCTAATGAGTATAAACTGAACTACAATATTGACCCTGTTGTGATAACAAATGCTTCTGAATATAAGGATTGTGAACCAAAAAAGGTTAATCCGGATAGAATTAAAATAATAACACATGGAGTTGCAAATCCAAACAGAAAATTGGAATTAATGATGAAAGTAATGGATTATGCAGATGACAGGTTCCATTTGGATATGATGCTGGTTCCAACTTCAAAAAAGTATTATGAATATATTAAAAAAATTGCAGGAAGAAAGAAAAATATATCAGTTATTCCGCCTGTAAAAGAGAATGAAATCATCTCTACTATAAATAATTATGATCTTGCATTTTTAATTTTTAAGCCCACAACAATAAACCTTAAATTGGGACTTTTTAATAAAACCTTTGAATCAATACAGGCAAGATTAGCTCTTATTTCCGGAACTTCTCCATTACCTCAGGTAGAGATTATCAGCAAATACAATTGTGGAATAAATTTGAAAAGTTATAAACCCAAAAATATTGCTCATATTCTAAATGAACTGACTGCGGATGAAATTATGCTTTATAAAAAAAATGCAGGAAAAGCTGCAAAAATTCTAACCAATATTAAAAACATGAAGAAATTGGATAAAATAATCAACGAATTTATCTAATATATATAGAAAAATGCTTTAATATCTGCTAAAATTTTTTGATAGATTTTTACATAGACTGTATATATAAGATATGATGAAAAAGAGTAACCCTAAAACCGATCCGGGCAACATGATATCCGGTGATTCAGCACCTGAATTCCTTGTTAATAACAGATTCAGAATCAAAAAGAAACTCGGGAAAGGCGGAATGGGAGAAATTTTTCTTGCTGAAGATACAAAACTGAAAAGAAATGTTGCGATAAAACGGATCTCAAAAGAAAATCTTGAAGATAAGGATTCCAAAACCAGGTTTCTTCGTGAGGCTCAGACTGCATCTCAAATAGAACATCCAAATATCTGTCCGATCTATGAGATTTATGAAGAAGAAAATAATAACTATATAATAATGCAGTATATTGACGGAGTTTCCCTGGATAGTATTATCAGGTATCAGGAACTTGATCTGAAAAAAATATTGGGAATATCTATACAGATCTGTGAAGGAATGATTGAAGCACACTCGGTAGGGATAATTCACAGAGATTTGAAACCGGGTAATGTTATGGTCGATAAGAAGGGAAATGTAAAACTCCTTGATTTCGGACTTGCAAAGTTCCGTGATGAATCCGATACTCGAAAACATGGAATTTCTAATTCCAATTTGACAGAAAAGGGAATTGTTATAGGAACCGTATCATATATGTCCCCTGAACAGGCAAGAGGAGAACCGCTCGATTTCAGAAATGATATTTTCTCTTTTGGTATTATTTTATTTGAAATGATAGAAGGATTCAATCCATTCTTTGACGCTGAACAGATCACAACTTTATATAATGTTCTTAATAAGGAGCCTGTTTTTAAAAGTAATATTGAAAAAAAATTGAAAAATGTCGTTTTAAAATGCCTGAAGAAAAAAAGAACCGAAAGATATGAGTCATTTAAAAAATTGAAGGAAGAACTTGAAAAAATAAAAGAAGCGGTAAGCCCGAAAATTGAGAAAAAGTATCAGACAGGTATGACAGAGATCATTGAACTCCAGGAAAAGGAGGAGATTCTGAAGAAAATAGAACAATCCTCTTCAGCAGAAGACCTTGGGGATCTTGTATACCGGATTAAGAAGATAAAAACCGAGACAGTACCGGTTGTATCGACAAAGAGATGGTTTCGGAAACGGCCGGTATTTATTACATTGATTCTGTTTTTTGCTGCTGCAGTCATATTTTTTTCCGGATTTTTTAATGCGAAGCGCAATGGGAAACTACATCAGGGAATTAACTATATTCTTCTGAAAACTTTCGATGGTGATGTCTCATCTATCATGAAAGATGAAGCTTTATATCTTATCTCGGTTGCTCTGAACAGTAAAAAAAATATTAAAGTGATTGGTGAGGATACACTCGCTTCCCTTAAGAACACACGACGGGAAGCAAATAATGGAACAAACCTGTTAAAGAAATTCAATATTTATTATTCCTTAAAAGGAAAAATTTCAAAATTTTCAAATATTTACAATTTCGATATCACTCTTGAATCATTACCAAGCGGTGAAAAAAGTTCCATTACAGTGCCCGGTCTGGATACAGAAAATTCACTTTTAAGTTTTCAGATTAATTCCCTCGCCAACAGAGTTTTAAAAAAAATAACGGGGAATGAGCCTAAAATAAAATTACAAAAAATATTCGGGAATAACTGGGCCCAGTTTCAACTTTTTTTCAGGGGTTTAAAAGAATTTAAAAAATTGAATATATCAGAAGCAAAACAGCTTTTTCAAAAGACCGGGAGCATCCCTCTTTCTAACTATTATCTTGCTAACCTCTATTTTTTTAACGGAGATAGAATAAAGTCAAAGAATCTGTTGAGTAAGCTGAATTCGAAATCAGTTTATCTCCCGGAAATGATGAAATTAAAAGCACTTGCACTTCAAGCCAGGCTCGAAATGGATTTTTCAAAAGAGATAAAATTTTTGCTAAGTCTCAAAAACCTGGATCCACTTGCTAAAGAATCTTCTTATGAACTTGGGGAAGCTTTTTTTCACAGGGGCGATGCAGTGAATGCCCTAAAGTATTACCGATCTGCCCTGGATATAGACAGAAATTATTCCAAGGCTTTAAACCATACAGGATATTGCTATTCTTATCTTGGGAATCATGAGATGTCAATCGAATCATTTGAATCCTACAGGGATCTTGACAAATCCGCAAACTCTTTTGATTCTCTTGGAGACGGCTATTTTTATTCGGGTGATCTGTTATCTGCGGAGGCTTCAAAACAGACAGCACTGAAAATTGATGAGAAGGGAGTTTACTGGGGATATTTAACCCTTGCAGATATCTATCTGCTGAAAGAACGATTTAGCGATGCAATGATAGCGGCAGACAAATATATAAAAATATCCGAAGAAAAGTATGAAAAAGCAGATGGAATAGCTAAAAAAGCTTTTATTCGCTATGCAAGAGGAGAATACAAAATAGCACTTCAGCTGATAAATAAGGCACTTAGTATATATGATTCTTCGGATATTAATAATGAATCTGCAGAAGAGCACTGGATTCGGGGATTACTACTGTTAAAATCCGGGAAAGTTGATGAAGCAAAGAATGATCTCAACTGGCTAAAAAAAATTGTAAAAGACAATTCGCTATCAGCTCAGAATTTTAAGCAGCCCTTAAAATACTATTACCATTTGAATGCTGAAATAAATGATCATGAAGGTAATGATGAAATTGCACAAAAAAACTTTGATAATCTTCTCGATCTAAAATACCGATTGTCTTACTGGATCACACAATATAATCAGCAATACTTCAAAACAGAGTATACAGGCTACCTGATAAAGAAAAAAAGGATCTCCGATGCAGTAAAATCTATCGATGAATGTCTTGCTCTCGGGGATAAATATCTGCCTGCTCTGAAACTGAAAGTTAAACTTTTAGATTTGATTGGTGATGTTAATAATGCAGAAAAATACAGACAGGATATTGCTTCATTATTTGACTCGAAAAGAGAAAAATTATAATTGTTTTCTATTCAAATATTCAGAAATAATTTGATTTACTAATTCTGAATCTTCTCCCGGTCTTATTATAAAAGGTCTCTCTTTAGAGATATCAATAATTGTTGAACCTGGTGAATTAAGGTATTTCCCGTAGTCAATCATAATAAAATCTTTATTATTCCCAAATTCTGAAATAAAACTTTCAATTCTCGAAAAGGAATTCAGCGGTTTTTCACCTTTCCTGTTTATTGATGTTGTGATTAGAGGAATATTTGTTCTTTTAACCAGTTCAACTATTTGTGTTATTCCCGGTACTCTTATACCAATCGTATTTCTGCCTTTTACAAATTTATTGTCAATTTTTTTTGATAATTTCGTTATTATTGTTGTCCTGCCCGGCATAAGTTTTTTGAAAAAAAATAGATTTTTTTTGTCAATGGCTGTCAACTCTCCAAACATTCTTTCATTGGCTGCAATTACTGAATAGGGAGAAGTCGATCTGCCTTTTATTAAATCAATCTTTTTTTGTGCCTCAATTGAAAAAAAATCACAACCTAAACCATACAGAGTATCCGTAGGATAGACAAGGAGGCCATTTTTCTTAAGATGACTTTTTATTTCTAAAATGACACTTTCCCGTCCGATATCCTCGAGTAGGAAAGTTTTCACTTTATCTGACTTCAAATCTAACCGGTAATATTACTGCTGGAAAAAAGTTTGAATAAGCTTTTAATCTCATTTTAATATTTTCAATTGATATCGAAGTACCGGAACCTACCGTATCTATAATATAATCAAAAAGACTCTTTTTTGACGGAAGAATTCTAATTCCAAATTTTTCGCCCTTTTTAAAGCCGGCAAGTTTAGCTGCTAGTTTTATTGATCCGGTCAACCCATTGTATTCATCAATAAGCATGAGTTTTTTAGCACTTACACCTGCCCAAACCCTCCCGCGGGCAACTTTCTCAACTTCATCAGTCTTCATTTTTCTGCTTTTTGAAGTCTCTTCAATAAAGAAATCATATATGTTTTTCATGATTGACATATACTTTATTCTCTCTGCCTCTGAAAATTTCCTGTAATCCGAGAACATATCCGCATAAGTTGAGGTTTTTACAACTTCTTTTTTTATCCCTGCTTTTTCATATAATCCTTTAAGAACAAATTTTCCACCATAAACTCCAATTGAACCGGTTATTGTTTGAGGTAATGCACAAATTTTTGATGAAGAGAGTGATATCATATATCCGCCTGATGCTGCAACGGATCCCATTGATATGACCACAGGCTTTTTTTTCATAACAAGCTGTGCTTCATGTCTTATTCTGTCTGATGCAAAGGGTGACCCTCCCGGGCTGTCCACTCTAAAAACTACTGCCTTTACATGATCATCTTTTGCTGCAGATCTGAGATAAGAAGATATGGTATCCGAACCCATTATCTTACCTCCGAACATTGATTTACCCCCACTTGCCCCGGAATGTATCTCACCATCTGCGAAGATAAGAGCAATCTTATTTTTCCCGGTAAATGGTTTTGGTGAAGATGTTGCCATGTATGTTGAGAAAAATACTTTTTTTAAATTCGAATTTTCAGTCAGACTGTCTTCATATACAATCCCGTCGATCAACTTTTTTTTAAGGTAAATTTTGTTATTTGTCTCAAATTCTTCAATAAGCTGTTTCAACACTTCAGGTTTTATTTTCCTGTTCTTTGAGATTATTTCTATGGAGGAGTTGTAGATATCATCAAGAAGTGATTTGTAAGATTCCTTATGTGGTGCGTTCATGCTGTTCTTAGTGAACATATTCGGACCGGTTTTATATTCCCCGATGTTGAAAAAATCAGCTTCAATTCCCAATTTTGAGAGGGTATTTTTAATGAAAATCGCATGAATTGATAGTCCGTTTAGAAGAAGTCCTCCTCTTTTAAAAGAATATACTTTATCTGCATATGAGCCGAGTTGAAGTTCTCTTAAGCCTCCACTCCTGATGAATGCATCAACCTTTTTCCCGCTTTTTTTAAACTCTCTTATCATTCTCCCGATATCATCCACAGTTGCAAATCCGGAATAAAGTTCAGAAATATTTAATTGAATTTTTTTTATTCTGGGATCAATTTTTGCTCTCATTATATTGAACCAGATATCTTTTAAAGTTATTTTTTTTGAAAGAGGGGAGACTTCCGAATTAACAATTTGACCGCCTACCGGAATTACAAGCAGTGAATTTTCCGGGATAAACGGTTCCCTGTTAACCTGATAATATATATAACCTCCGATGAGCAGAATGATAATTACAATAATTGACACTATTAGCAAAGCTGTTAGCAAACCTTTTTTCATAAGAACTCCAATATTTTTTTCTAAAAAAATTTATACTCAATTTTGACTAAAAAGTTTATCAAGGTAATGAGTGAAGTACCATTTTAATTCCATTTTAGATCCGTGTCAAACAGAAATAGTGTTAATTAATTGATTATTTATCTTGACAAGAAGGAGGGTTAAAGGTAAATAGTGTTCAGAGGATGCAATGGAAGATCTGAGAATAAAAAAAATTGAGAGAATAAAAAAAATTTCTGTTACAGTTAATGGTATTAAGACAACGGCATATCAGGGTGAGTCGCTCCTTGCAGTGCTGGTTGCTTCCGGATTCAGGTCTATTAAACACAGCCCTGTGATTAATGAGCCCAGGGGAGCTCTCTGCGGAATGGGAGTCTGCTTTGAATGTACCGCTACTGTAGATGGAGAATCAAATGTTAGAACATGCATGGTGTATGCAGAGGAAGGAATGGAGATAGAAATTGAAGAATAAAAAATTTAATATAATTATCGTCGGGAGCGGATTTGCCGGAATAGTTGCCGCAGGTATTCTTTCAAATAAGGGGCTATCTGTTCTGATTGTGGATGAATATTCAAATCCGGGGGGTCAGCTTCTGCGAAAAATCTCCCAAACTCTGGGCAAAAACAGGAATTACAGACCCGATTATATAAAGAGATCCGGAAACAGATTTCTGGAAAAACTGAAAGGGAGAGATATTGAGATATTAAATAATTCGTCAGTTATTGGTATATACGATAACAATGAGATCCTTCTTGAAAGTAAAAATGAGAGGGTAATAAGATTTAACTTTGATCATATTATTTTTGCAACCGGTGCCCGTGAAAGATTTCTACCCTTCAAAGGCTGGACACTGCCAGGGGTTTTTTCAACAGGAATGGCACAGGTACTAATGAAAAGTTATGGAGTTCTTCCTGCAAAAAAGCTTTATATTTACGGCTCGGGGCTTTTTCTTTTTTCTGCAGCTTATGAACTTTTAAAAAACGGAGCGGAAGTGGGAGCTTTGTTTGAAATGAGCGGGATGAGAGATAAGATCAGGCTCTTTCCATCTTTGATTCATGCTCCTTCAAAAGTTGTTGAAGGTGTAAGATATATCAGCAAAATCTTCTTATCAGGAGTTCCGGTCAGGTATAAGAGGAGGGTTGTTGAGGCCAGGGGAGATGGTACTTTAAAGGAAATTGTTGTTGCAAAGAGTGATAATAGAGGGAAAATTGTCAGTGGGAGTGAAAAAATTATCAAAACCGATTCACTAGCTATAGGTCATGGATTTTCACCAAATATAGAGCTTCCTTCTCTTGCAGGATGCGAGCTTGAATTTCTTCGTGAACTGGGAGGCTGGATCGTCAAAGTGAATAATGAGATGGAGACTAGTATAAAACAAATTTATGCGGCAGGAGAAACAACCGGTATCGGGGGTGCTTTGAAATCTGTCAATGAAGGAAAGATTGCTGCAAATAGTATTTTAAAAAATTGCGGAATTTTAGATGAATCCATATTCAAAAAGAAGGAAAAGAAATTACTCAGAGAACGCCGGCATAACCTGGAATTCGCATATTTGTTTAATTCACTGTACGGGATAAATAAAGGAGATATTGAAATGATCCCGGATGATACTGTTATCTGCAGGTGTGAAGATGTGAAAATGAGTGATCTGAGGAAAACTATTAAAGAAGGATTCATAACCCCGGGTGCATTAAAAATTTCAGTCAGGGCAGGGATGGGAAATTGTCAGGGGAGAACGTGCGGACCGTTGATTTATGACCTTTTAAATTTTAGTTCCGGGTGCGAAATCAGGGAACCGTTTTCAACACGCCCTCCTCTAAAACCGGTAAAAATAGCAAATTTAGCAAAAGAATAAAAAGATTCAAAGTTTTTGTTTAACCTATAATTAATTTGACAAAAATTGAGCTATTGGATATTTTTAAGCGAGGAGTCTTACTATGTCGATAGAAAAAAAAATAGAACTGCTTGCTGAGAAGAACCGCCTGGCTGAACTGGGTGGTGGAGGGGACCGGATAAAAAAGCAGCATGAAAAAAATAAATTGACTGCAAGAGAGAGGGTTGATTATCTTCTTGATCCGGGGACTTTCAGGGAAATGGATAAACTTGTTCTATCGGAAAGCAGACGTTTCGGTGTGGACAAAAATAGATTCTATGGTGATGGATTTGTGACCGGGCATGGCCTGTTGAATGGAAGGAAGGTATTTGTCTTTGCCCAGGATTTTACTGTTTTCGGAGGTTCTCTGTCCGGGACAAATGCGAAGAGAATAGTAAAAATCATGGATATGGCATTAAAGTACGGCAAGCCTCTAATCGGTCTTAATGATTCGGGCGGTGCAAGAATTCAGGAGGGAGTTGAAAGTCTCGCCGGTTATGCAGATATATTTCTTAGGAATGTCCTCTCATCGGGAGTAATTCCCCAAATATCCGCTATTATGGGTCCTTCTGCCGGTGGGGCAGTCTATTCACCTGCTATTACTGATTTTATAGTTATGACCAAAAAGTCATCTTATATGTTTATTACCGGACCGGATGTTATTAAAACAGTTACTAATGAGGATGTAACCAAGGAAAAGCTGGGAGGAGCAGACACTCATAATTCTGTTTCAGGTGTAGCCCATTTTGCAGGTGAAAATGATGAAGACACACTTGAGATCATTAAAGAGATCCATGGCTATATTCCTGATAATAATATGGAAGATCCTCCTTACAAAAAAACGGATGATCCGGTTGACAGAATTGATAAGAGTCTTAATACAATTGTTCCTGATAATCCAAATCTCGGTTATGATATTAAAGATATTATAAAAACTGTTGTGGATGAAAATTATTTTTTTGAAGTGGCAGAACATTTTGCAAGAAATATTGTGATTGGTTTTGCCCGTTTGGGAGGGAATTCGATCGGGATAGTTGCAAATCAGCCAATGTTTCTGGCAGGAGCTCTTGATATAGATGCTTCAGTGAAAGCTGCCAGGTTTGTAAGGTTTTGTGATGCATTCAATGTGCCGTTGATTATCTTTGAAGATGTGCCCGGTTTTCTTCCGGGAACAAATCAGGAATTCGGCGGAATAATAAAACATGGTGCCAAACTACTTTATGCTTTTGCCGAAGCTACTGTTCCAAAAATAACTGTCATTACCAGGAAGGCATATGGCGGAGCTTACTGTGTAATGGGTTCCAAACATATTAGAACAGATATTAATTTTGCCTTCCCGGGAGCGGAAATTGCAGTTATGGGCCCGAGAGGAGCTGTAGAGATATTGCACCGGAAAGATATTATGCAGTCTGAGGATCCTTCTAAAATTATTAGTGAAAAGGAAGAGGAATACAGGGATATGCTTGCAAATCCTTATATCGCTGCATCAAAAGGCTATATTGATGAAGTTATTCTTCCTGAAACTTTGAGACCCCGTCTGGTTAACGGGCTAGAACTTATCAAGGATAAAAAGGATGAGAATCCACCAAAAAAACATGGAAATATCCCTCTTTGACACGGCATCGGGATAGGCGGAGAAAATAATGGGAAAAATAAAAAAAGTTTTAATAGCTAACAGAGGTGAAATTGCCGTAAGAATAATCAGGGCGGTACGGGAAATGGGACTGATCCCGGTTTCAGTTTATTCTGATGCGGATGAAGTTTCACTGGCGGTAAAACTATCTGATGAAGCGTACCATATTGGCCCTTCTCCATCTGCTGAAAGTTATCTTTCAATCGACAAGATTATTGATGTTGCAAAAAAAAGTAATTGTGATGCTATCCATCCGGGATATGGCTTTTTGGCGGAGAATGCTAAGTTTGCCGAGAGGATTGCAAATGAAGGGTTGATATTCATTGGTCCATCACCCGACGCAATGCTAAAAATGGGTTCAAAAACCCAATCCAGGGAGATAATGAAGAATGCCGGAGTCCCGTTTGTGCCCGGGACTACTTCTCCTTTAAAAGATTATAGCGAATTAAAGGTAAAAGCCGCGGAAATAGGATTTCCCGTTCTTTTGAAAGCTTCAGCCGGAGGTGGAGGCAAGGGGATGCGGCTGGTAAATTCTGAGGATGAACTTGAAGAATCTTTTAACCGGGCAAGTTCCGAAGCAGCATCAAGTTTTGGCGATGACAGCATTTATGTTGAGAAGTATATTGAAGAGCCTCATCATGTTGAGATCCAGATCCTGGCAGATAATCATGGAAATACAGTTTATCTCGGTGAAAGAGAGTGTTCGGTTCAGAGGAGGTATCAAAAAGTCCTGGAGGAAACCCCATCCCCTTTTATTGATGACAAAACGCGTAAAGAGATGGGAAATATTGCAGTCAGAGCTGCAGAAGCTGTTAGATATGTAAATGCCGGAACGGTAGAATTTATTGTCGATAAAGATATGAATTTTTATTTTCTTGAAATGAATACCAGATTGCAGGTTGAGCATCCGGTGACTGAAATGGTGACAGGTATAGATCTTGTAAAAGAGCAGATCAGAATAGCAAATAGTGAAAAACTCGGATATACCCAGGAAGATATAAAACCGCGTGGAGTATCTATTGAATGCAGGATATATGCTGAAGATCCATTTAATAATTTTGCTCCATCTCCGGGATTGATTTGTGAATATATTCCTCCTGCAGGCGGAATTGGAATAAGAGACGATACGGGCGTCTATTCAGGCTATACTGTCCCTATTTTTTACGACCCTATGATCTCGAAACTGATTACATGGGGAAGAAACCGGAATGAAGCAATTAATCGAATGAAAAGAGCTCTTTTTGAATACAGAATAGCAGGAATTGAAACAAATATTCCATATTTTATTCAGATATTAGACAGTAAAGAATTCCTGTCCGGAACCTATACAACAAAAATTCTGGATAAGATAGAAACCGGTAAGCAATCTATAATAGAAGATCACAAAGAAGTAGCTCTTCTGGCTGCAGGTGTGAGAGCCCTCGAATATAACGGGAACAGTGAAAACAATCAGGAAATCAGAAGCGGGCACGGAAACAAATGGAAACTTTTTGGAAGAATGAAAAACCTTAGGAGGTTTTAATGAAGTTCAACTATGAAATCGACGGAAATAAAACCAGCCTCGATATCTGCAGTCTTAAGAACGGGTTCAAGCTTTCTATAGGATCAAATGAAAAAGATTTTATTGTTAGAAAAGTAAAAAATAAAAATTATGTGATCATCGGTCAGGACGGAAAAGTATATGATGTTTTTGTTGAAAACAGGGATGACGGTAACCTTGTTTTTTTCAAGGGAACAGAATTCAGGGTAAAGGATAGTAATGCCGCCAGAAAAAGAGGTGGATTTGAGATAGAAGGTGAAATAACAATTAAATCACCTCTTCCCGGACAAATCAAAAAAATCCTGAGATCGGATGGTGATGAAGTTGAAACCGGAGATAGTATTGTTGTTCTCGAAGCAATGAAAATGGAAAATGAGATAAAATCTCCAAAGAGCGGGGTAGTAAAAAAAATTCATGTAGAAGAAAACTCTACTGTAACCGCAGACAGTAACCTTTTCACGATCGAATAAAAAGTTCTGCAGGCTTTTCGGGATTGACCCTTACACTGAATTCTGATAAAAATGAGTATGGTCGTTGAACAATTCCTCCCTGCTTTTCATTATGGTGATGCAACAAGTAATTCTGCTGTTGCTTTTCACAAATATCTGATAAAAAATAATATTGACAGCAGGATAATATCTCTTACCAGTGAAAAAAGGATAGAAAACCAGGTCGTTCTCTTCAAAAACTACAAAAAAAACCCAAAATCAATAAAGATTCTTCATTTTGCAATTCCCTCGCCTCTCACAGATTTTTTTCTAAAATTATCCGGTAAAAAAGTGATGATTTATCATAATATAACTCCTTCAAAATTTTTTATAGATTACTCCGATTTTCTTGTAAAATTTACTGCCGAAGGGAGAATTCATCTGGAAAAATTATCGGATTGTTTCGATATTTCTATAGGAGTATCAAATTACAATGCATCCGAACTCAGGGAACTGAAATTCAAAAATGTTAAGGTGGTCCCTCTCTTTATCAATACAACTGATTATGAGAAGTCGTTCAATAAAGACTACTATGAACTGATTAAAGATGAAAGGAAGAATATTTTGTGTGTGGGAAGAGTTGCTCCCAATAAATGCCTTGAAGACGCAGTTAAGGCACTGTTTTTTTATAAAAAATATATATCCCCTTCAATTCGTCTGATAATTGCCGGCAATACAGGTTCAGTTCCAAGGTATTTTTACTCAATCAGAGATATTGCTTCAAGATTTTACCTGACATCCGATGATATAATTTTTACCGGGCACACGATGTTTGAGGAATTTCTCTCCCTTTATGAACTTGCGGATGTTTTGTTATCAGTTTCCGAGCATGAAGGTTTCTGTCTCCCGATAATTGAAGCATTCTGTAAAAGAGTCCCTGTGGTTGCTTATGACTCAGCAGCTATTTCGGAAACGCTGGGAGAAGGAGGTCTGCTGTTCAGAGATAAATCTCCCGAAAAAGTGGCCGCTCTGTTAAATTATGTTTTATCAAATAGGGAAGTTTCGGAAACAATGAAAAAAAATGGTGATGTATCGCTTGAAATCTACAAAAAAAGATCGGATCCAAAAAATCTGTTTAATTTATTAAAACAGCTTTAAAAATGATTATAGAACAGTTTTTGTCAGGCTTCCATTCGGGTGATGCCATAGGTAACTCTGTTATGAGACTCCACTCATATTTGAGATCAAAAAGTATCGAAAGCAGGATCATAGCTATTACAATCGATGATGAAATTGACCATCTTGCAACTCAGTTTAATAACTATAATTATAATCCCGAGTCAGTGAAAATATACCATTTTGCTATTGCTTCACCTCTGTCAAAATTTATTAGTGAGTCAGGTGGTAAAAAAATAATGATTTACCATAATGTTACTCCTGCGGAGTTTTTCAGCGGATGGTCAACTCAGCTTGAAGATTCAGCTAAAACCGGGAGACTGGAATTGAGAATGCTGGCGGATTCTTTTGATCTTGCAATTGCAGATTCAACTTT
>CAZNLS010000055.1:0-16970 GCA_964573895.1 uncultured Clostridia bacterium
TATCGTCAAAAGGATTTATCGTTCTTCCTTACATGAGTCCTGATCTCTATTTTGCAAGAGAGATGGAAAAGGCCGGAGCTGCAGCAGTTATGCCGCTGGGTTCCCTTATAGGAAGTGGTGAGGGCCTTGAAGCTGAACGGTTTATAAGAATATTGATCGAAGAGATCTCAGTTCCCATTATTGTGGATGCGGGAATCGGATTACCTTCTCAGGCAGCCCGTGCAATGGAACTTGGAGCCGACGGAGTTCTTGCAAATACCGCAGTTGCAAATGCTTCGGACCCGGTAAATGCTGCAGCAGCATTCTCAGAAGCCGTCAGGGCAGGAAGACTTGCATATTCATCCGGACTGAAAGGGGCACTTGGTGAGGCTGAGGCTTCATCTCCACTAACGGGATTTTTATCGGACAACTAAATTGATATCATCGGCAGAACTCAGGGAAATTCTGGAAAGTTCAGATCCGTCTGTTTCCGAAAAACTTGCATTAGAAGCAAATAAAATATCACGCAGATATTTTGGCCGGGCTATTTCCCTCTATTCTCCCCTCTATATATCGGATTATTGCGAAAACAACTGTATTTACTGCGGATTCCGTGTCTCCATGAAATTCAAAAGAGAAAAACTATCCTGTCGTGAATTTGAAGATGAGATGAAGATAATCTCAGGTATGGGGATCAGGGATATTCTGATCCTAACCGGTGAATCCGAAATTATGAGCCCTGTCAGCTATATAGAGGATGCAGTGAAGACTGCAAAAAAATATTTTAGCAGTATTAACCTTGAAATATACCCTTTGGAGACAGATGAATATATACGGATGTACAAGGCGGGAGTTGATGGTATTACGGTTTACCAGGAGACCTATGACAGAAAGAGGTATGACGAGCTCCACATCTCAGGGAAAAAAAAGGATTATGATTATCGATTTAAAACTCCCCAAAGAATAGCTGAGTCAGGGATCCGGCATATAGGGATGGGGGTTCTTCTTGGACTATCGGATGTAGTTGAAGATATATATGCCCTCTATTCTCATTTAAAAAAAATGGAAAAAAGCTATCCCGGAGTAGAATATTCTGTCTCGTTTCCGAGGATAATTTTATCTCAGGCCGGAAAGGAAAATTATATTGATGTCAGTGATACTGTTATGGTCAGACTCATTTCATTAACAAGAATTTTGTTTCCCCGTATTGGGATAAACCTTTCAACAAGAGAGAATGCAGTTTTCAGAGATAATGCAGTCAAATTTGGTGTAACAAAAATTTCTGCAGCTTCAAAAACAAGTGTAGGCGGTTACGGCAGCAGTATAAAAAAAGAACCGCAGTTTGATATCAGGGACAACCGATCATTCGATGAAATTGTGGAGATGCTTCGCAGACAGGATCTTGATCCTGTTTTTACCGACTGGCGAAGAATTGAAAACCGTCCTCTTTAATCTGTCAATTTAAAACCAAAGTGAAATTGAAAATCTGACATAATTGCAGTTTTTTAGAGTCACTATTTAAAAAATTAGAGATATATATAAATTTCGGCACAAAAATAAATACAAAATAGCATTTTTTATTGACCGTTAATAGAGTGTTGTGTTAAGCTTAATTTTGGAGGGCATATATGACCGCAAAGGATGTTTTAAAAATTTTAAAAGAGGAAAAAGTAAAATATTTAAGACTTCAATTTACAGATATTATGGGTACTAATAAAAATGTTGAAGTCCCTCCCTCTCAATTTGAAAAAGCTCTGGATGGATTGATAATGTTTGACGGCTCCTCGATTGAAGGATTTTCGAGAATAGAAGAATCTGACATGCTTCTGAAACCTGATCCGGATACTCTGATAATTTATCCGTGGAATGAGAAGAATGGTAAAGTCGCGAGAACTATCTGTGATATATATAATCCGGATGAGACTCCATTTAACGGTTGCCCCAGGGGAGTATTAAAAAGGGTCATTAATGATGCAGAAAATTCAGGATTTGTAATGAATGCCGGACTTGAGGCAGAGTTTTTCCTGTTTGAAAAAGATCAGAACGGTAAAATTACAACTAATACACATGATGCCGGCGGATATTTTGACCTGACTCCAATTGACAAGGGAGAGGAAGCACGGCAGTCGATGGTCGATGCACTTTCAAAAGTAGGATTTGAAGTTGAGACAGCTCACCATGAAGTTGCTCCCGGGCAGCATGAAATAGATTTCAAATATGCTGATTCACTAACTACTGCTGACCGAATTGCCACGTTCAGATTTATTGTCAGAAAAGTGGCGACTCAATACAACCTTCATGCGACATTTATGCCTAAACCTATCTACGGGATTAACGGAAGCGGGATGCATACCCACCAGAGTCTTTTCAAAGGAAAGAAAAATGTATTCTATGACTCAAAAAAACCACACCAGTTGAGTGACATCGCACTTGGCTATATTTCCGGAATTTTGAAGCATGCAAAGGGGTTTACTGCTATAACCAATCCCCTTGTCAATTCTTACAAGAGGATTGTTCCCGGATTCGAAGCACCGACAATGATATCCTGGTCTGAAAAAAACCGGTCTCCCCTTATTCGTGTTCCTGCAAAGAGAGGAATCGGGACCAGAATTGAAGTCAGGTCACCGGATCCTTCTGCAAATCCTTATCTTGCGTTGGCTGTAATGGAAGCATCCGGGCTTGATGGAGTTAATAACAGGATGTATCCTCCTGAACCCGTCAATAAGAATCTTTACAAAATTTCGAAACGGGAACTTTCAAGGCTCAAAATCGGTTCTTTGCCTGAAAATTTATCCGAAGCTCTTGATCTAATGGAGAAGGACAAGCTGATCAAAGAATCTCTGGGAGAACATGTTTACGGCCAGTTTTTAAATGCGAAAAGGAGAGAGTGGAAAAATTATATTCAGCAGGTTCATAAGTGGGAACAGGAAAATTATCTTTCAAGGTATTAATATGCAATGGAAAATATCGGAATTATTCTTGCAGCCGGAGAAGCAAAAAGATTCGGAAGCCAGAAACTACTACATCTGATTGACGGGATTCCCGTTGTATGCAGAACCATATTAAACAGCCTGAATTCAGGTTTAAACAGACTGGTAATAGTCACCGGATTTGAGAATAAGGCGGTTGAAGAGACAATTATCAGATCATTCCCGGATGAAAAAAGATTGAATTTCATTAAAAATCCTAATTATTCAAAAGGGATGATTGCTTCTTTTCTATCGGGGCTTGAATCTCTGGAATCGGATATAGAGGATGTTCTAATGATACTTGGCGATATGCCTTTTGTGACTGAAGGTCAGATTGATAAAATACTTAATTCCAGAAAAAAAGATTTTTTAATTATTCCCCGTGTAAACAATTTGCTTACTCATCCGAGAGTTATTCCCGGAGCTAGATTTAAAGATTTTAGAGATCTGGGTCAGAGTGAAAGCGGGAAAAAGATACTGAAAAAATATAAAAACAAAATAATTGAATTGGACTTCGGGATGTCAGACAATTTCAGAGATATTGATGTTTTGGGAGATTCAGAACAGAATTCATAAAATAAAATACTCAGAGAAATTTCTGATATTCCACAAAATTGAGATATTCAACAGGGACAGAATGCAGCTTGACTCCCATGCCGTAGATTATGAAATCCTTGTTAGATTTTTTTGATAACTTCCTGTCCCATCTTATCTCCCCGAAAAGTTCGTAAATTGAAGAATCGCCAAAAAAACTTATTTCAATTTCTTCGTTTTTTTCAGGGTTAAATCCGATTGTTTCCAGGTATATCCCTGTCTGAGAAATGTTTCCAGCAACGGCGGAATAGACTTTTTCCCCGTATTTAACATTTACCGTAAAGTTCCTGGCAATTCTGTTCTCCGATCTTTCGGTTTCGAAAACTTTACTCGTACCTTTATAAGTGCCCATTTTAAATAATTAAGCAATTTGTTTTCCAATTTGAATTTTTTAACCTATTAAATTTCCCGTGAAATTTTTCCTGATAGTGCCTATATATAAGTACAAATTTAGGGAATATAATTTTAGCAAAATTGATTTAAAAAAAAATCAAAAAATTGTTGTGTAAAAATTTCACAGACAAATAGTATCTTACATAAAAAACAGATTGTACCAAACTGTCCGGTATTGTTAGTTGTAATATATATAAGTAAAATAATAGTATGAATTTTAAAAGTTTGATTAATAAACCCGTTCTTATTCTGGACAAGAAAAAATGTATCACAAATATTGAAAAGATGATTGACAGGGCAAAGCGGCTTAACATTCGGCTTCGCCCTCATTTTAAAACTCATCAGTCTTTTGAGATAGGAAGATGGTTCAGGGAAAGAGGGATATCCGGTATTACGGTTTCATCTTTGGAAATGGCACATCAGTTTTCAAAAGATAACTGGAATGATATTTTGGTTGCATTTCCGGTTAATCTGAGGGAGATTAAGTTAATTAACTATCTTGCCGAAAGAATCGATCTGAAACTGACTGCAGAATCAATTAATTCAATTAATAAATTGGGGAATTCTTTAAGATTTCCTGTTTCACTGATGGTAAAAATTGACTGTGGATATCATAGAACGGGAATTTCAGCTGATGACAGGGAATACCTTGAAAAGATCGTAGAGGAAATTGGAAATTATGACAAATTGAAGTTGAATGGATTTCTTACTCACGCGGGGCATAGTTATAAAGCCGCAGGACCAGATGAGATCATTAAAATTCATAAAGAGAGTAAAGAGATATTTTTAAAAGCCGTAAACTCTTTTAAAAAGGACAATCCCGGTTTGCTTCTTTCTTATGGCGATACCCCGACATCAGTCTTAGCTGATAATTTTAAAGGACTTGATGAGATCAGACCGGGGAATTTTGTCTTTTTTGATCTTAAACAGTGGAGTATGGGAGTCTGTGCAATTGATGAGATTTCAGTTATTCTTGCAGCCCCTGTAGCAGCAAAGAATCTAAAGAGAAGAGAAGTTGTTATTTACGGAGGAGCGGTTCATCTCTCCAAAGATTCAATTATTGGGAAAAACGGGAAAAAAATATTCGGAATTCCTGTCCTGATAAATAATTCGGGATGGGAGATTGCAGACAAGGACTCTTTTGTCTCTTCCCTTTCACAGGAGCATGGGATTGTAAAATGTTCTCAGGGATTGTTTTCTAAGATAGAGGTGGGAGATATTATCGGTATACTTCCTGTTCATTCTTGTCTGACTGCAAATATGTTTCATTCGTATATGAGAGCATCCGGAGAGAAGATCAGCAGAATAGAGGATTTGTATTAGTATTTTCTTAACAAAAAAATGAGTAAAAGAAAGAGGAGCAGACCATTTTTAATCAGTTTATAATTTTTCTGCTTTTCATGTTTCAATTCATTCAGAAGATATGCAGAAGTATACAAAATAAAGAGAAGAAGAAAGAAAACAAAGGTGATAAACGGAATTCTATGATTGGTTCCTATAATTTTAACGAGCCCTATATTCAGGACTGATCCGTAAATTATCATTATATGAGCAACATATAAAAAAAGGGATTCTTTAGATGCCAGAAGAAATTTTTCCATCAATGGAATTGTTGATTTTGGCTTTTTTAAATGCAAAAAAACTGAATATGAAAAAAGGAGTTTACCCGAATCTGAGATCAGTTTAGAAAAAAATCCATTCAAATCAGATGCAAATATCATCAACAGGACAGAGAGTGGGAAAATGATTTTATTGTATTTATCTTCCAGTCCGGATGCCAGAATCCCTAAAAAAAAGAATAGTGACCATGGGAAGAGAGGAAATTGAGAAACATTCTGGTCGATGAAATATGAGAAGAAAAAGTTTTGAGTCTTTGGTTGAAGAAAGCATAGCACCAGATTTAATAAAACCATAAATTTAATAAAATGAAGAAAAAATCTTTTTGAAATAATCCAAAATATTGCAGAAATGATCAGTGAATAACCGATTGCCTGAAGGATATCCATATAGAGAAATTTTTCTGCAGCTCCCTCTCCCCAGTACCCTATTAATTTACTTAAAGAAAAAAACGGAAGATGAAGAAAATATCCTATGAACACAATGCCTGCGTATACTTTCAGCTTGAGCAAAATCTCTTTTCCTGATTTATTTCTTATTGTATAAAAGAACAGGAATCCTGAAAGAAACAGAAAGCCTGGAGCTACAAGTCCGTGAATATATTCGTGGATGCTGAATATAAGTCCCTTTTTAATATCCGTCGAAAGCAATGCACGAAACAGGTGCCCCTGTATCATGAGGACAATTATAAAAGCCCTGAATAGATCAATGTAAAACAAATGTGTTTTTTTATTTTCAATAGATTTTGTTAAATTCATACAGGCATTTTTATATATCAAAAGCAGCAGTCAAGTCAAAAAAGATAAAATACTTGTATTTTTTTTTTTGAAGGCTGATAATTAATTTAAGTGTGAAGGCATAAATTTCAGGAGGAATAAATGATAAGATTCAGAGAAGAAAAATTTTCAAAACTTTTAGTTCTTTTTTTAGCATTTCTGTTTATTTTCCAGGGCGATTTCAGCTTTGCCCAGTCAACCCCGCATGATCCTTACCGGGATGCTTTTTTGAAAGCCAAAGGATTATTTGCAAATGAAAAATTTGAAGATTCAAAAACCCTGTTGGAAAAACTTGTAACAGATCTCGCGCCAATCGAGGGAAGGGAAACTTTTAAAGGTGAGACCTATCTTCTTATGGGCGCAACTTATGAGAAACTGAAATTCAAAAAGTTATCGATTAAATATTTCTGTAAGGCAAAAAATATCCTTGGAAAGGGAAAAACGATTGATGGCGTGATTCTGAAAGATTACAAATATTATAAGAAAAAATGCCCGCGAGCCGGTGTAATTGCAAAACCCGGATATAAGAAGAAATCCGGAATCGGAAAACTTTTCGGAACTCTTTTGGGGCTCGCCGTTCTCGGAGGTCTTGTCTGGTACCTGTTTATAAATAAAAACTCTCCACTGAAAAAGAAAAGTGAAGAGGATACACAGATCACCTGGAGTGAAATTGTCACAAAATATAAATTTACGACCTTTTGGAAAGCGAATCTGACAATTACCAATTGTAAATCATCAAGTTGTACAGCAAAACTCTCCCCTGATGACTGGGCTCCAGCTCCGCAACAGTCAAATAGCTGGGATGATACAAAAAATGTTTCAGTTGTCACAACAGGAAACTATGGCTCATTAACACTCAAAATAGAGGTTGAAATTTCAGGATGTAATAATGGTAAGAGGCAGGATATAATATATGTGGATGGAAGCGAGGTCCTGAATGTAACAAATACTTTCACAAATAATTGTGATTCGACCAGTATTGAGAATAATAAAAAGGTATATAATATTCTCCAGAAAAACGGAACCGGAAGCTTTACTTTGAGACATGTTCTTAACCTTAATGGAAATGCTGTTTCGGATACTGTGAGGGTCTTCTCAAGTACAAACAATGACTGAAAACTAAAAAAAAGTTTTAATAATAATACTCTGAGTTGACAATAGTATTTCTGAATTCTATTATTGTTACATCTGAACAACTTTTGTCGGAGGGTAGAATGAAAAAAACAATTTTAATAGTCATGGTGCTTTGCCTGGTTGTTTTACCTGCAAATGGAGAAATTGCATTAAAACTGGGCGGGCTCTTTTCAGGACCGTTTTCAATTGATAACTCAGTTTATAGTCCGGTTTGGAGTGATGATGCCGGTATTGTCTCTTTTTTGGAGAGGAACAATTCATCGTTTACTACAAAGGGGGGGATTGGGTTTAATGCAGGACTCTCATTCTTTATGAACTATAAGATGGGATTCGGAGTTACTGTTGCAACATTAAAAACAAAAGCGAACATTTCCAATGTTTACAACTGGAATTTTACATGGTGGAACGGTGCAAGTTTCGATATTGATCCTAAAACCTGGAATTCGGAAAGTGATATCAATGCTTTGCCGGTCAGTTTTAATATCATCTTCAGACTGGTCTCAAAAGAGAACATGAAAGTGAACCTGTTTTTAGGGCCGACACTGTTTTTTGTCTCTCCGGACCTGACCGGAAACGGTGGTTATGCTGACGGACCCGTGGAATTTGAGAATAATTACTACGTAGACTGGTATGATGTCCCATTGGAAATAAAGGGGGCAAAAACTTTGTTCGGGGGAAATGGCGGATTTGAATTTGAATACTTTTTTTCTGAAAGCATGGCACTGTTCTTTAACGGCGGATACTATTTCGGAGGGAGTCTTGAAGATAACTGGAAGGTGAAAACCGGAAAATATACCGGTGAATTCGGGAACCTTGTCGGAACAATAAACAGCCCGGACATCCTCGAAGGCTATAAAGTGAAGATAAAAATTTCAACCTATTTCTTTGGATTTGGAATAAAAGTTTATCTCTGAAATTTGTACTAAAGAGAGTTTAATTAAGATTTTTAATAAAGGCTCCGATCTTTTTAAGATCGGGGTCTTTTAAGCATTTCATGTTTTCACAATATCTTTTATAGCAATTACTGCAATCAACCTGGCTGTGTATAATAAGCTTTTTGGTAAAGAGAGGACCGTTCCTGCCGGGTGACGTAGGTCCGAATATTCCAACTACCGGAGTTTTAACCATATCCCCGATATGCATTGCCAGTGAATCTGAAGAGATGACAGCCTTTGAATTTTTTATCAAATATATCAGATCCGGAAAATCAAGGAAGGGAGTGATGGCAGCACCGGACATCTTTGCAATATATTCCGCTCTTTTTTTTTCATCTTCGTTCCCCCAGAGGACAAAAATTTTATTGGTTCCCGACAATTCTTTTATCATATTAATATATTGTTCCGGGGTGAGGAGCTTGGTCTTCCAACCGGCTCCGATATTAATAACTATATAGTTCCGGGGTTTTATTTTTTTACTGTCTATAAATCTGCTCAGTGTCCTGCCCGGCTCAGCTTCCCTAAGGTTGTAACTTATCCCGTTTTCTTCTATCCCGATTGGCTTTAATAGAGAGATATTTTTAAAAATGACATGTTGTTTTTCATCAAATAATTCTGCCTGGATTGAATAAAACATAGATGATACAGGTTCTTTCAGATTTTTGGAGTGAAATCCAAGTCTTTTTTCCCCAATTAAAAATGACAGAATAGAAGATTTGATCAAACCCTGGAAATCAATGGCTAAATCAAATTTTCTTCTTTGCTTCTTAAGTATTTTTCCTGCTTCTTTAAGTTTTCCTGCAATATTTTTCCCTTTAAAGTTGATTACAAAAATTTCGTCGGGAGTTAAAAAATTTTGAAGCAGGCGCCCTCCGGCCGCTTCGGTTATCCATGTGATTTTACTATGAGGATATTGTTTTTTTAAAAGGTTGAATGCGGGTATCGTATGAATAATATCTCCCAGGGATGAAAGTTTTACTACTGCTATTTTAGAGAACTTCAATGCAGAAATCTGATTATATCCTGAGTGTTTTTTAGAGCTGATGAGATATTTTTCAGCATCCTATTTTTCAACTTTGGAAATCTCTTTTTTCCTGAATTTTGAAATTTTGGCATTCTGAAAAGTATCGGCCCGGGGGACTATAATTTTAAGATTCCCCGATTCAATGACCTCAATATTAATGGAGGAAGTATCACATTCAAGCACATGCCCCCCCCGTTTCCTGTCATTGCTTATAAAATGGAAATGGAAACCGGTAATATTTATATTACTAAGAAATTCGGGACAGTAAAATCCAATTAGTACTCCATCTATATTTGTATAATTGTACTCTTTCTGGTCCCTGTAAACCTGGTTCATTGAAGGATATGGTTTAAACTGCCTGATGAAAGTCCTGAGTTTAACAGAGGAAAATTTTCCGGAGATCTTTATGGCGTAGGGGGAATTTTTTCTCGGCATCATTGTAAGAAGATAATTTTTCAGTTTTTGAAGATCAAACTTTCTGTTTGTGAAATTTTCAGTATCGGATTTAAAAAATGTCATTGTATAGAATGGTGCTTTTTCATTCTCTTTGGATTCAACAGCTGTGCCGTCCTCTTTGAAATGATAGAACCTGCCATCGATACATATGGACTCGCCATCCATTTTTTGATTATAACCAATCCCCATATCGCCGAGTTTTTTCAGCTCGGTAAATGTTATTACTCCGTCATAAAGTGATTCAAAAACCGCACCGCTTGTTGATACCTGGGATATCATGTTCTCCTGGTCAGCAGCGGAGGATATCACGGGGAGTAGAAAACAGATCAAAAATATTAGATTTTTTCTCATTTTTACCTCACTTCTTTCTAATTTGTTTAATTATAACAGAACTGGATCTTATTTTACCACCCCCGCAAATTACAATTTTCCCTCCGAATGATTCTACGATGTTTTTTTCAGGGACGGTTTCTTCGGTGTAATCCGTTCCCTTGCAGTGATAATCAGGTTTGAGAGACAGCAGGACACGTTCAACTGTTAACTCATCAAAGATTATTACATAATCCACAAAGAAGAATGATGAGAGTATTTTTGCCCTCCCGTCTTCATTAATTTTTGCCCTGTGCTTTCCCTTTAGTGCCCTGAGAGATCTGTCTGAATTCACTGCAACTACAAGTATATCGGCAAGATCCCTGGCTGCTTTCAGATATCTGATATGGCCTGCATGGATTACATCAAACCCGCCGTTCGCCAAAGCTATTTTTTGCCTCTTTTCTTTCTCATCGGCAAGTTTTGCTGCAAGTGAGTTGAGATTGTAAATCTTTGATTTAATTCCCATCAATCCTAAACTTCCTCTTCCAGTTCCTCTGTGCTCAATGGATATGCTCCCTCTTTCATTACAACAATAGAGGCTCCTTTGTTTGCGATATCTGCAGATAGGCCAAGTTCAAGTCCTGAGGCAAGAGAAAGAGAGAGCAAAGAGATCACTGTATCACCGGCTCCGGTTACGTCTACTATACTGGAAGATCCGTGGATGGGGATTTGTAGAGGTGTTTTCCCTTTCTCGAAAATAATCATTCCCTTATGTCCTCTTTTTAAAATAATTCCCCGGCACTTCATCCTATCCAGCAGTAACTTACCGCAATTCAGGAAATCTTCTTCGTTCCTGAAAACTGTCGAAGGAAATAACCGCTTGAATTCAGGTTCGTTTGGAGTTATATAGTCAACATAGCAGAATTCGGTTATATTTTCCCTTGAATCAAGAACAAATATTTTTTCCGGAAAATTTTTTTTCAACTTTGAGAAAATCCGGGGCTGGACCGAGTCTTTTAAGTAGTCGGAAATAATAACAATATCACATTCGGGAATTATCCTGTTTAATTCTCCTTCGATTGAATTTGAAAGTACCTCTGCGATTTCACCGGAAAATAGATTATCAATTCTCAGGATCTGCTGTTTTTTTGTATTGATGCTTCCCGAGAGGATTCTGCTCTTTTTTGGAGTTTTATATTCTTCTGATCTTATTAGTGAAGAAACATCAATATCAGTTCTTCTGAACATTGATATGATCTCATCTGCGGCTTCATCATCTCCGAGAATTCCTACCGGGACGGGTTCTGCTCCCAGACTTTTCAGGTTCATAATCACATTTCCTGCCCCGCCGGGTTTAAAATTGTTTGATTCAAATTCGGTGACGGGTACAGGAGCTTCCCTCGATATCCGCTTTGAAACTGTCAGAATATATTCGTCTAAGATAATATCACCCCAGACGGCAATTTTTTTGTTTTTAAAGAGATTTTTTAAATTCACATTTATTATTTACCGGAAATCCGGAATTCTATTTAACATCAATATATGACGGGATACTCTCTTCTCCCTGATCTGAGACAGCTTTGACAGCATAACTGTAACTTGTATCTTTTCCGACTTTCCTGTGCAGATATTCAAATGTATTGCCATCGACTTCGGAAAGATAATTCAGATTTGTTCCGTCAACAAGATAGATTTTATATTTTGCAATATTCTTTCCTTTATTTGTATTGAAGGGGTTTGTTGCCCATGTCAGTTTATTGAGATATTCGACCTGAAGCAAGGCGTTGTTCTTCTCTTTTGACCCGGCAAAATTTAGTGGAGGAGCTAAAGTCAGCTGACTGAGGATTGATTCTCCGACATCTATTCTGGATTGAGAACCGCCGGAACCGCAGTTTGTAAGAACATTCTTACCTTTATCCTGAAGGAGTTTCAACGCTTTTGAAACCGACATATTCATGTCAAGCTGTTTCAAAAGGGCCCACGCTCCGGTTACATGGGGTGTTGCCATGGATGTGCCCTGCCAGCTTCCATAAGATATGTCGCTGCCGCCGGTTGAAGATTTTATACTGACTCCGGGTGCAAAGAGATCTACCATCCCTTTTTTCCAGTTTGAAAAATTTGCTTCTGCATCGTTTTTTGCAGTTGCACCAACTGCAATAGCTGATGAAATGCATGCGGGATGAGATACAAACTTACAATAATGGTCATTTCCGGTAGCAATTACAGTGGCAATCCCTGCTGAAACCAGGTTGTCGACAGCCGCCTTATATTGCGAACTGAGATTATCGCAGAAAGAACTGTATGATCCCCCTCCGAGGCTGAGGTTTGCTGCGGCGATATTATAATTGTTTCTCTGTTGGTAAACAAATTCGAGTCCCTTTATCTGGTCTGAACTCCAACTCAAAATGTCATCTTCTGACGGGAAATATGAGAAAACCTGGATGGCTATTATATTCGAATCCTTTGAAACTCCAAACAGATTTTGTCCGTTATTTCCGGCGGCTATTCCCGACACATGTGAACCATGATCAAATCCGCTGAGATAATTATATTGATAATAGTGTGCTGCGGCTCCATCTCCAACCATTTGGGTTGAGCCGTTGGGGCAGTTACCCTCTCCTGAATAACAGGCTTCAACTATGTTTTTCCCATTAAACATTTCATGAGTTTTTCTTATACCTGTATCGAGTATTGCGACATACCATCCTTTCCCGGTTATTCCCATCGACCATGCAAGAGTTGCGCCCACGATCTGGGTGGAATCATCAAGTGCCGGTTTGTCGGTTCCGGGCCCATTTGTCCCTGAAGGTTTTTCCTTTGGGATCCTGATAAGTATATCTTCATTAATCGAGATTACTTCAGGTAGATCTTTTAAAATTAGAAGTGATTCAGGGCTTGCTGAAAGTGCAATAAATGGCACAGTGGAGTATCTTCTTGTTATTCTGTAGTCAGTGTTGTTTATTCTGTTTAAAATTTGATCTCCCGAATCAAAGATTGCTTTTTTCAGCATTAAATCCGCATCGTATGCCTTCTGTTTCATTAGTGAACCCTTTGTTTCCCCGGTTCTGAACCTTGTGGAATTTAAAGTCAAATGTTTAATTCCGGGAACTCTGAATGTCACAATGACCCTCAATTTCCCCCTGGTTTGAGCCTTAAACAGCATGCCCTCTAATTTATTACTGTTAGCGGTTACAACTGCTTCGGAAAATGTTGATGTAATAGAAAAAAGAATGACTATGATCAGAACATTTATTAGTTTTTTCATTTTAACCTCCGGGATTAATGAGAAGTATAAAATAAATTCTTAAAAAAATAAACTCAAATTAAGGATTTTTACTCGCTTTGTGTAAAAAAATTAATTTTTATCCGAATATCTTTTTTTGACCCTGTTATTGAAATCTTCATCTTTTTTTCTTTTTTTAAAAGATTTAATTTCAATAATAGACAAAAATGCAATAAGAATAAACAGGAATACATATAAAATCATATTTTTTAATCTCCAACTTTTACTATAAACTCTCGCCCCAGTAGTTTATAGTTAATAGTAGTATAAATCTTATTCAAAGTCAAAATAAACTTGACAAAATATAAAAAATGTTTAAAATATATAATATGACCCAATAGAGGAGTGCAAATGAAAATAAAAAACAGTGATAGCAAACTAATATCAGGTGTAAAAAAAGTCGAAAGTGAATTGATGTCTTTGCATTTAGGGAGTGATAGGAGTGACACGTGGAGAATATACACTGAGAATATGGCTCAAAAAATTAAATCTGACAAAGATATTTTCCTGTTTATTTCAAAAAGAATTTTTTCAAGGCAGTAAATTTTAAAGAAGTTGAGGAATATTACTATCAGGGACTGATTCCGGAATTTCAATATTGAGATCCTCCAGACGGTTCTCTTTTTCAATAAACGGGATTGTAACCGGGAATATGAATTTTTTTTCAATTGTAATCCTGCAGAATCCCACTCCTGAATATTTGAAGTAGCATTGGAAGGGCTTTAAATTAATAAATTGAGATGGAAGCAGCAGCCTGTTGATCTTAAATTGTTCCCTGTGAGTATATGTATCACCAAGAGAATTGGGAGATATTTGCCGGTCGCCTGATTTTTGTATAATTTCCTGTTCTCCAAATGCCCTGCTTAAGAATTCGGCAGTTGTCGGGTCATTTAACATGAAAATGAAGTTGGTGTTAAAATTGTTGAAAAATGTCTCTTTGCGATCTTTACCATAAATATTAGAAATTGAGCCCAGATCCTGATTGACAATGCATAATGAACCGCCCTTGGCTCGTGCCATTGTCAGGAAATCAAAAATCGAAGGTAGTTTGGCTAAGGAACCAAATTCGTCGATAAAAAAATTTATTCTTCTCTCCTGTGGAAAAGATATGTCAGGAAGACTGAGTGTTTCCCTTATAAGGAGATCTACAATAAATGACATTAGCGGTCTGAATATTGAATCGTTCTGTTTTATATTTAGAAGGTACAAATTTCCTTTGCCTCTCTTCCTGATAAAATCCCTGAAGCTGAAAGTACCGTCAAGTCCTGAAAGATACTTAAAAAATGAGATTTTCTCCTGTAGAACCGATATGACACTTGCCGCCTGTGGGCTCTCGGGAAATTCAATATGCTTGAGCGCTCCGGTTTCTTCCGGAGGCAGGTTTTCATCGAGTTCCGTTTTTATTTTTCCTGCCGGTTTTGAAAAAAATCCCAAAATATCGGAATTGCTTACAATTTCCCCCCCGTTTTGTCTTGCTTTCAGGTAAAGATAGAGTAATCCGGTTCTGAATATATCTCTTGCCGCATTATACCAGTATGGATCTTTGGAATTTTTAGGGGGCTCAAACAACATTGTTGATAATACATCCAGATCGGAATAATTCCTGATTTCGTTCATGAAACTCCAGGATACGGAACGCCTGTCGAACGGGTAAAAGATCAGGTCCTTTTCCGCACAGAAATGTTTTGAAAGTAATTCCCCTTTAATGTCATAAAATATTGATTTTTCATCAAAATTTCCTTTTGACTGTCGTTTTATCGACATGTCGATCAACTGGTTCAGCAGGACTGTTTTGCCAGTTCCGGTAGACCCAAGTATAAGGATATGTTTCTGTTCCGCTTCCCGTGGAAGTTTTATTCCGCCAAGTTTGTAGTTTAAGCTGATATCATGTGATGAATTCTCAGCCAAACACTGTTTTGTCATCTTTTTTTTCATACTCTTCTCAGATAATATCGATGTACCCCGCAGAAATATATCTTTTTTTACGCCACGGGATTTAAAAAGGAAATATAGTATGTAAAAGGGGATAAAAAAGTATGAATATGAGGTTTTTAAAAATGAGTGAACTAATTTATTGGGAAAACCTGAAAAAAATCCATTGTAGTATTTGTCAAGAAATTTTTTAAAGTATTTTCTTTTTATAAATTTCCCGGATGCGAATTTTGATATTTGTCTATTCCCTAATGCAAAGAGTTCTGCAAACTCTGATGGTATTCTAATTATTTCATCTCTCCCGAATCCAAAATCCAGGTAATAGTAAACCATTGTTGAAATCGAGATCACAGAGTTTCCCGGGATAATTTTTCGTGACCGGACTTCCTTAAAAGCAGGGTAGACCTCTATAACTGTAAATAGAATATGAAGTGAAAATGATATTAAAGCGGCAATAAGAAACATTTGCATAGACATTTTTGCCCCTGCAACTGCTGATTCATGCGCCATAAGATTTTTTGACATTTAAAACTAATTTTTCTCTTTATCTGTTTTGAGAAATTCCCTGCTGTCCCTGTTTTTGCTCTCCATTAATTTCATTTTCGAATGCAGAGTGCAAAGAGGTTCTATCTTTTCTGTTTCATTAATGCATGTGTACATAATTGCAGGTCTGTTGCAATAACAGCATTTAGTCGTTGAAAATATATCGAAGTTCTTCATTGATGATATTATAGTATAAAAATATATATTTTCAACATTTTATATATATTTAACAAACTTTTTTCTTTTTGATTCTAAAGAATGAAATTTGAAAATGTATAAAACCGGTTAGTTGAGTCCTGAATTTTCACCGGCAGAACATTGAGAGCAGAGGCCTCTGAAATTTATATGGTTTTCTTTAATTTTAAATTTTTTCAATCCTTCGATATTGATCTCTCCGGGTTTAACCGGGATATCTATAATATTTCCGCAGGAATCACATAGAAAATGAGCATGAAGAAAAGTATCGGCATCGAATCTTGCTTCCCTTTCATCAATGGATAACATGGAAACAATTCCTTTCCGAATAAAAAGATCCATTGTATTATAAACGGTTGTTCTTGAAAACGTGGGGATCTTTTTGGTCAGCTCTTTATAAATCATGTCTGTTGTCGGGTGATTTTTTTTCTTTACGAGGTATTCATAGATCTTAATTCTTTGGTAAGAGGGCTTAATTCCAAATGACCTTAGCTTTTCTATAATATCAATCTGGTTATTTTTCATTTATGATCCCGGTTACTTTGCAGAATAGTAACAATTTTTCGGGGAAAATATTTTTTCCTCTTTTTTTAGTCTTTTTATTGCCTTATCAACATCCTTTTTATCTACAACGGCCGCTTCTGCGATCTCTTTCCCTTTTAGAGGTTCTGATGAATCTTTTAATACATTTAAAATCTTAGCATCAATATCCACTTATTACTCCCATACAATTGTAAACATTACAAATATAAAATAGAATCATAAAATTGTCAACCAACCTGTACAATTATTGAAATCGGACTAAATAGTATATAAAATAGAGAAATG
>CAZNLS010000056.1:0-16464 GCA_964573895.1 uncultured Clostridia bacterium
CGAAATTAAAAAGCACAACTAAAAAAGAGAGCGGAGAAGAAACAAAAGTTGAAAGGGAAGAGAAAAAAGAAGAAAAAAAAATAGTTACCGGGAATCTCTTGAATTATCAGGAACTTAGAAAAGATATCCCTGTTTTGAGACCCGGGGATATAATAACCGTCTCCTACAGAGTTGTAGAAGGTGGGAAAGAGAGAATTCAACTTTTTGAAGGTACAGTGGTCGCACTAAAAAACAGCGGGATTGCGAAAACGGTTACTGTTAGAAAGGCTTCTTACGGGATTTCTATCGAGAGGATATTTCCCCTGAATTCAAAACTTGTTCAAAAGATTGAAGTAAAAAAACACTCCAGAGTTAGAAGAGCCAAATTATACTATCTGAGAAAACTTAAAGGCAAAGCTGCACGCCTTAAAGAACTCAGGTAATGGCTTCATTCGAAATCGAAAACAATCTTCTTAAACAGGGGTTCAAAAATATTTGCGGGATTGATGAAGTAGGGAGAGGAGCAATCTTCGGTCCTGTTGTTGCAGGTGCAGTAATTATGAACCCCGGGGAATTGAATCAAAATATAAATGATTCCAAGAAATTGTCAAAAAAAATGCGTATTAGATTATCAAGATATATTTATTCTAAAGCAATCGCATATTCTACAGGATGGGCATGGCACGATGAAATTGATTCACTCGGAATAGTAAAAGCAACTAAGATCGCCGTTAAAATGGCTGTAATGAACTTGCAAATTAAACCCGGCTATGTTCTAATTGATGCAATGGAGAGTGATTTTTTGAGTATTGCCGGAGAGAGTATAATAAAAGGTGATGAGAAGAGTATTTCTATTGCAGCTGCTTCAATAGTTGCAAAAGTATTCAGAGACAATCTTATCGTTAATTTTTCAAAATATTTTCCGGAATATAGTCTTGATAAGAATAAAGGGTATTTAACCAGAGATCATTATCAGGCGGTCAGAACATATGGGAGATCTGTCTTTCACAGGGAAAGTTTCAGAGTTGAAAAATGGCGGACAAACGCTTAGTTCTTTTAAAAAAAGCCAATAAACTATTCAGGCAGAGCAAGAATGATGCAGCTCTGAAAGAGTATAAAAAAGTCCTTGCTATAAAACCGGATGATATGGAAGTTAGAAGGATAATTGGTGATATCGAATTAAGATTAAAGAATTCAAAAGGAGCTATTGAGCAATTCGAATGGATGGCGGACCATTACCTGAATGAAGGTTTTTTTACAAAGGCAATAGCTATGTACAAGCGAATCACCAGGCTTGATGCAGGCTATGAGAAAGCGTTTTTCAGGCTTGCAGAATTATATACGAGGCAGGGTCTTATAATTGAAGCAAAACAGATATATCTTGAGATGGCCGATAATTTTAAGAGGAATAAGGATCAGAAAAGATCTCTTGATATGTACAAAAAAATACTGGAATTTGATCGCAAAAATATCAAAATGAGACTAATTCTTGCTGAGAACTACTTCCGGGAAAATCTTGAAAATGAAGCAATAAATGAATATATTATTGCTTCTGATATTCTTCTTTCAAAAAAAGATTTCAAGAAGGTTGAAGAGATTCTTCTTCCCATAATAAAAAAAACAAAGAGTACAAAGCTAACTGAAAAAATAATATTTGCCTATGCTGCTGAAGGGCAGGACGAAAAAGCTATTGATCTATTAAAAGATTTTGGTTCTGAACTTTTTAAAAATATTAACCTTTTGAAGCTTCTCGGAGAACTCTATTTCAAAAAAAATATGATTGATGAAGCTGAGAAAATGTTCAAAAAAGTTACCGAAGTTGACCCGAATGAGACGGAGATTTTATTAAAACTTGGCAAAGTATACCTTCAGCGTGAGGAGTATGATAAAACATTTGAACTTTTTTTGCCGATAATTGATAAAAAATTAAAAGATGGAAAAATTGAGGAGGCAACAGGCCTGCTCAGGATCATTATTGCTTCCAACAATTTTTATCTTCCTGCCCTTAAAAAGCTTGCATCGATCTTCAGAGCGCAGGGAGATAAACACAGTCTGATTCCTCTGAATGAATCACTAATACCAATCTATGAAGAAAGAGATATGACGGAAGAGCTTAAAGAAGTTCTTGAAGAACTAATAAGAATTTCCGATTCTCCATTCAATTATGAGGAAAAACTTGCCGGGTTAGGTAAGAAAAGAGTCGAAGGAGACGGCCTTGAAGATAGTGAAGATGTACTCAGAAGGGAGCGAAATGATGAGTTTATATCCAAAATAATAAGAACTTCCAACGATATGTTAAAAAATGGCGATATTGAAGAGGCAGTTGCTGCACTGAACAAGGCCAGAATGGAATTCCCCCAGAACATTGATATTAAATTAACACTTTATTCAATTTACAAAGAGAGAAGTGAATCAATACCTGCCGTAAATATAGGTAAAGAGATTCTTGAACTTTACAGGCAGAGAAACGAGACAAAAAAATATGAAGAACTGCTTGATGATCTATCCATGATCGCACCGGAAGATGAGAAAGTAATGGAACTGAGTGGGGAAGAAAAAACCAACATTGATATTGATTTTGAAAAAAGTGATATCGTTGACCAGTTGAATGATATCGAGAATACCGGAATGCAGGCAATTGATCTTTCACCAAAAACAGTCCCCGAACCCGATGTTATTGTATTATCAGAAAAAGACAGTGTCATTGTTGAAAAAAAAAAGAAGGACCCTAACGAAAAAAGTATCACAGGCTATCTTTCCGAGATCGATTTTTATATAAATGACGGCTATTATGAAGATGCTGAAAAACTGACAGAAGAACTACTGGCGAAATTTCCCACCAATATTGAGGTTAATAAGCGTGTTGAAACATTGAAGAAGGCAAGGAAGGAAAAAATAAAAGAAATCAGTGCTGATATAGGTGAAATTGAAATTGAACTTGATTCTGGTGATCTTGAAATTACTTCGGGAAGTAATGTTGATGGAGCTTTTTCGAAAGATAGTTCTGCAGGAGATCTTAAGGTGGAATCAAACCTGCATCAGGAAAAAGAACCTGGTGATTCGGTAACATTCATGGAAAATCCTGATTATCAAAAAGAGATCTCGGATGAGGGGCTTTCTGATTCTGAGATAAAAAATATCCCGGATTTTGATGAATTTGAGTTGACAGATTCCTCATCTGCAACTGCTTCCAAAGAGAGAACGGCAACGGATTCCAGGGAAGCTTCAAAATCTGATTCCATTTCAGGCTTTAATTTCGAGGATATTTTTTCAGGTGATGTAAATGTTGAAAATATAGAAATCCCGGATGATTCAAAACCAAAACTGGAACTGGATGATCTTCCCCTCCCTGAGGAAAAAATACCCGAAAAAACTGAGTTTTCTGAAATAAGTGATATGAAATATGAAATTGAAATGGAGGGTGAGGAGAATATTGAAAATGTAAAGATTGAATCAGTTGATAGTGATCTAATAACTACTTCCCCTGATTCCCATGGCAAACCGGTAGAAGATAAGATGGGTTTGTCATCTTCAAATGTACTTATTTCCCTGGATAACGCTTTTGAAGAAGATGAAGAGGAAGCAGAACAGGAGAAAACCGATTCACCATTTGAGGAAATTGACAAATTTGATCTTCTTTTGGAAAATGAGGAAGATCAGCTGAAGTCAGAAGTTGCATTCCCTGAAACTATTGTTTTCCTTGAAACGGAGAATTGTATCAAAGATGAACTTGCTGCTTTTAAATTCTGGATCAATGAGTTGAAGAAACAGAGAACTTCTACTGTTGAAAAAAATATGATGGAAATATTTGACGAATTTAAAAAAGGTGTGGATGAGAAGATCGGGCAGGAAGACTTTGATACAAGGTATAATCTTGGAATAGCCTATAAAGAGATGGGATTGATCGAAGAAGCTATTCATGAATTTATGATCTCATCAAAGAGTGACCAGAAATTTTTTGATTCCGCAGGGCTCCTGGGAATGTGTTTCAGAGAAAAAGGGATGCTGGATGATGCAGTTGAATGGTTCAATAAAGCTCTCTCATTTAAAGGAAGAAAAACCAGTGAATATAAAGCTGTTAAATATGAGCTTATTTCAACGTACAGAATGAAAGAAGATTATAAAAAGTGTCTGAAACTGGCCGAAGAGATATCTTCTGAGGATCCCGATTTCAGGGATATAAAAGAGTTGAAAAAGATTTTTGTTTCCAAAGTTAATAAATAGAACCGGGTGATCTTCAATTTTGATTTTAAAAAAAGTAAAAATTTAAAGGGTTATTCCAAAACATCTTTTTTAAATTCATCAGCGTTTATTCAAAAAAAGGTGCATTCCGGATCAGCTCTCTTTTTAGAACTAGATGACTATTGTAAAAGTTACTCAAGCATTTTTCAAAACATCTATTACTTGTCAAAAAACAGTTCCGGAGCAGAGTTCTTTACCGAAAAATTAAATAGTACTGATATTGACTTTAAGGATTTGGAGAAACGGGAGAGGGACAGTGTTATTCTGCAGTTTCTCACGGCTCTGGAAATTATAAAAAGCAATAACCTTAGATTTATTGATATGAGTAAATTCTATGTTGATAAATATCTAAGTGTTAGATTTGAATTATCCGATAAGCCGGTTCCAATCGAATATAACTATTCCTATGTCCGGGAAAAGTTTCCCCAAATAAAACTTGGAAGATCATTAGAGAAAAATGTTAATAAACCCTTTATTTTAGGCCCAGGAAACAGAATACATTTTGATCCCGAAAGAATATTTTACTTCAGATTTAATGAATTCACTACTGAATTACTATACGAAGGATTAAAAACACTTTCAGATGACTCCGGCCCAATATCAATTCTGTTTAATACAAAAAACAGATTGGTAAAAAAATATATAAAAAATATTGTTCTTAACTATCTAATACATGACAATGTCCTCGGGATAATTGTTGATAATTATATGCCGGAGGTTCTCTCTTATTTAAAAAATCTCCTTAAGCAAATTGTTAAAAATGATAACTTAACTCAGGATGATATTTTGGAAGGACTCAGAAATCTGATATCAGGATCGGAATTTCGGACAATTGTTTTTGTCATTGACAGAAAACTTACAAAAATTGAATCTGATCTTTTGAATCAGATAAAGTGTAATACAAATATTTATAAAAATATAAAAATATTTAGTCTTTCCGAAGAAATTGATATTACATTCGATATTGAAATTAGTGATGATTCATCAAATATATTCCGAAATCACCTAAAAAAAAATAAAAAAAATGAAGAACTTCTAAGTAAAACCGAGATTGAAATTATTAAACAATTAATAGTTTTCCCGTTGAAAATAACGGAAACAGACAGACTCTTTCAGGAAAAAGCCGGCATTTCAGAAGAATTAATCCGAAAGAAGATTATTATTAGACAGAACGGTCGATTATATGTAAATGACCTGATTAAGGAGAAATATAAGCTGCAAATTAGTGAGGAATCCATAATATTAAAAACATTAGATAAAGTACTTGGGAATCATGAAATTCGATTCCTAATTTATCTGAAAGACAGTGACTGGGGAAATGCAATAAAACTCATTGAGGATCTCCCTGATGGAGAGCCCGGGGAAAAGCTAGGTTATATTAGAGATCTTGACACTATGATACGATTAAATCCAGACTTAATAGTTAAAGATGTCAGACTGATTGAAGCATCAATTCTTCTTCTTCTAAGATCGGGAAATATGGATACGATTGACAGGATAATAGAACTATGTGATGACGAACTCGCAACTTCACTGGGAACTTTGATACGTTTTTGTTACGGACTTAAAGGTGAAATATTTCCTGATAATGAGGATATCGGGTGGAGTGTCCCGGGGAAAAAAAGTGTAGAAAAAAATGATTATTATTACGGATATAGAGCAATAAGAAATTCGTATGATAACAATACTTACAAATTTTCAAACTCTTTGAATAAAATCAAGAGGAATAATATAAAAATACTCAGTGAACTTTTCCATATAATCGGCTCTTTGACAACCGGTTATGTATCAAAGCCGGCGGTCAGGAAAATAATTAATACAATATCGGAATATCAAAATAATGAACCTGATTTCCTTGTTTACTGTTTAAGTGAAATACTGAATTCGGAAATGGAATTTACTGATTGTGGGTTCCTGAGTTCGGTAAACAGGCTAAAAAGGTTATATTATGAATGCAGCCTTAAGGATCTTATTTTCCTGTGCGGGAAAATATCTGCTGATTTAGGTGGAAAATATTTTAAATTGGCAGATTTCTCGAATTCTGAATTCTGGCTGAAACGTGCTGAAGACATTTTTAAAAAGAACGGATATAAATATAATTTGCTTAAAGTAAATTTATTACAGTCAAAGCTTGAAATTAATTCCGGAAAAATTAAAAATTTCATTTCAATTCTGAACAAGAAAAAGTTTTACGATGTAAAAAACAGACTTACCCGGGAATTGCTTAATGATTTTTTCGAATCTGCCAGATTACTAATCTTCCAGAACAGAGTAAGTGATGCATTAGCAGCTATTGACAGAGGATTAAATATTACATTTAGAAGAGTGGGAAAGGAAAGTAACAAAATATCCGAATATTTTCATCATATAAAAAATATCTTGTCACAATATAATAAAAGAAACACTGTTTTTTCGGATAGAAGTAATAGCCCTGATAATGGTTCTAAACCTGAATCTTATATAACAGAACATAATTATACAAGGAAAATTTCCGGAGACAGGCCGGTTGGATTACCTGAATTATTAAACTCAATTTCCGCCATTCCCTCATTTGAAGATAAGTTTTTGCTTCTAATTTCTATTTTATTGGTATCTGAAGATACAAAGGTACTTGACCTGATGAAATCCCAGCTTGATGAAAATTTAACAGATGTAAACAATCTCTTCTATTATGAATTGATGTATTATCAATATATATATACCGGAGTCACTATGGGGAACGGGAACAATGCACGATCTGCTATATTTGAAAATATGTATGGTTTCTATTTATCTTTCGGGAAAAATATATCTGAAAAAATTATTGCAGAAAAAAAATTGTATGATGCTGAAATATCTAAGAGTGAAATTATTAAAACATCTAATATATTTGAAAGATACAGGAGATGGAGAACCATTGAGGATTTCTTCCTTGATATTAAATATGAATTGAACAGGATCGTTAAGCCTGGTGCTATCTACTTTTGTATGGAAAATGATAACAAGCCGCTGTATCTAAGATCAAACGATGCCGGTTATGAAAAAATTGCTGCTGAAATGTTCAATCAGAACAGTGCATATGGAGAACTGCAATTTTTAAATCAAAATGAAGTCAGGTCTTTGTCCGAGGATTCTAAAAAAATTTTTTATCACTATTCTTCAACAATTCTCTTTAAATGGCTTGTCAGAGAAAAAATTTCTGCTGCTTTTATTATTTTTTTTAAAAAACATTGGGATAGATACGGAGAAAAAACTGAGAAATTAAAGAGGATGATGGAAAAATACTCATCATTATTTACAATGTTTTATGAGAATGTTCTGAATCCACTAAAAAAACTTGAATCAATCGTTGGGCAATCATTGCCTGTCAGACAATTAAAAGAAGAGATAAGAAGGATTTCAAAAGTGGATTTTTCTGTTTTAATAACAGGAGAAAGCGGAACGGGAAAAGAGTTGGTTGCTCAATCACTTCACAGACTCGGGAAAAGAAATGAAAATTCTTTTGTCCCGGTCAATGCAGCTTCGATTCCTGAAAATTTACTTGAGTCTGAATTATTTGGAAATATACGCGGTGCATTTACAGACGCCCATAAGGATAGAATGGGACTAATTGAATCGGCTAATGGAGGGACACTATTTCTTGATGAGATTGGAGAGCTTCCGCTTAATCTTCAATCAAAATTATTACGGGTAATCCAGGAAATGGAAATAAAGAGAGTAGGGGATACGAAGTATAGAAAAATTGATGTACGATTTATTTTCGCAACAAACAGGGATTTAAAAAAGATGGTTTCAGATGGCAGCTTTAGAAATGACCTTTTTTACAGGATTCAGGATATTGTTATTGAGGTTCCTCCATTGAGATCAAGAGTTGAGGACATCCCCCTGTTAGCCGATCACTTTTTTTCAAAATTTGGGTTTGATTCATTGAAAAAATATGAGAGAAAAAAGATTTACAGGCGATTTTCCGAGCGAAGCTGGGACGGGAATATCCGTGAACTTGAATCTGCTGTTAAAAGAATAATAACTTTCTATCCGGATATAGGTATTTCGGATACTAAAGATGAAGGTCTAAACAGGAAACACTCAGGTTTAATCAATGAGCGGGAAAATTTTGAGCAGAAATTAATTATGAGAGAACTTGAAAAATCAAATTGGAGCAGAACAAAGACTGCGGAGAGCCTTATGATAAGTAGAACTTATTTATTTCAATTAATGAAAAAATATAATATAAATAAAAATTTATGATATACCGGCTCTTTTTTTTCGGGAAACTATGTATGAGATTAAAAATAATAGAGATGCGATGTAAGGGAACATATATCCGGCTTTAACATAAAATGTTTTAATTTTTCGATATCTAAACCCGGCAATAAATTTTTTTCTTCTCATGAGTTGCACACTTTTTAATATTCTCCCATTGGAGTCTATTAATGCAGAGATACCATTGGAGGTTGATCGCAGTATGTATCGTCTTGTCTCTATTGATCGGAAAATAGACATAGATAGAAGCTGATGGGGAGCGGCTGAAGTTCCATACCATGAATCGTTTGAGATGATAATTATCAATTCCCCATCCTTTTTTACAAATTCCCTGACAAGTTCCGGGTAGATCAGTTCATAGCAGATCGGAGTAGCAATTTTATGGCCGTTTAGACTAATGTTTTTAACACTATTTCCAGGTGTAAATTCAGACACCTCGTTTGTAATCTTTTTAATGAAAAAAAGAAGATCTTTAAAGAGGACATATTCACCGTAAGGGACGAGATGGATTTTATCATATTTGTCGATCCTTCGTTTTTTATCAAAAAGGATCATAGAATTATAAATCTCTTCACTGCTCCTGAAATCGGTGAATCCTGCAAATATTGGGATATTATTTTCGACAAAATTAAATATTCTGTTTAGTTCTCTTTCGTTTTGGAGTGGATAGATAGAAAGTGTGAACTCAGGCCAAATAACGAATTCGGCTCCCATTTTCTTTAATTCCCGGGAATCGTTGAACAGTTCTTCAAGGGTTACTCTTCTCCATTTTTTTTTCATTGAGAAATTTTGCCCGGTATTCGGCTGAATTATTCCCGCAATATTTCGGGAAATATTCTTTTCATTAGAATTATTTTTTTGATATAGGAAAAATCCGAAAGTGTATATTAATATTAATGTAATAAATAGAGCTAAAATATATTTTTTTTTTCTTTTTTTAAGAAACATAAAAATTAGAAGATTTATCAAAATAATCAGAAAAGACAAAATATAGATGCCTCCTATTTCTGCAATCTGAATAAAGAAAATATTTTTATATTGTGAATATCCTGCAAAACACCATGGAAACCCTCCGAATATTTTTTCAAGTACCAGATCTTTTGTAATCCATACAGATGGAATTATGAGAAAAATATATTTCCCGTTCAGAAGTGATTTTTTAATAAAAATCCCTGCTATACCGTAAAATAATGAAAGAAAAATGCAGAGTATCAACAGACCGAATATGCCAATAACCGGACTCATTCGACCGTATTCAACCATAACTTCAGGAATCCAATATAGGATTATGAGATTTGAAAAAAAAGCAAATGTGAATAGAACTCTGAAAGCCTTTTTTTTATCCAGTTTGTCAATTACAATCAAAAGCGGAACAAAAAAGATAAAGATAAGAAAAAACAGTCCGAATTTCGGGAAAGATAAGCCGTAAAGAACTGAGGATAATAGGACGGGTATTATTATTTTTGGATTCAGTTTGATTTTACTATTGTAAATTTACCTTTCTCCAGCTGTTCAAGCTTTTTCTTGCCATTTTTTGCGTCGGACAGTGTCTTATAGTTCCCGACCCTAACCCTGAACCAGGTTTGTTTATTAAGATTTACCTGAGAAATTCCTGTCTGATATCCTTTAGATGAAAATTTAGCAGCGTAGTTTTTGGCAAGCTTGTGGCTGACAAAAGAACCTACCTGAATAGAATAATACCTCTCTCTTTTGATAAAACCGGATTTTACTACGTTTTTTTTCGCATTGCTGCTTTTCTTAAAGTTCTTTAATTCATCCTGAATTGAATCTGAATTTTCAGGTTTTTTTTCTATTTCTTTTTTATTTTTCCCGGGCGTAACATCTTCAACTTTCAATATTTCTTTCTTTGAAAAACCCTCCTCATTTATTCCGGGATTGTTATTTGAATTTAGTCCTGAGTTTTTCCCGGCACTGTAACCAAGGTAAAAGAGAAATCCACCTATGCAGATCAATGAGATAATAAGAATCAGAACATGAAAGAATGTAACTTTTAGTTCAAGATAGGATTTCTCGTCCTTATACATTTGTTCTACTTGATAATTTTGTCAAGAATATCAATTGGTAAAGGAAATACAATCGTGGAGGAGTTTTCTGAAGATATCTCTGTTAAAGTCTGAAGATACCTCAATTGGATTGTTGTACTATTTTGGGACATTTTTTCTGCAGCGAGGAAGAGTTTTTCAGAAGCTTCCAACTCTCCTGCGGAATGTATGACCTTTGCTCTTCTTTCTCTTTCTGCCTCAGCCTGTTTTGCCATGGCTCTCTGCATTTCCTGTGGGAGATCAACATATTTTATCTCAACAAGTGATACTTTAACCCCCCATGGGTCTGTGTGCTCATCAATTATTTCCTGAAGTTTTGCATTTAGTTTTTCCCTTTCAGAAAGAAGCTCATCGAGTTCAACCTGGCCAAGAACGGATCTTAGAGTAGTTTGTGATAATTGAGAAGTGGCATACAGATAATCCTGAACCTCAATGATTGCCTTTTTTGGTTCAACAATTCTGCAGTAAACAACAGCATTCACTTTAATAGAGACATTATCTTTTGTGATTACATCCTGAGGCGGAACGTCGAGAACAATTGTCCTGAGACTCACTTTCACAATCCGATCGATTGGAAAAAGGACAAAGATCAGCCCGGGACCTTTTGGTTTTTCGAGTACTCTCCCAAGCCTGAAAATGACACCTCTCTCATACTCCTTTAAAACTTTAATCCAATTAGCAACAAAAAAAATTACAATGACTGCAATAAAGATTGCAGGTGTAAGATAAGGCATTTCACCCTCCTGTTTTTTTTACCTTTAAAACTAAATTATTCAATTCTATAACTTCTGCAATTGTTCCTGAAGGCAGATCTTCATCAGACACAGCTTTCCAGATTTCACCGTGAATAAAGATTTTCCCATGATTCCTGCCTGTTTTTTTGATAATTTTTCCTTTTTCTCCAATCATTCCTTCACTGCCGGTTTCCGGTCCTCTTTTCATTACTTTGAATACTTTATAAGCAAGCCCCATGAAAATAACTGCAAAAGAAATAGTAACTGAGATTATAGTTATCATTGCCGGCCTCATTTCTGGGATAGGGGAGTTAATTAAGATTACCGATCCGAGTCCGAAAGAAATTATTCCACCAATCCCGAAGACTCCGAAGCCCTGTATCTTTACTTCGGCTATAAAAAATCCTGCAGATAATATTATAAGCATTAAACCGATGTAATTAATAGGAAGTATCTGGAATGCAAAAAAGGCCAGTAGAAGTGAAATTCCCCCTATTACTCCTGGAATTATTATACCGGAATGTGTAAATTCTATATATAATCCGGCAATACCGATTATCAGTAAAAAATAGGCGAGGTTCGGATTAGTTATTGTTCTGAGGAATTTTTGCCTGCCGGTCATACTGATCTCTTTTACTGTCCTGTTTTTAAGTATAAGTTTTGTATGATTTCCCTTATTATCAACATATTCAATTCCTGAAATCTTGTTCAACAAATCCTGCATATCAACTGCTATAGCATCAATGAGACCTTTATTTAAACATTCTTTTGCCGTATAACTCTTAGACTTTTTAACTGCGAGTGCAGCAAGCTCAACATTTCTATCTCTTGCTTTTGCGAGAGCTTTGACATATGAAACGGCATCATTAGTAACTTTTTCGTTCATGACCTTATCGATCTTTTGACCCATTGCAGAAACCGGGTGAGCAGCCCCCATATTTGTTCCCGGGGCCATTACTGCAATATCTGCTGAAATTGTTATCAAAAAACCGGCTGAAGCAGCTCTTGCTCCTTTAGGTGAAACATAAATTGCAGTAGGAACTTCACTATTCATTATTTCTTTTATAATTGATCTCATTGAGACAGAGAAGCCTCCGGGTGTATCCAGTTCAATTATTACGAGATCACAGCCGGGCTCATTCTTAACTTTGTTGTAACCCTCTTTTATATATTCCTCTGAAAGAGAATCGATAGGGCCGGAAAGATTAAATTTGAATATGATTGCATTCAGAACTGAAGTATTTATAATCAGAACGAAGAATATTATGAGACAAAATAATTTCATCTTCATATTACATATTATAGTGTAAGCACATTTAAAAAACAATCCATAACTAATTTAGGAAATAGTGCGTATTAAATATTTTATCGGCAATAAATGGCGAGGTGAACATGAAAATAAAGATTATTTTACTTTTTACATCACTATTTTTTATATTAAATCCGGGACTCCGTTCCGAAATCAGTAAGGATTCTGCCGGATATCATTCTCCCGGAGAAATTAACAAGATCATTAAAATGGCGGTGACAAAAAACAAAAGATTCATGAAACTACATAAACTTGCGAAATCACCCGGAGGAGTACCAATATATATAGTTGAGATCAATCCCTCCGGTAAATTCTCCAAAAGTATTCCGGCAGTTTTTGTAGCTGCAAATCTGAAAGGAATAAATTTGATCTCAAGTGAAGCTGCAATTTTTTTGATAAATAAAATAGCAGCTCACCCGGAATACCGAGCCAAATTGAGATGGTTCATATTGCCACTTGGGAACCCTGACAGTGCGAAAAATTTTTTCAGAAAACCACGATATATGGACTCACGGAACTCCGGCCCCTATAACGATGATATGGATGATGCAGTTGATGAGGATGGATTTGATGACCTGAATGGTGACGGTATTATAACCATGATGAGGGTAAAAGATCCTGGTGGTAATTATATTCCCGTTAAGGGGAAGGAACCGTTAATGAAAAAAGCCGACCCGTTAAAAAATGAGAAAGGGATCTATAAGCTCTATACAGAAGGAATCGATAATGACCGTGATGGCAGGTATAATGAGGATCCTCCCGGGGGTACCGATGTTGCAATAAATTTTCCTCATTTGTTCAAGCATTTTACTAAAACCGGAGGTATGTGGCCGGGAAGTACAAGTGAAGTTTTCAGCCTGTTCAGATTTATTTTTGATCATAAAGAGATTGCAATGACAGTCGTTTTCGGTGAGTCAAACTTTTGCAAAGTACCTCCTAAAGGAGGCAGAAAAGGTTCCGTGGATTATGACAAAATAAAAATTCCAAAAAGAATTGGTAAATTCTTTAAGGTGGACACAGATAAAACATATTCGATGAAAGAGATCATGGATATGGTTCAGAAGGTGGTCCCCTCGGGAATGGAAGTTACCGAATCAATGGTAGCAAGTTTTCTAGGCCTTGGAGCTGTTGTTAATCCGATAAAAAATGATCTTAAATATTATGAAAAAATTTCAAAAGAGTTCAAAGAATTTTTAAAAAAGAATAAATTAGATTCAAAAAGATCTGAACCGGCAGCGGCAAAAGACGGTTCTTTTGAACTTTGGTCATACTATCATCTCGGGCTTCCTTCCTTTTCCATGGATTTCTGGACACTTCCGGAAGTTAAAAAGAAGAAATCCGGCTCCTCCGGCATCACTGCGGAAAAGCTGGAAAAGATGACTAAGGAAGAGTTTCTTGCACTTGGGAAAGAAAAAATTACTGCTTTTCTTAAAGCTGCAGGTGCTCCAAAAAATATAAAAGCAGAATTTATTATTAATGCTGTAAAAGGCGGTATGATGACTCCGAAAAAGATGGCGGGATTTATGAAGAAAATGAAAAAAAATAAGGATACCGGAGGTATTGATAAAAAGAAACTTGCTCTACTGGATTTTAGTAGAAAAAATAAAGATGTTAAAGGGTTTGTAAAATGGACAAAATTCAATCACCCGACTCTTGGAGAAATTGAGATAGGTGGAGAGATTCCTTTTGCTTCAACACTCCCTCCTTCATCAATGATCAAAAATCTTGTGAGTAAACAGGTGCCGTACATTTTTAAGCTTTCAAAAAAAATTGCAAGAATTGGAATAAAAAAGATAGCAGTAAAAAAAATCGGGAAAGGATTTTACCGGATTGAAACCTGGATTGAAAACAGAGGATTTCTACCTTATCCAACTTCTATGGGAGTGAAAAATGCAAGGATCACTCCTGTCATAGTTACCCTTAAAGGTTCCGGAATTAGATTTTTTGAAGGGAAAAAGAGAACACCTGTAAAAGAGATAAGAGGTTTAACTTCAAAAAAACTTTCCTGGATGATTTTTTCAAAAAGCCCGGTTAAAATTACAATTTCCAGTTTAACCGATAATGCTTTTAACGATCAGAAACAGGTATTTGTTGGAGGAAAAAAATGAAGAAAATATTCATATTTTTTACTAATTTAGTATTACTTTTGGGTATATATTCTTATCCAATTGGAAAGATTGAAATCCCTCTCTCTTTTGATGACTATTATACATATGATGATATTGTATCTGCTCTCAAGTTATTGAACAAATCTTTTCCTGGGTTGACAAAACTCGAAGTTATTGGAAAAAGTGAAGAGGGGAGAAGTATCTATTGTATGACAGTCAATAATCCGAAGACCGGTAATGCCTTGTCTAAACCGGGTATATATGTCGATGGAAATATTCACGGGAATGAGATACAGGCTTCTGAAGTTGGATTATATCTGTTGAATTACATGCTTACCAATTATAATAAAATTCCCGGTATTAAGGATATTGTAGATAAAAAATGCTTTTATGTAATCCCTTCGGTCAATGTTGACGGGAGGTATCATTTTTTCAATGATCCGAATACACCAAGCTCAAACAGAGGATTGAGACGACCCAAAGATGATGATCATGATGGTCTTATTGACGAGGATTTCCCTGATGATCTGGATGGAGATGGAAATATCTGTATGATGAGAAAAAAAGATCCTGATGGTCAATTTAAAACAGATCCGCAAGACCCAAGGCTGATGATCAGGGTCAAGCCGGGAGAAAAAGGAGAGTGGGCAATTCTTGGCAGAGAAGGAATTGATAATGATGGTGACGGACGGATAAATGAGGACTCGGAAGGTTATGTTGATCCTAACAGAAACTGGGGCTTTGACTGGGCTCCTCCATATGTTCAATCAGGAGCAGGTGATTATCCATTGTCGGGTGTTGGACTTAAAGGAATTTCAGAATTTATTATGAAAAAACCAAATATCTGTATTACCTGGATGTTCCATAATAATGGCGGAATGATTCTCAGAGGACCCAGCACAAAATCACAGGGTGAATATCCCCGTGGAGATATTAGTGTTTACGACTATCTGGGCAGCCAGTCGGAAAGAATTATACCTGGTTATCGATACATGGTTTCCTGGAAGGATCTGTATACAACATACGGTGATTTCGGAGAGTGGATGGCAATGATTCGGGGAACTTATAATTTTGTTGGAGAATTGTATATGTCAAGCCAGGAATCCTTCAAGAGCCTCAAAGAATCCAAGAAAAAAAAGCCGGGGGAAAATAATGAAATGTTTAGCAGAGGGAATGAATTTGAAAGGGAAAGACTGAAATTTGATGATAACCTTAACCAGGGAGTTCAGTTTAAAGAATGGAAGCCGTTTAAACATCCTTTATACGGAGATATTGAGATCGGAGGATGGGTAAAAATGAGTTCCAGACTTCCTGCTCCGTTTCTTTTGAAAGATCTTGTACACAGAAATGCATCTGCTGTACTTTTTTCTGCAAAAAATGCTCCTGAGATATCATTGAAAACCGAATCAGTAAAAAAAATAGAAAAAGGGATATATTCAATCAGGATAAAAATTACAAATGCAGCTGCAATACCTACAATGAGCTATCAGGCGAAATATAATAGATTATATCCTGAGGATATATTAAAAGTTTCGGGAAAGGGGATAAAAGTTATTTCCGGTGGCCCTGTAATGAATAAATATTTTAATAAGGTAAAATATAAAAAGTTCAGACCCGAAACACAATTTCTGACAGTCCCCGGATTTTCATCCGTAACTTACCAGTTTCTTATTTCCGGATCAGGGAATGTACTTTTTAAGTACAATTCGAGGCATGGGGGAAAGAAGAAAATTTCAGTAAACATATAATAAAATAACTGGCCGGCAAATTTGCCGGCCGCGTTTTTT
>CAZNLS010000057.1:0-1209 GCA_964573895.1 uncultured Clostridia bacterium
AGAAAAAATTTAAGGATTTTATCAGAGCCGTTATTATTCCTGATGATTATCCCGAATTTAATATTTTTCTTACAGATCTTTTTGAAAAGCTCAAGCTGAGTTCTCAAATGAGGTTTGCCATTGATATGGGATTTTTGAATCTTTTTGAAAAACGGACAGGATTAAATGCGGCAGATCTCCTTGAATTATGTGGAATTGAAGTTAATTCAGCAGATCGAATTCCTGTATGCAGGCTGATTGTTCCGGCAATTGATCAAAAGATATCACTTCAGATGATTGAAAAATCGATTAATGAAGGCTTTAATACTTTTAAGCTGAAAACAGGCAGGCTCAAACTTCAGCATGAAAGAAGATTTCTTCTTTCTGTTTTTGACCGTTTTGCCGGCAAAATCAGGATCAGGACCGATTCTAATTCATTAATGACTCTGGAGCGATCTCTTGAATTATTCCACGGATTTAATAGAGATTTTATAGAATATGCTGAGGACCCGGTTTTTAACACCGACGATTATTCTGGTTTTTCAGATATTACAGGCATACCAACTGCTATTGATCTGGATGAAAAAGAGTTAACATCTATTGAAGATATCCATTATAAAAACTGTGTTTTAGTTGTAAAACCTCCAAGGGCAGGCAGTATTAAAGAGTTATCCCGCCTCTATTCTTTATGCCTGGACAAGGGAATTCCTCTCGTTTTTAGTTCCCTGTTTGAATCGGGGATCGGAATATTGAATATAGGAAAAACAGCCGGATTATTCGGAAAAATGAAACTGGCAGCAGGCATTGATACACTAAGTTTCTTTAATAAAGATATTTTGTTGGACCCTGTTAAATTTGAAAGTGGCTTTTTATATCCTGACAGCTATTTAAAGAGAATGAAAGAGATGAGTTCTGTTTTTTTAGAAGATAGTTTGACGGAGATTGTATGAATTCAATAGAGTGTCCCGTAAGAACATTTTCAAAAATTACCCCTCACCAAACGGCTCTGATTTCGGAGAAGCTAAAACTCTCCTATCTCGAACTTGATGAAAAGATAGAAAGTATAGCAGACACTTTACTGGATACCGGAGTAGGCAAAGGGACCAGGGTTGTCCTGGTATCCGAAAACAGTATTGAACTGATTATTGCGTTATTTGCACTCCTGAGGATCGGCGCAATTGCAGTCCCTGTTAATTTCAGATTCCCTCCGTTAGAAATAAAAAGGATTTT
>CAZNLS010000057.1:1309-16340 GCA_964573895.1 uncultured Clostridia bacterium
CATGTCGGAGGGCTTGCAATCCTGTTTAGAGTCTTTCTGGCAGGCGGATGTGCAGCTGTCCCTTCCTCCGGACAAAACATTTATATTGCTGCCAGGCAGTTTGAAGTTACACATATCTCAATGGTTTCAGCACAGCTTCGAGATTTTCTTAGAATGGCAGCTGAAGATCCCCGTTTTGACAAGGAACGTTTGAAGGCCCTGCTTTGCGGTGGGGGCCCTTTTTCAGATAAAATCATTCTTGATGCAGTAAAAGCCGGTTTCCCTGTTTTCAAAACATATGGAATGACAGAGATGTCTTCCCAGGTAACGACATCCACTCATCCGGTAACTGAAAAGAGTGTTTCAGGGGCAGGAAAACTTCTTAAATACAGAAAAATTAAAGTAGAAAACGGCAGAATTTATGTAAAGGGGGAAACGAGATTCAGGGGATATATAAGTGATGGAATATTAAAGAACATTCCTAAAGAGGAGTGGTTTGACACAAAAGATTCAGGCTATTTCATTAAAGATGAACTGATCGTTACAGGAAGAGCGGACTATATGTTCATTTCAGGAGGAGAAAATATTTATCCCGAAGAGATAGAAAGTATATTGAAAGGAAATAATAAAATAGACAATGCAATCATTATTCCTGTTGATGATGAAAAATTCGGCTCCCGCCCGGTCGCTTTGATTGAATTTAATAAAAGTGAAAATTTAGCTAAAAATGAACTTAAAAAATATCTGTCGGGATTTCTTCCCGGATTTAAAATCCCTGACAAATTCTTCAGATTTAAATTTTCAGATCAAAATTCTCTTAAACTTCAGAGAAATAAGATAAAAAAAATGTTTGAACAGGGAGATGACGTTGAAGAAATTCTATAGGGATTTGAGGATTTTATCTATTTCTTCCGGGATCTTAATTTTTGTAAAGTTCTTTTTCAAAACACAAACATGAACAGTATTTCCTCTCCCAGCAACCTTTCCGTCTGGTTTTTCCAGGGTGTGGTTTAGGCGGAAGGAACTTACTCCGATCTCTCCAAGTTCGGTTTTTATTGTTACTTCCTCTCCGGGAGTTAACGGTTCAAGATAGTCTGCTTCCGCATGAACTATTGGAATCATATATTTTCTATTTTTAATAATGTCTGATATGCTGATGCCCTGATCTGACAAAAATGCTTCGTATGCCTCTTCGACCAGCCTGAAATGGTTCCCGAAAAAGAGTATCCCTGCTGCATCGGTATCAAAAAGTTTTATCCTTGTATTGTAAATATACACGGCTTATTAATAACAGAGTGATTCTTAAACGTCAAGATTTAATACCCATTCTTCTAATTTTAGTTAACTTTTTTTTTGCTTTTTTTCCCCTGAAATTGTAAATTTAGAAAAGGGTGAAAAAATGAAAAAATCAGTTCTGATATTATTTAGTTTTTTTATAATGTTTTGTTCAGTGATTATTGCTGAAGGTAAATCTGTTAAATTTACAGATTCCAGGATAGTAAAAGCCGATATTTTTAAGAATAATATTGTCCTGCTGAAAAGGGAACTTATTATTCCTGCTCATAAAAAAGTCCTGTATATAAAAAGTGAAATCTCACCCGTTCATGGTACTTTCTGGACTGCTTCAATTAAAAATATTGTTTTTGATTTTATAGAAGAGAAAAAAACCGAAATTATTGAAATACCGTCAAGAGTAAATATTTATTCTGTATTGAATTCATTGAAAGGGAAAAAGGTCAGCCTCTATTTCAACAAAGATGATGTCCTTACAGGCACTATTGCGTCTAATGTAAATCAGCCTTACGGTTATATTATTATTGACAGCGAAAACGGAAGAGAAATTATTCAGACCAGCCGCATTTGGAGGTTTAATTTTAAAGAAAAAAAATTTGATATTAATATGAAGCAAAGTTCCAGAAAGGTTGAAAAGAAAATCAAATATATAAGGATCTCAATTCCTCCCTCCAGCAAAAAGAGAACATTGAATTTTGAATACCTTGCATCAGGAATTATCTGGGCTCCGAGTTACAGGCTGGATATTACCGGTAAAGATAAAGGTTATATCCGGATGAAAGCAGTGATAAAAAATGAATTAGATGATTTAAAGGAAACGGAACTATCTTTGATCAGCGGATACCCGTCAATATATTTTTCAGGTACGGTTTCCCCTATAAATAATAGAATTTCTTCTTATCTATCACAGCTGAACCGTAGAAAGAGCAGTTATAACAGCAGACAGTCTGACTTAAGACATTCAACTGTTTCGGTAATTATTTCCACCCGCTCATTTGAAGATGCTTCTCTTAAAGAGGGATTCAATTCCAGGAATGATCTCTATTTTTTCAGGGTTGGGAAGCAATCTGTTACAAAAGGAGATTCACGGGTTATTTCCCTCGGTTCTGCTCCGGTCAGGTTTAAAAGAGTAGTAAAATGGCACATCAATAGCAGCAGAAACGAGAGAGGAAAACTTACATCCTACGGGAGAAGAACGGCAAACAGGAGCATGGAGAGTAATGCATGGGATTTCATTACATTTAAAAATCCTTTCAAATTTCCTTTGACAACGGCTCCTTTTTCAGTTTATGAAAATGGAAATATAGGCAGCCAAAACATCTGTTATTGGACACCCTCAGGTTCTGAAACGGAAATCCTCCTTACGAAGGCATTGAATATAAGCACATACCATCATGAAAGAGAGGTGAAGAATTCAAGAAGGAGAATAGTTATTGATTCAGATGACTTTCGTGAGACTATTATTGAGGGGGAAATAAATATACATAATCTGAGAACCGTGAAAGAAAGAATTCTTATTACAAGAGAATTTTATGGCAAGCTGATAGATAGTGACGGTACTCCAAAAAAAGAACTACTGCCTGAGGGAGCAGGATCGCTGAATGAAAAAAGTCAGCTTGTATGGGATATAATAATAGAACCGGGAAGTAAAATTAACTTAAAATACAGGTATAAAATTCTTACGGATATATGACAGTATTTATCTTTTTGTTTGTCTGCAATAAATAGTAATCAGGATACTGCAGGCCACAGCCAGCCGAAAACTCCCGCAGTAAAGAGTGCATAAATCAAGCCGTCGAACATGGATTTGATCGTTGAACTCCATTTTCTTTTGTACCAAATCGAATTCTGAAGCAGGGCAAGCGAATATCCGGCAAAAGCAACCGTTCCCACATACCTAAATACCTGCAGATAATGGGTCCCTGGTGCAAGAATACGTCCAGAAACATAGGCTGCAAAAATACTTACTACAACACTGTATATAAACCAGAGGAAGAGGCTGGAGCCCATACCCTGGGGACCGTTCTTAAGAACAGTCATGAAAAGGACCGGTCCCTTCTCTGTCTTCTCAATATATTCTTTGCTCTTCATCTCTTCTGAACTTCCCGGGCAGGGAATTACATAATCTCCCGGCGGGATATTTAGCTTTCCGATCTTATCTCTTGCATCATCCTCATCCGGGACCTTGATGAAATCATTCTTGTGATACCCGAAGACCATGTGAATGATGGAGCTTAAAATGAACACAAATAGAGCCGACAAGAGTATCGGCAGCCATAGTGAAAATAATGATACCATTGATTCCTCCTTTTTTTTCAACACTTTATAATAGTTAAAAAAATTTTTCAATCAGGCTTTATTAATTTCTTCTCTAACTGTTTTATTGACTTTGAAAAGCAATTCAATTAAAGTTTTGAAGGTGGATTGATGATTGAAAAATATGCTCTTATAATAATAGCTCTTCTCTTATTCTCACTATTTTTTACTATTTTTTTATTGATGAGGAGACGTTTTAACAGGTATCCTGCAGATGTAGTTGATTTAAAGGATTATGTCCCCAGAGATATTTATGCTAAATTAGAAGAAGACCTGAGCAATAGGAGTCAGTTGCTTGAAACCAGAAATGATCAAATCATGGAACTGAATAAGAAACTTGCATACAGTGAGGAAGCAAACAGGAACCTTGTTGAAAAACTTGAGACTGAGAGAAAGGAGATAGAGAAAATTCAGGTAAAATTAAATGAAAAATTTGAACTTATCGCCGGGAGGCTGTTTGATGAGAAAGGCAAAAAATTCACTGAATTGAATGAAAAAAAGATCAGTGGACTGATAAATCCATTTAAAGAGAGACTGTCGGAATTTAAAAATGAAGTTGAAAATCTTTATAAAGAGGAAAGCAAGGAAGTAATATCGCTTAAAATAGAAATAAAGAATCTTGTCTCTTTAAATCAGCAGATCAGCAGGGATGCGGATAATCTTACGAAGGCTTTGAAAGGAGACCCGAAAGTTCAGGGAGATTGGGGAGAATTGCAGCTGGAAATAATCCTGGAAAAGGCCGGCCTGGAAAAAAATATTCATTACAAAAAGCAGGAAGTATTATCAGATGAATCAAACAGGAAAAAACGTCCTGATTTTATTATTAATCTTCCCGAGGGGAAAAATATTATAATTGATTCAAAAGTATCATTGACTGCTTATGAAAAATATTTCAGTTCTGATAATGATCAGGAGAAAGCTGTTTTCCTTAAGGATCATATCAGGAGTGTTTTTGATCACATTTCAGGTCTTGGGAAAAAAAATTATCAATCTCTTTACGCAATTAACTCTCCGGATTACATTCTTATGTACATGCCGATTGAATCCGCACTGATACTAGCCCTGAGGGAGAATCCGAAACTTCTTGAAGATGCACTCGAAAGAAATATTGTTTTTGTTACAACATCCACCCTTCTTGCCACACTGCGGACTGTTTCTTACCTGTGGAAACACGAAAAGCAGAAAAAAAATGTAGCGGAGATAGCAAGGCAGGGAGGAGCACTTTATGATAAATTTGTTAATTTTCTCACCGATCTCAACAGCCTTGGGGAAAAACTGGATATGGCAAAAAGCAGCTATAATTCTGCAATGAACAAGCTTGTCTCGGGAGGCAAAAAGGGAGATACAATAATCGGAAGGATTGAAAAACTTAAGGAACTCGGGGCGAATGCTACAAAAAAAATTCCGGAAAAATTTAAGTAAAATCAGCCGGGATTGGACTGTTTTTTAACTCTTTTTTCTTTTTTTTTCAGACTAGAGATTTTTTTTATATATTTTTTTGATTTTTTTAAGTATTTAGACTTTGCATAACTGCCGACAATCTTTCTGAAAAATGAGAGGGCCGAATCATATTTTCTCAAAATCATATAACTTTTTGCTGTATAGTAGTAGAGTTTATCCATCGGGGCTGCTTCCGGGTAATTATTGAGGACCTGCTTAAATCTGTCTATTGCTCCTTTGAAGGCATTAAATCTGTAGTTACTCATCGCAATGGAAAAATAGTGAAGTCCCAGCCTTTTTGTCAATTTTTTAATTCTATTTTTTGCTTTTTCTGCTTCCGGGGAATCCGGATAAAGTTTTATCATGGCCTGGTAAGCATTTATTGCTTTTTTTGTATTTGTCTGGTCCCTTCCCACTCCTTTGCTCTGTTTATCATAGCATACACCGATCTGGAACTTGGCATAAATTGAGTCGGGGGAATTGGGGTACAAATTTACAAATTCCTGATATTCGGCAGCAGCCATTATAAGAGAGGCCGCATCTTTCTGGTTAAAGTAGGTATCGGCAATCCCTATCTTTGAAAGTCTTGAATAAATTGAATCGGGATAAAGTTGTATAACCTGCTTATAGAGAAGACGAGCTTTTTCGCTGTCTCTCTTCCTGAATTTCTTCGCTTTCTCATAAATAGTTTTATCAGAACCCTTCTCAACCGGATTAAGGCTGGGGGATTTTCTCGATCTGCATCCTGAAACTGCAATAAATGCTATTATTGCAGCTATTATAAATCTCTTTTTCATCTATGTTCTCCGTTAATAATTTTCATTAATTCACTAATTTTATCATTAATTCGATCTGAATTATAGAGGTAAGTGCCTACAACGAAAATCTCTACTCCGCTTTCTTCGAGATCTGCGATTATCGAACTGTTCAATCCACCGTCAATTTGAAGTTTTATATTTTTCCCCGGATGTTTAATCTCGGCACTGATTATTTTCGCTCTCTCAATTGATTGGGGAATAAATTTCTGTCCGCCGTAACCCGGAAATACACTCATCAAAAGTATATAATCAAGCTTTTCGAGATAGGGGAATAATTTTTCGGGCTTTGTGTCCGGATTTATTGCCAGTCCTGCTTTGATACCGCTATTTCGAATCAGTTCAAGATTCTGATCTATACGATCTTCAGTTTCAATGTGAAATGATATCCAATCTGATCCCTGTTCAATGAATTTGGGGATCATCCTGGATGGATTAGAAACCATAAGATGTGAATCAACAATGAAATTCATTTTTTTCAAAGGATTTATCAAAGCTGGTCCGAATGAAAGATTCGTGACAAAATGGCCGTCCATTACGTCCAGATGAATATGGTCGATACCGGAATCCGAAAACTTTTGAAGTTTTGACTCCAAGTTAAAAAAATCTGTTGAGAGAATTGATGGAAATATCGGATTCATTCACTAACCTGTATTGAGATCCTGTTTTTTGTACTTATCCTGAATCCCGGGGAAGGGTTTTGCCTAATTATTATATCGGGATCAAGGCCGGGATATGGCACTTTTGTAATATTTTCAATCTTTAATCCCAGGCGTTCAAAAAATACCAGAACCGTATCTGCCCTTCTGCCGATAATATCCGGCATGATATATGATTTTTCACTCTTGCCTTTGCTTACAAGAATATCAATCTCCGAGTTTATAGGCACCTTTGCTCCCGGTTCAAAAGATTGAGAGATGACGTAAGTTGCGGGTACCTTCTCAGAACTTATATATGATACATGCCTTCTGACAAGGTCATTCTCTTTAATAAGTTTCCTTGATTCTTCAAGCCTGTATCCGGTCAGATCGGGAACTACGATCTCAGTCATTTCAGGTGTGATAAAAATTTTTACGAATGATTTAAGTTTTATCTTTACCCCCGGTTCCGGTATCTGGTCTATAACTGTCAGGGGCTTAAAATTCCTGCTGTAGTTCCCGGTTACCTTTTTTAAAAAAAAACCGCTTTTTGATGCTGTATCATATGCTTCTCTCAGATTTTTTCCCATCAGATCTGGAGCATCAACCTCTTCACCCTTGATGAGAAAACTCATTGTGTAGAAAATCGAAGCAAATAGTATCATCAGGTATACAAGAACTATTCCGGATACTTTTGTCACCTTCAGTAATAACTTTTTCATATTATGTGAATTTATCACAACAGTAAGCTAAATTCAATCTGACTTTAGAGATGTTTGTCATGGCTAAATAGTTGCAATTTTGATCTAAAATCGGTAAATATTTAATTTAAACAGAAATTTTAAAAGTTTTCTTCTTGACAATGCTAATAATTTTTTATATATATAACCAATATAGTCACAGATAGAATTTTAAACTGGTAATAATTTTATTAAATATATGGGCTGGTTACTTTTTTATTGATTTTTCCAGCTCCTCGATTCGGTCATTTGCAGAATGCATCATCATAGTCAGTCCTGCAAGCGGACCTCCGAGGAAAAAAAGAGCGACACCGAAAATAATAGTTGTCACCTCTTTGTGTATTATTCCCAAAATAATCCCTGTCAAACCAATCAAAACAGACAATATTCCAGCAGGAATTCCCATAGGGCATCTGGATTTTTTGCTACTATTGCTCATTTTTTCTCCTTTCTAAATAAGTTTTAGCTCTTTTTTAAGTTCTTCCTCTTCGGGAAGATATCTGAACACAATTTTTTCATCTATTAATATCGCGGGAACAGCATGGATGCCGAGCTTGTACCTTCTGATCATTCCTTTGGGTGTGCTTACCAGTGTTTTTTTTAACACTATTTTTCCCGGATTCTCTTCAATTATCCTACTCAGCATCTTATTTGCAACCCTGCAGTAAGGACATGTTATACCATATATCAGTTCAACTTTTTTCATTTTTTAATTAGATTATATTTTACCTTAAATTGATTTGTGTTTCAGTATTTTAGAAAATTAGATAAAAGTATAACAAAATTTATCCTGCGGGTTGACTATTATTATTTTGAATAATATTATATTCAATATAAAGAATGCAATCTTTTCAACTTTTGGATTTGCAATTACAATATTTTGTTATAGGCAGCTTTTTAATAAAATAAAGGGGGAATTCATGATTCTATTTAAAAATGTTTCAGGAACTTTTTTCAGAAAGAGAACTGTTTTTTTACTAATTATTATTATGTTCTGTGCTTCGGGAATGCAAATGAATGCGAAATTCAAAATCATTATCCCGGACAAAAATAATGTACTCTATGGAGATTTATTATCAAAAGAGGGTGAACTTGATATTGGAGATTTTATTGATCAGACAAAATTAAACAGGAAAAACCACTTTAACTGGTCAACAGTAAGAGGAAATCCAAATTTGCTTGTTTTGATGTTTATGAACAAAGCATTGATAATTGATCAGATAAAAAGGAAAATCGTCCAAAAAATCGAACTGGAGGGAATTGAAAGGATTATCAAGATCAGGGGCTTGGATTTTTTCCTGGTAATACACAATTCCAAAATTGATCGGATTGAAAAAAAGATGATGTCCAGGTTTAACCCGGGAGCAAAAAATGCTTCATGGACGGTGCCTTTTAATATTATTTTCGGCTACGGATATTCATATAGTTCTGTCTATAGAAAGTATTCCTTTCCCGGTAAGTTTAGATATTTTAAAGAATCAAAAACTCTTTTTTTTGCCGGAATCGGAATCAGCAAAAATGCAGCTAATAAACGCGCGAAGGGACGTATTGTTAACAGGCTTATATTTATTGACATAAATTCCGGAAAAATAAAATCTGAAACAGATTATACATATAGACGTGAAATAAAAAATGGAAAAGAGATATTAGTAAATACAAAAGAGAATCAGTTTGAAATATTTGATTTTTCAACTGGGAAAAAAGGCAAAATTATTAAATATACAGATTCTGAATTTCCTGATAAATCTGGCAGATATCTATTTGTTGATCCCGGAAGGGTTATCGGTATGAGCAGATTCGCAGGGCAATGGGAATTCTCTTTTCTGAAAACAGCTAAAGGCCTTCTTCTTACAGCCAGAAAGTTTAAAAACCTTTTTAAATTCGGAGTGACTGAATCATACTGGCATCTCTACAATGAGGAAAGTGGCGAATGGGAAAAAATTGATCCTGCTCCCCTTGGCAGTATAGATATGGCATTAAGAAATTTCTCCGGTAAAATATGGCCTGTAATAGTTCCTCAAATAATCTATCAAAGTGGATTTAGAAAATCTAAATCCAACAGCTACTGGATTATCCGATCTGATGGCAGTATGAAAAGGGAAAACGCACCAGCATCTATTCCGGAAAAAAAGATATATTTTACATTCAATCCCTTCGGGAACAACAACTGGATACATGATACGGAATACCTTTATCTCCTGAGCTCGCTTCCTCCAAAACTTTTTAAGAAGGTCAAACCGGCAAGTAAGCTGTTCAGGGTTAGAATCGGATCGGTTGAAGCGGATCTTATTTATCAGTGTAAAGAAGATGAACCGTTCACCACAATTTTTACCGGAGAGAAAAGCTATCTTGTCCTCTCCGGAAGTTTTTCAACCGGAAAAAGGATTCTTCTGAAAATTCCGGAAGGAAAACCGGTGCCTGAAGCAGAATATTCTCTAAAACTGGGAACATTTATCTGGAGATATGTTCTGGAAAAGAGATATTTTGAAACATGGAAAAATCTTGAAAATACCAGATATTTGAAAAAAAATCTTTCCAGGAATGGTTTTCCTTTAAATTTCAAAAAGTTTTTATGGTACAGGCCTTTGAGGATGATTACAGTTTATACTATTCCAAGTATTTGGGGGAAATATGAAGGATATACGGATCTGCGTGATATGGGACTTGTCCCAATGATTATGAAGGATAGAACTACTGTAGTGTCTGGTGTTAATATAAAAGACAACAGAGTTGAATTCTATTTCCCGGTTGTAAATATTAATAATTCCAAATTTTTAAGGCGAGTATTGATAATGAACCGAAAAGAGGCATCAATCGCAGCTCTGACTGACCTGTCAACTATTACATTTTATAAATTAAAACGCCCGCATTGATCCTAATCGGAGCGATACTATTTTTTCTTTGCCAGTTGGGTCCCTGCAAAAGAAAAGAGTAGTGAGAATGCAAAAAAGTAGAGTATGGTGACTCCTACGGAAATGGCAAAATTATCTATACCGAGGTTGTTTCTGCTGTTCAACTCCATCCAGTTCTCAATATCGAAGCCGAGTGCGACGAGCTGCATGACAAGACCAAAAATAACATAGAACAGACTCAATTGAAATGCATTATTTAATCTGCTGCCTGAAGAGATCTTCTGTTTGATAAATCCACCAAGCATCAATCCTAAAGGAATTGAGATTCCGATCAATATCATCAATGTATCAAGTCTTCTTGGCATTGTCCAGAAAAGATGTGTGTGAATAAACGGGAAACCCAGCAATATCGGTTTGGCATAATTCCACAAATGATCAATACTGAATCTGTTGTAACGTAAAATACTAAAAACAATTGCTAAACAGTAGTTTATAAATAATGAAATTGCCAGAGCGGGGATAATACCTTTGGATTTCTTATTTTTAACTTCCTTTCGGTAAGGTTCTTTTTTTAGTTCCTCCACCTGCTTCATTGTCTCTTTTATTTTCAGAGGTTTTGTGTCGGGTTTTTCTTTTTCAGAAATTAAACCTTCGGGTCTTTCCCTGATAACGGTTTCTTCAGGTTGGGATATTTTGATCCCGTTTGAAATAACTGTTCTTTCCACCTCTTCCGGATTTATAAATTTAAACTCCATTTTGTCTATGGAGATTATGTCTCCTGTCCTAAGGCTCTGCTTTTTTATCTTCTCACCGTTGATAAAAGTACCGTTAGAAGAATTTAGATCCTCAATCTCATAATTTCCTTCATTTTTTTTGATCTTTGCATGCCTGCTGGAGACGGTCTCTTCTTTAAGAACGAGATCACAGTCGAAATGGCGTCCCATTGTGAATTCATCATATTCCAATACATATTCAAGGTCTTTATACTCACCAGACATACCTTTTAATTTTACGTTTTTATCCATTTTTTATCTCCGTTTTATTTTAGTTCAAAATCACTCAATTTTTTTATCTTTTTATCACTTTTATTACTTTTCCCCTCTTTCTGGCTCTATAGGTATCAGTATACATTGATTCGGCAATTGTAGAGGGAAGAGTGAATGTTCCTGTTGTAATGCAATTCAGTTTGACAACAAAATCGTAACCACTCGAATACCCGGGCAGGTCAAAAAACCACATTACTCTGTCATCTCTTATGTCCTGATAACTCTCTTTAAACAAGTTCCTGTTTTTCTTTATCCAACCGGGTATTTGCTCACCGGTTATTCTCAGATTTTCTATCTCCCAGCCTGCTGGAAGAACTTGTACGAGAGCAACGTTTTTGATTAAATTTCTTGAATATATCCCGGGTGAAACTTTTATATTACACCATAGAGATGATCCCTGCTTTAAAACTGATGGATCAATTTTTTCACCTTTCTCAGTAAACCAATCAATTTTTATTTCCATATTTTTCTTAAGATCGCTGTCATCTGATATAAGAGGAACTCCGTTCCAGTTCATGGATGCATGGACTTTTTTCAATACAGTTTTCCCTGAGATAAAGATCTCAACATTTCTTCCAAAACCTGCTTTAATCGGAAATCTTTTTGGATTTCCCGTAAAATTGAAACTCTTCTTTCTTCCATCCGGAAATTTAACATAACCTGTTATCGGTGAATTGCCTTTCCTGAATTCATCAGGATTCAACGAGATATATTTTCCGAGGGCAAGAAGCGAATATCCAAGTGATTGTGTGGAATACCAGTTGTCGGAGGAAACCTCTTCAGTTATCATGTCAAAAATTATATCGGCTTTATTCCAGTCCTGAAATTGAGTCAAAATATCAAGAATAATACCCCTGTCTCTGAGACGTGAACCGAAAGTTATACCGGACTTTTTATACTCATTAACAGTCGTGGAACTCCCCTTCAGAATCTTATCACGCATCTCTTTTCTTCCGGAGTTAAAATATGCTGCTGCCAGCATCCACCTGTCAATATTTTTTAAAGTTTTCAGGTCATTCTCATATATCAGGTTCATCGGGCCGATCATTGGCTCTCCTGCAAGCGAAAGAATATAGAGCCTGTGTATTCTGACCATGATATTATCGCTTGTTACCCGTGATCGCTGTTTTAAGAATCTTATAATCCCATTGTACAATCCGGAAGGGACGCTATACCCTCTGCGTTTTGCTTCAACAAGAAAATGGGCGGCATAATTTGTTCCCCAGAATGAGACAGTTTTTCCTCCGGGCCAGTATGATAATCCACCGGAGATCAAAGAGAATTTTGTTATTCTGGATATTGCTTTATTTATATTATTATCAATCTCGTCGGTTCGATAATTGTCACTCTTAATAAATTCCTTCAGGTAGAGTTGTGGGAAGGCGGAGGATACCGTCTGCTCAATACAACCGTAAGGATATTTTATCAGCCATTCAACCCTGTTATCAAGATCAAGCTTCGGCCTCAATGATATCGTCAGTGAGGCTCTGTTAGTGCCAATGATACCGTCATCGGGAATTTTTAGAACCATTTTTTTGCCTGGGGAACCTGTTGCTCTTGTAGTTTTGTATATTCTCGGTGATGAAGCTCTGACATCGAGCTCTGTAATACTTTTTGTTTTATATTTTTTTGAAGATGCAAAAATTGTCACATTGCCCACTCCCTGCATATATTTGGCTTTAAGAGTAAAAATTATATCTTTTTCTCCGGAATTGTTGAAATGCAACGTCTTCTTCCTTGTACTGACCACCTCTAATGCTCCTTTGGTCTTTAGTGAAATGTTAACTTTCCCGACCTTATCCTGCATTGCGAAGACAGTGACCGGCAGATCGAAGGTGTCTCCGGGTCCGACAGCTCTTGGCAGAGTGGGTAGAAGCATTAAATCGGATTTGACGGGAACAATTTTTTCTGCTTTTCCGTATCTGTTTCCGTCTGCGGCTACAACCATTATCCTTACAGCTCCAATATATTCCGGCATTTTGAAGGTTATTTTTTTGTACCCGTTTTCGTCTGTTTCCAGAGGACCTCTAAATAAAGATACCGGCTTGAATCTCCTTGCTTTTTTTGGCCCCAGCTGCGATTCACGAAATCTTTTTTTAGCCATTCTCATTTCACCTCCGACTGAAAAAAGCCGGTAAATATCACCTTTGTTTGCTCCTATAACATGATTGAACAGATCATATGTGGTAATACCGAGCCGTTGTTTTTTGAAGAAAAATCCCCATGGCTCAGGTGTCTTGAATTGTGTAAGGTCAAGCAATCCTTCATCAACAACAGCAATTGTGAAACGTGTTGCCTTTTTATCATCTGTTTTTATTTTAACTGAAAATTCTTTGCCGGTTTTGAATTCATTGCTGCAAAAAATTTGTAATTTATGTCTGGTGCTGCTTTTTTCAACAAGAATTGGAATTGTTCCGTATGTTCTCAGAGGTCTGTCATTACCGGTCTCCGAGTGGGGCTGAATGATAGATACTGAAGCATAAACATTTGGAAGCATATTTTCAGTTATATCAATTGATATACCATTCTCTATTTCTTTATCACCTGATTCATATACTTTTTTCATTATTATTTTGCTGCCTTTTTCTATGGAGATAAAAACAGTTCCCTTTTTCGGTTTCATGAAAGAAATTCTTGCTTTTTCACCCGGATTATATTTATTTTTATCAGTCTTCAGAATAAGTGTGCCGGCACTTGAATCTTTCTGGGGTGTATCACCCCAATAATATGAGCTGAAGAAAAAGCCAGCCGAATGTCCTCCTGGAACTGATTCGGAAATTTCAATGAAGTATTCCCCGGAATCCTGAGGTGAAAATTCAATCGGTACAGGGTAGTCCTTTGAAATTACAGTTCCCTCTTTTACAAGCTGAGTATTTACATCCTTTTTGTATTTAATCTTAAAGTTCCTGACTGAGTCATATTCCCACCACCAGTATTTTGAGTTTCTGTATATAGAATACCTGAGCATTCTCCCTGAAACAGCTTTCCCGTCCCTGGTAACGATGACAGCTGGAATTGCTATCTTTTTTCCTACTCGGCTGTAATTCCACCTGAAGGCCGGTTTTTCAAGTCCAATGTATAATTCGTATGGCTCAACCGGTATAAATATTTTATTTTGGGTATATCTCCCGCCCTTCTCAAAAACTTTTGAGGTAATCTCGATATTGAGGGCAGACGGGACTCCGGAAATATCGGGAAGCGGCCACTTTATCTCTTTTCCCCCTGTTGCATCAAGTGTTCCGCTGAAAAGATTTTTTCTAAATTCCCTGAAGCGGATGACTTCATTAGAAAATGTATAGCCGTGATATTTCGGAAAAATTTTTAACCTATTTTTTATAACAATTCCGGATTTTGCTTTTAGATTGGCGGCAGGCGAGCCAAACAGATATGAAGAATGAATAGTGTAATTTAAAATTTTATCATTCTTCCCGAGCTCTTTTTTTGAAGGGGTCACGGTCACTTTTAACCTGTTCGGAACGACAGTCTCAATTTTTAATTTTTTATAAAATGTTTTCCCTCCGATCAGTAATTTTGCTCTCCAGTTTCCGGTCATAGAGGATCTTTCGGTCTTAAAATTAAAATTATAAAAGCCGTTTTTTGATTTTTTATTGATTTTTGTAAAAATCAGCTGGTTTTTTGGATTATAAAGTTTTAATGTCACAGGAAGATTATCGGGAAAACTGTTCTCCTTGTTTCTTGCAATTATAGATAGATTTATCGGGTCACCCGGGCGGTATACTCCCCGTTCCGTATATATAAATGCATTTGTGTCCTTGATGTCTCCTTCCACCCCGCCGATATCGAATGATGAGAGGTTCCATCTCATCTCCAAAGGTTTTATTATACTCCTCTGCCCATCTTTTTCTCCCTCGATAATAAATACTTTTTCTTTTATTCCTTTGAAAAGAGCGA
>CAZNLS010000058.1:0-16339 GCA_964573895.1 uncultured Clostridia bacterium
CTGTCATTAACAGAATCATTGATCTATTTGAACATTTTTTTTTATTTTTTTTAAAATTCCCAATTATATAACTCAGCAGTAATTCATGGCGTACAACACCGTAAACTATCCTTGTAATACTCTGCTTATCCCGAAGTTTACAGTTTTCAATGTTTTCCGAAATAAGTAGTTTAAGGTTTTTTTCTCTGGTGCTGAAGTATTCAGTAAGAATTTTTTGAGTTAATTCCAGTTCCTTCAATTCAGGACATCCGCAATTTTATTTCCCAGTGAATAAATAAATGGCGGCATGACCTTCTTTCCCTCTGGCTGAATTTTGCTGATCCCGAGCATGGTTTCGTCTCCACAGGCAACAATTAGTCTGTCTTTGTTCAATTCCACAAGTGCTCCCGGTTTTAATTTAGTTGATCCGTTGACAGGAGATACTTCTTTAGCAGCAATTTTTTTATCACCTGAGAAAAAGAAAATACCCGGCCAGGGATGGAATGCCCTGAACCTGTTGAATATTTTTTCTGATCTATTATTCCAGAATATTCTACCTTCGGATTTTTTTATTGCCGGTGCAAAAGTGGCTGCATCCTTCTTTTGGATAGTCTTTTTTATTTTTCCGTGGATAATATCTTTTATCACACCCGGAAGTCTCGATGATGCTGCTTCAGCTATACGGGAGATGAGAGAGCCCGCCATTTCTCCCTGAATTATTTTTATCTTTTCAGCATGCCATACAGGCCCTGCATCCATCCTGCGTTCTATTTCGAATATAGAAAAGCCGCTGAATGTTTCATCTGCTTCAATAGCACGTTGGACGGGAGCTGCTCCCCTGTATTCGGGAAGAAGGGAGAAATGAACATTGATCATGTTAAAATCGGGGATTGAATATATATTTTTCGGAAGAAATTTTCCGTAAGATATGACAATTCCGATTACAGGATTGATATCCCTTATTATCTTCTCCTCATTAACTCCAAATATTTCGGGTTGGATAAAATATAAATTGTTATTATCAGCATATCTTTTAACCGGAGGTTCAATTCTTGTCTTGCTTCTTCCTCCGAAAGAGTCAGGCTGGGTAATTATTAAGGCAGTTTCAAATTCCCCCTTTAATTTATCCAGGAATGGAATACAGATTTCCGGAGTTCCAAAAAAAACGATTCTATTATTACCATTCACCATTTTTTTTCAACTTTCGGATATCCTTTTTCATTAACTGTTTTTTAAGTGACGAAATGTGATCTGCGATAAGTATTCCGTTAAGATGGTCTGTCTCATGCTGAATTACTCTCGCGGGGAACCCGGTATACTCCCTCTCATAATCATTTCCGTTCAGATCTATCCCTTTAAGTAATATTTTTGCACTTCTTTTGACTTCCAGTGAAATATTAGGGAATGAGAGGCATCCTTCAGTATCAATTTCCTCTCCTTCTTCTTCAGCGATTACCGGATTGATCAAAACGGTGAGATCATCGGGGTTTTGACCCATGGAAATATCGAAAACCGACAATTTAAGGGAATGGCCTACCTGGGGAGCAGCAAGTCCGATCGCATTTTGAGTGTTGTACATTGTTAACTTCATTTTTTCAATAAGCGCAATTAAATTTCCGTTGATATTTTTAATGAGATTGCCCTCTTCTTTCAGAACTGCATCTCCATATTTATATATTTCAAATATATTAGGTTTTTCCATCGTCTGATTATATTATTTTTAAGATGGACTAGTCAATTGTGTTTAATCCGGTTCCATCATGCCGTTTTAAATGAGGATACAAACTGATATAATGCAATTTTAAAAATGGGAAAAATAGCTACATTAGACAAAAGGGTTTATGAAAAAATTGCAGCGGGAGAAGTTGTGGAAAATCCTCTGTCAGTAGTAAAAGAGCTTGTTGAAAACTCTTTGGATGCCGGTGCAGACAGGATAGATATAGAACTGACAGGAGGAGGGAAAAATCTGATTGTAGTGACTGATAACGGGACCGGATTTTCAGCAGATGATATTGAACCTGCCTTTATGAGACATTCCACATCAAAATTCAAGGAATTTTCGGATTTTGATACCCTTTATACACTGGGTTTCAGAGGTGAAGCACTGCCTTCAATTCTGGAAGTATCGGAAATTGAGCTGATAACCTCAGATAATGAAAGCGGAAGAGGAATTTTCTGCAAATTTAAAGACGGAGAGGTTCGGGAAAAAACTGAGATTCCTTCGGACCGGGGTTCAAGGATTTCCGTTTCGTCGCTTTTTTATAATTTACCGGTAAGAAAAAAATTTTTAAAAGGAGACAGGGCAGAATTGAATAGAATTGTTTCCTATCTTGAAAAGGTGGTGTTATCCAATCATGATAAGACATTTTCACTCCTGCATAATGGAAAAGAGATCTTCTATTTTGAACGGACGGAAAAGCTGGAAAATCGTGTTTATCAGGTTATAGGAAAAGATCTGGCATCAAAAATGATTCCGTTGGATTATTCTCTGGGAAATTACAAAATAAGAGGACTTGTGTCGGGACTGAATCAGGGGGCAGTTTCAAAAAAAAACCAATATTTTTTTGTGAATGGGAGGACTGTCAGCGAACGGACACTTTATGCTGCATTAAATAACAGTTATAAAAACTTTTTGGAAAAGAGTATGTCACCAGCTGCGATTATTCTTTTTGAAATACCTCCTGCCGAAGTAGATGTCAATATTCATCCGACAAAACTTGAAATAAAATTTGAGGATTCACAAAAAGTTTACCGTTTCATAAACAGGGCAATAAAATCTCTTTTTCAGGATGATATAATTTTACCTGAAAAATCTATCGATAAATTCTCATGGGACAGAAGTCCGGGGAAAAAAGGGGAGGATCTCCAATCTGTTTCAAATTTAAATGAATCTGCTGACTTAAAGCCTCTTTTTAAAGGTACCGAACTAAATGATGATGGATTTTCAATTATTGGACAATATAAGAACTCGTACATAATTATTGAAAAAAATAACTCTCTGGTTGTTGTTGATCAGCATAACGCAGATGAAAGGTCAAATTTTGACAAACTGCAAGCAGGTTATAATACAGGAGAAATTGAAACTGTATCTCCACTCTTCCCTATTATTTTAGACCTTTCTCCGGCTGAATCAGGGCTGATCTCAACGGAATTGTCGGAGAAGCTTAAACGTGCAGGATTTGAGATATCCATCCTGAGCGGCAACTCTGCTGATGTAAAAAAGTATCCGGGAATTATTCCCGAGAATGAAGTGAAAGATACGCTGAAAAAAATACTGGCTAAAGACACGACAATAGATAACTATGAAGGGAAAATCCTCGCTGATATTGCTTGTAAAAGCTCAATTAAGGTTAATTACCGTTTAAATCATGACCAGATGAGAAAAGTAGTTAAAAGGCTTTATGAATCAAGCAATCCCTATTTTTGCCCTCACAAGAGGCCGATTATAATCGACTTTCAACTTGAAAAAATTGAAAAACTTTTGAAAAGACGGTAGCAGGACAAATAGAAATTAATTATATTGACTTACATTGGTATCTCTGGTAAATAATGTGATTAAATTAGAGGATAATATAAATGAAGATAGGAATAAGAAGAGAAGATAAGAATGTTTGGGAGAGAAGAGTCCCGCTGATTCCGTCTGATGTCAGGGAACTGAAAGATGATTTTGGGATAGAAACGATTGTGCAGCCGTCTGAAATCCGTGTATTTGATAATGAACAATATAAAAATAGCGGAGCCGAGATAAATGAGTCATTAGACGAAGCCGGAGTTATATTTGCTGTTAAGGAAATTCCTGCAGAGTTTCTGGACCCATTTAAAACCTATATTTTTTTTTCACATACAATTAAGGGACAGCCGTATAATATGGACCTTCTTAAAACCATGGTTGAGAAGAAAGTTAATCTTATAGATTATGAAAGGATCATTGATGAAAATGATAAAAGACTTATTTTCTTTGGTAAATATGCAGGGCTTGCAGGTATGATTGAGACTCTTCATGCCCTGGGTGAAAAATTGAAACTTCAGGGATATGATACTCCACTCGAAAGGATAAAACAGCCTTATAAATATGGATCTGTTGAAAATGCAAAAAAAGATATCAGAAAAATTGGCGAGCAGATAGAATCAGAAGGCTTTCCCGTTGACCTGAGTCCATTTGTCTTCGGATTCGCAGGATACGGGAATGTATCCGGCGGAGCACAGGAGATTTTTGATCTGCTTCCCCATAAAATTGCATCCATCAATATCCTCGAGGAAAATTATGAAAATTTTGCAGCTGATAACTACTGTTTCTATAAAGTGATATTCAAAGAGGAAGATCTCGTGACACCACTCAGCGGCTCTTTTGACCTTAATGATTACTATTCAAACCCGGGAAAATATAAATCTGTTTTTGAAAATTATATCCCTAAATTGAAGGTTCTTGTAAATTGTATTTACTGGACAGAAGATTATCCCAGACTTGTAACGAAAGAGTATCTTCGCGATGAAGCTGCAATTAGATCGTTCCCTTCCCTTAAAGTGATTGGGGATATAAGCTGTGATATTAACGGATCTATTGAAATAACGGAAAAAGTAACAATGCCTGATAATCCTTCTTTCACCTATTTTCCCATGGAAGATTTGATTGAAGACGGCATAAAAAGAGGCGGTGTTTCAGTAATGGCTGTTGATAATCTTCCATGCGAATTCCCGGCTGAATCTTCCGGTGAATTTTCACATGTATTGAAAAAATTTGTAAAGGAGATCGCAGATACTGATTTCAAATGTGAATATAACGATCTTGAGTTGTCTCCACCAATTAAAAAGGGACTGATCTTACACAGGGGTGAATTTACTCCCGGTTATGAATATATGAAAGATTTTCTTTAACAAGGAGGTTTAATGAAAAGGATTCTTATTTTAGGTGCCGGTTTAGTCAGCAGGCCGGGAGTTTCTTATTTACTAAAATCAAATGATCTTCAGGTTACGGTAGCTTCAAGAACAGTAAGCAAAGCGGAGAAGCTTGTCGAAGGATCAAAAAATGGAAAGGCGGTTGAACTGGATGTGAATGATGAGGCCAAACTTGAAAAGCTTATAAGAGAAAATGATATTATAGTCAGTCTTCTTCCCTGGATTCATCATGTAAAAGTTGCGGAATTGTCCCTTAAGAACAGTAAAAATATGGCAACAACCTCATATGTAAGTGAAGGTATGAAAAATCTGGATGAAGAAGTTAAAAGGAAAAATCTTCTCTTTTTGAATGAAATCGGAGTTGACCCCGGGATTGATCATATGTCGGCAATGAAAATAATTGATGAAGTTCATGCCGAAGGTGGTAAGATTGTTGACTTCTACTCATATTGCGGAGGGTTACCGGCACCTGAAGATAATGATAACCCATTCGGATACAAGTTTTCCTGGAGTCCGAAAGGTGTGGTACTTGCATCAAGAAATTCAGCAAAATATCTTGAACATGGAAAAGTTGTAAATATTGAAGGAAAGGATCTGTTCCTCAATTCCCGAAAAGAGCACGTTGACCAGCTGGGAGAATTTGAAGTTTATCCTAACAGGGACTCAATTCCATATATTTCTCTGTATGGAATAACCGAAGCAAAAACAGTAATGAGAGGGACTTATAGAAATTTAGGCTGGTGTGAAACTTTAAAAAAAATAGTTGACCTGGATCTTGTAGATGATAAATATGTTGGCGGTCTTGCAAATAAGAGTTACAGAAATGCAATTGCTAAACTGAGCGGGTTTGAAGCTGATGATAGATTGGAACAAAATGTTGCAAAAAAACTGGGTGTATCCATCGACTCCAATGTAATAAAAAGACTGACATGGCTTGGGTTGTTCAGTGAAGAGATCGTGCCAAAAGCGGATAATTATCTGGATATGCTGAGTGATCTCCTTCAGGAAAAGCTCTACTACAAACAAAATGAGAGGGATATGCTTCTTCTGCAGCACAAGTTTCTTGTTGAAAATAGTGACGGGTCCAGGGACATGATAACTTCGACTATGATCGATTTTGGAATTAAAGGTGGTGATTCGTCAATGGCAAGGACAGTTTCGCTCCCACTTGCGATTGGTGTTAAATTTATGGCTGAAGGAAAGTTTAATGTAAAGGGAGTTAGAATCCCTAACATTAAAGATATTTATGAACCGGTTCTTTCTGAACTTGAGACACTCGGAATTAAAATGATAGAGAAAAGAACTCCGTTCAGCAAAGTTTGAAAGAGAACAGCGGTAAGGCAGGAGAGGATGCGGCTGCTGAATTCCTTGTAAAAAACGGTTACAGGATCATTGAACGCAACCTGAGAATAGGCGGTTCTGAAATTGATATTATTGCAAGAAAAGACCGGTATCTTATTTTTATTGAAGTAAAATCAAGATTCAGTGATTTTTTCGGGGACCCTACTGAATTTGTAAATGATAAAAAAATAAAAAAAATAGTCGATGGCGCAAAAATGTATTCATCGAAAAAAAAATTCCGGGATTTATTTATAAGATTTGATATTGCTGCAGTTAAATGGGTTGGAAAAAGACCACTGGTTGATTACTATGAAAATGCTTTTGAATTTGATTCTTAATATTTAACCTGGAAACTACGGATTTAGGGCATATACTTGTATATCTGATAGCGCTGCACTAAGATATTTTTTATAAGAATGTTGACAAGTGCAAATTCCTGTGCTACTATTATTTTGGAAATAAAACTTGGAGGTTAAGAATGGGAAAAATTATAGGTATTGATTTGGGAACTACCAACTCAGTCGTTGCTGTAATGGATAAGGGTGAATCAAAGATCATCCCCAGCTCGGAAGGAGGCAGAACAACTCCTTCGGTTGTGGCATTTACAAAAGATGGCGAGAGGCTTGTTGGTCAGGTTGCAAAAAGACAAGCTGTTACAAATCCGGAAAACACAATTTATTCAATAAAGAGATTTATGGGAAGAAGATTTTCCGAAGTAAATGAAGAGATAAAGATGGTCCCCTACAAAGTTGTAAAGGGGCCGAAAAATGATGCAAGAGTAGAAATATCAGGCAAACTCTACTCACCGCCTGAGATTTCAGCATTGATACTTGGCAAACTTAAAGAAGCTGCAGAAGACTTTCTGGGGGAAAAGGTTACAGAGGCAGTTATAACTGTACCTGCTTATTTTAACGACTCCCAGCGTCAGGCAACAAAAGACGCAGGAAAAATTGCCGGGCTTGAAGTTAAGAGAATTATAAATGAACCGACAGCCGCTGCTCTTGCTTACGGACTCGATAAAAGTACTGATCAGACTATTGCTGTTTTTGATTTTGGCGGTGGTACATTTGATATTTCTATCCTTGAAATCGGTGAAAATATAGTTGAAGTTAAATCAACAAACGGTGATACACATCTTGGTGGTGATAATATTGATCAGAAATTGATCAACTGGATTATCGCTGAATTCAAGAAAGATAAAGGTATTGATCTTTCAAAGGACAAAATGGTTCTTCAGCGTCTGAAGGAGGCAGCTGAAAAAGCAAAAATAGAACTTTCCAATACAATAGAAACGGAAATTAACCTTCCGTTTATTACTGCAGATGCTTCAGGTCCTCAACACCTGGTAATGAAGTTAACGAGGACTAAATTTGAACAGCTGATAGAGGACCTTGTCGGAAGGACACTTGAGCCCTGTAAAAGAGCAATTAAAGATGCCGGGGTTTCCACTTCGGATATAAAAGAAGTAATTCTCGTTGGGGGTTCTACAAGAATTCCGATGGTGCAGAAAACAGTCAAAGAATTTTTCGATAAGGAACCTAACAAAAGTGTTAATCCCGATGAAGTAGTTGCTTCGGGAGCTGCAGTTCAGGGAGGCGTCCTTGGAGGAGAGGCTAAGGATATTCTTCTTCTTGATGTAACTCCCCTTTCACTTGGAATAGAGACTCTGGGTGGAATAACTCATAAGCTTATTGAGAAGAACACTACTATTCCTACAAAGAAAAAAGATGTTTTTACAACTGCTGATGACAATCAGCCGGCGGTGGAGATTCATGTACTGCAGGGTGAAAGAGAAATGGCGAGAGATAACAGAACTCTGGGTAAATTTAATTTATCCGGTATCCCGCCTTCACCCAGAGGGGTGCCGCAGATCGAAGTAACATTTGATATAGATGCAAATGGTATCCTTAATGTTTCAGCCAAGGATACGGCGACAGGGAAGCATCAGGCTATCACAATTACATCTTCAAGCGGACTTTCTGATGAAGAAATAGATCAAATGGTTAAAGATGCAGAGAAGAATAAAGATGAAGATTCAAAAAAGAAAGAGTCTATTGAAAACAAGAATAAACTTGACCAGATCTCGTATGCTCTTGAAAAACTTCTAAAAGAAAACAAAGATAAAGTTCCTGAGGAAATGCAGAGTGAAATTGAGTCTTCTGTAAAGGATGCAAAAGATGCGGTTCAGAAAGGTGATGATGAAAAGATAAAGAGTGAAATTGAGAAATTGAATGATCTGACTTCAAGGTTATCTCAAGAGCTTTATAAAAGCGGGCAGGCTCAGCAGGATCAGGACCAGGATAAGCAGGGAAGTGAAGGTAGTAACGGCGAACCGCAGAAAGGCAATGAAGATGCTTCCTCGGAAGAGGGAGAAGTTATTGATGCCGAATATGAAGATATGGATAAAAAATAAATTAAGCTGATATTTGATTTGCAAACTGAATTGTGATAGAAATAGCTTTATAATTCCCCTCACACAAGGAGGCCTGAATGAAAAATAGATTAATAATTATCTTGGTGGTTTTATTACTAATGATTACATCCTGCAGTAAAAAAACCGATAAAAAGGGAATAGATTTAACTTTAAAGATTGTTCCGGAAATGCTTACAGATGATCTTTATGCAAGTATGGATTATTCATTTGATTTTAATGATGATTTTAAAAAAATTGAAAAAAAATATAAAGTTTTCGTTCATTTTTTCAGAGTAAAAAGTAAAGAAATGTTAATCCAGGATGACCATTTTACAGATATAGACCCGAGAAATTGGGAAAAAGGAAAAAAGATCGAATATAAAAGGGAAATATTTATTCCAAAATTTCTTGATGAGTATGATATCGACTTTGAAGGGTATGAAAAAGTAAGAATATCGGCAGGATTGTATGATCCTAATAACAGAGAAGAGAAGATTACTCTCTTCGAAAAGGAATTTAATGTTCAGTCTGCATCAATTAATGCTCCGGAAATAATTTATGACGAGGGCTGGCATCAACCTGAGACTAATTTTAAATCTGAAGAAATCTCCACAAGTGAGTGGAGATGGACTACAGGAAAAGCAATTTGTATTATTGAAAATCCAAAAAAAGAATCAATCCTGAGAATTAAAGGTCATGTATCTAAAGAGAATCTGAAAGGCCAGAAAATAAAATTCATGATAAATGACAAATTACTGGATGAATTCACTCCGAAAGCCGGAAATTTTGAGAAAAAATATATAATTTCATCAGATAAAATGGGGAAGGATGATGAATTCCAATTCTCCATCAACATATCAAACACATTTATTCCAAGTAAACTTGACCCTAAAATTAAGGATGACAGAGTACTGGGAATACAAATTCATTCAATTTACTTCAGAGAGAATTACGTTGATTAGATCAAAGATAACAGGTACAGGCTCTTACCTTCCTGAAAGAGTCATGACAAATGATGACTGGGCGAAATTGGTTGATACTTCAGATGAGTGGATAACAACCAGAACCGGAATAAAGGAGAGGCATATATCTGCTGAAGGCCAGGCAACATCAGACCTTGTCACAGAAGCGGCAAAGGCTGCCATACAAGATGCCGGTATCGATAAATCTGATATTGATCTGATTATTGTCGCTACAATATCCGGAGATAATGCCTATCCGTCAACTGCAAACTGGGTTCAAAAGAAGCTGGGAATGAAACCGGTTCCTTCTTTTGATATAGGCGCTGCATGCTCCGGATTTCTCTTTGCTCTGAAAACGGCTGATTCATTTATAAAAACCGGAATTGCAAAACGGATTCTTGTAGCAGGTTCCGAATCAATGACAAAGATCATGAACTGGGAAGATAGAAATACATGTGTTCTTTTCGGGGATGGTGCCGGTGCTGTGATCCTTGAATCTACTGAGGAAGAGAAAGGAATTCTATCGTCTTACTGGAGTGCAGATGGGAATCTTGGGGATCTTTTGATGCAGCCCGCAGGGGGAAGTGCAATGCCTGCTACTCTGGAAACAGTCGAAAAAAAACTTCATACTATTCATATGAAGGGAAACGAGGTGTTTAAACATGCAGTTCTTCGGATGCAGGAAGCTGCAATGAAATCACTTGAACTGGCTGGACTTTCAGGAGATGATGTTGATCTTTTTATTCCCCATCAGGCAAATATCAGGATAATTGAAGCAACTATCAGAAGAGCAAAAATCCCTCTTGAAAAAACATTTATTAATATTGACAAGATTGCAAATATTTCTGCGGCAACTATTCCCATAGCTTTGGATGAGGCAAAAAAATCAGGCAGAATACACGAAGGCGATCACGTCCTTCTTGCTGCATTCGGAGCCGGGTTTACCTGGGGCGGCGCTGTTATTAAATTTTAAAATTCTAATTCCAATAAGCGAATTTTGTTGGTAAATTTCTAAATTAATACCATAATTATTGCGGAGAGAAATATGGACAAAGATCTTGGAATCTTGATTGTAGTAGAGGGGATGGTGGAGGCTGAAGTCATTAAGTCCAAGCTGGAAAATTTCGGTATACCTTCCATGCTTAAATTCGAAGCTGTCGGAAGACTTTTCGGAATTACAATGAACGGACTCGGTAAAGTTCAGGTTATGGTAAACAAATCGGATCTGGAACATGCCAGGGAATTGATTGAAGAAGAAAAAACCCCTGATATAAAATAACATTTTAAATTAATTTTTAATATTTCATGTTGAATTGACAATTTCCCTCTGATATATTTTGTTTACGGAGGTTTAATGAAAAGATCTTTTCTTATTCTTATATTAATTGTTTTTGTTTCAAACTTTCTATTTTCAGATCCTCAGGGAACAGACGCGACTCTCTATAATATCCTCAGGAATGATGCAGACTCAATAAAAAAAATTGAAATGTCCGGGATTGCTGAATTTTTCGGCGGTGACCTTTTTGAGGGAAGGGCTCCGGGAACCAGAGGAGGAAGGCTCGCTGAAAATTATATTAAATCCACTCTGAAATTCCTCGGGATTGAGCCATTCAATGGAAAATATATTCATGAATTTAAGCTTACGGGTTTTACTTCGGAAAAATTGACCCTCTCTGCAAACGGAATTGTTTTAAAAAAAGGTGTCGATATTGTCGGAAGTTATATAGGCAAAGAGAATAATTTCGATCTTAAAGGTGATGCCGTTTTTATAGGATTCGGTACAAAAACTGATCTTTGGAACTGGGATGATTTCAAGGGGACTGATATAAAAGGAAAAATTGCGATTGTCAGGGTTAATGATCCCGGGATGTACAAAAAAGAAATATTTGAGGGAAATACTCTAACCTATTTCGGAAGATGGACTTATCATATTGAGGAGGCTAAAAAGAGGGGGGCACTTGGTGTGTTGTTGATACACACGGATAAGAGCGCCGGCTATGGATGGGATGTTGTCAGAAACTCCTGGAGCGGGGAAGAGTTATATCTGGACTCATTTCTTAAAGATAATTTGAAATTTACAGGATGGATAAGGGAATCGGCTATCAGGAAAATATTAAAAAACAGAGGAATAGATCTTAACGAGTTATATAAAAAATCTATAAAACGGAGCTTTAAGCCTGTTGACCTGGCATTTGGATTTGAAATCTCGGGTATGAAAAAAACGAGAATTGTAAAGAATGCAAATGTTGCAGGTATAATCAGGGGAAAATCAGAAAAGAAAATTGTACTGACTGCTCACATCGATCACTTTGGGATAGACAATAAAAGATCAGGAGATCAAATATTTAACGGAGCGATAGACAATGGAACTGCTGTGACTTCAATGCTTCTTGCTGCAAAAATTTTAAACCGTCACAAAGATAAGCTGCGGTATTCGGTTGTGATTCTTGCTACGAATGCCGAAGAATCGGGACTTTTAGGTTCCACATATTTTATCCAAAATTACAAAAACAGGGATATTATTGCTAATATAAATTTTGAATCCACACCGGTATGGAAGAAGAGTGATACAATAATGGGTGTTGGAGCCCGGTTTTCCACCATAGAAGATATGCTCAGGGAAATAGCTAAAAAAGAGGGATTGAAATATTCATATTTCACAATGTCAAACCAGGGTTTTTTCTTCAGGTCTGATCAATTCCCTTTTGCAAGAGCAAAAATTCCGGGAATATGGATAAGTTGTGGAGAAAGGGATGCATCAGGTGGAAATGATTATGCCAAATTCTGGAAAGAGAGATATCATACTGTAAAGGATGAATTTAATGAAAATTGGCCGCTTGAAGGATTGAAAGAAACTGTGAAATATTCACTTCTTCTTATAGGTTATATGAGTGATAGAGGGATTAAGCCAATTTGGAAAAAGAATCTTACATTCCCATTTTACAAAAAATAGATGGAAAATCTTTTCAGAATTATATCTGACTGCATTGAAAACGGGAAAAAGATAGTTCTTGTTACTGTTATAAGAAAGCAGGGACACGGTCCCGGAGAACCCGGCCGCAGGATGATTGTTTATGAGAACGGTTCGATTAGCGGGAGTGTGGGCGGTGGCGCTATTGAGAAGCTGGCAGTGAGAGATGCTCTCAATGTTATGAAAAAAGGTATCAGCAAAACGATAGATTATAATCTTGATGAACCGGCCAAAAATAAGTTTGATCTGGTTGCAAAAGAGACTGGAATGTTATGCGGAGGAAGAATAAACCTGTTCTTTGAATATATCACGGGGAGAGAAAAAATCTTCCTTTTTGGTGCAGGGCATATTGGCAGGGAACTATTATACTATTCCAGGCCGTTGAGTTTTAACGTCACATTGATTGATACAAGAGAAGATTTACTTGCAGAGATTAACCACTCTGACAAAATACATCTTGAAAAAATTGAAAACTTTTTCAAGAAAGCACAATATCTTAATAACAGCTATGTTGTAATTGCAATGCATTCACATGAGATGGATTACATGGTGATGAAGAGTATTCTTGAAAATGGGATTAAACCAAAATATCTCGGAATGATTGCTTCAAAAAAGAAATTTTCCACCATGGAAAAGAGGTATCTGGAGCAAACCGGAAAGAGTAAAATCGGCATTAAGATACATTCACCAATCGGGCTCAACCTTGGCGGCCCTCTTCCTCCCGAAATCGCTCTTTCAGTAATTGCCGAGATTCAGAGTGTTAAAAATGGAGTTGGAGAGATAGTGTCTCTTTCGGAAAAAAAGAAATGAAAAAGAGAGTTGAGTTTATACTGAACAATTCTGATATTTCTTTGGAGATTAATCCTAATATTTCACTTCTCCATTTGATGAGGAATGATCTGGGAATAAAGAGTGCCAAAATCGGATGCGGAGAAGGTGAGTGCGGTTCCTGTACGGTGATAATCGGAAGTTTTAATGATGGAAATATCGAATACAAAAATGTTGCTTCATGTATATTGCCGGTCGGCTCGATTTCGGGAAAACATATTGTTACAGTTGAGGGATTGAATCAGCTGGAATTATCACCGGTGCAGAAGGCACTAATCGATGAAGGGGCGATCCAGTGCGGTTTCTGTATTCCCGGATTTGTTGTATCTCTTACCTCTTTTTTTCTAAATGGAAAAGAGAAAACGGTTGAAAATATAATAGATTCGATTGATGGAAATATCTGTAGATGTACCGGGTATTTCCCGATAAAGCGGGCAGCTGAAAATCTTTTTAAAAAGTTTTCCGGGTCATGCGGATCTCTTGAAGAGCTTGTAAAAGAGAGAATAATTCCCCCATATTTTTTGACTATACCTTCCAGAATTAAGGATATTAAACAATCGGATATAGTTAATTCCCCTGATGCGGAATCAGGGATAGTTGCAGGCGGGACAGATCTCTATGTCGGGAATGCCGGATTTTCTTCTCTGAAAAACTTTTTGGATCTGGATGAACCTGAAAGCAAGATCAATGAGGATGGGGATTTTATCCTGATAGATTCAAAATCTTCGACCGAAGAGATAAGGGATTCATCTTTGATTCAAAAATATATTCCCGGATTGAAAGACTACTTTACTCTAATTTCTTCGGAAATTATAAGGAACCGGGCTACACTTGGGGGAAACATTGCTAATGCTTCTCCAATAGGGGATCTCTCGATATTTTTTCTTGCATTTGATTCATATCTTCTGATTGAGAGCCCCGCAGGTGAGAGAAAAATAGAACTGAAAGATTTTTTTATAGATTACAAAAAAACCGATCTGAGAAAGAATGAGGTAATTAAAACTTTAATGTTTAAAAAACCCGGTTCATCTGAGTTTTTTAACTTTGAGAAAGTATCAAGAAGGAAGCATCTTGATATTGCAAGCTGCAACAGTGCAATTAAACTAAAAATTGATGATGGAAGTATTGTTTTATGTTCACTCTCCGCAGGTGGTGTTGCACCTGTTCCCCTTTCTCTTAATAAAAGTGCTGAAAAGATTATAGGAAAGAGTGTTAACACAGATACTGTTTCAATACTCTTAAATGAAGTTGATAAAAATATATCTCCGATCTCTGACATAAGAGGAAGTGATATTTATAAAAGAGAGTTATTGAAGAGGCTTATTATTTCACATTTTGCGGTTCTTTTTCCGGAAGAATTTGATCCTGAGAGGTTACTGTGAAAAATAGTGAGTGGTTAAAACATGTAAAGGGTGAGTCCGAGTTTATTGATGATATGGATCTGCCCGAAGGTTCACTTTTCGGAGCAATTCTGACCTCTGATACAGCCTGTGGAAAGATTGTTGATATAGATTATTCGGAAGCATTAAAAGTTCAGGGAGTTTATAAAATCATTGACCACAATAATATTCCCGGGGAGAACCAGATAGGAACAATTATTGAGGATGAGGAACTTTTCGCGGAAAATCACATAAAATTTGCAGGAGAGCCAATTGCTCTTGTCCTTGCGGATAACAGAGAAAATGCGGTACTTGGTGTTGAGAAGATCAGATTGAAAGTTGAAGAAGAGACACCTGTAACAGATCCAAGGGAAGCATATGATAAAGGGATGCTCCTGACTCCCCCCAGGATATTTTCCATTGGAGATTTTGATAAAGCATTGGCTGACTGTGACTATATTGTTAGCGGGACTGCGGAGACAGGAGCCCAGGAACATTTCTACATGGAACCTCAGGGGTCGATAGCTTTTCCCATTGAGAACAGAGGAATAAGGATATTTTCATCCACCCAGTCTCCAACGGCAGTACAGAGGGTTACTGCACGTGTTCTTGGCATGTCGATGAATGATATTGAAGTCGATGTGAGAAGACTTGGAGGAGGATTCGGCGGAAAAGAAGATCAGGCAACTCCATGGGCGGTAATGGCTGCACTGGGAGCACTCCTGACCAAAAGAGCTGTCAAGATCGTACTTGACAGGAGACAGGATATAACGATAACAGGCAAAAGGCACCCGTTTTCATCTGATTTTAAAATTGGGTTAAAAAAAGACGGGAAAATTGCTGCATACGAAGTGACCCTTTTTCAAAGTTGCGGAGCATGTGCCGATCTTTCCACTGCAATAATGGAACGGGCAATGTTCCACGCTACCAATTCTTACTATATCCCGAATGTGAGGATCACGGGAATCAGTGCTTATACAAATCTTCCGCCTTTCACAGCTTTTAGGGGTTTCGGAGCTCCACAGGCTGTTTTTGTGATTGAGTCGGCTATAAATAGAGTTTCACTTGAAGCGGGAATGGATCCGATTGCAGTGAAAGAAAAAAATCTTCTCAAAGAATCCGATCTCTTTCCATACGGAATGGCTGTTAAGAACTGTAACATACGTGAGACCTGGCAAAGATGCAGCGAGATAGCAGCACTTGAGGATAAAAAAAAAGAGATATCCGAATTCAACAGGAAGGAAAAATTAAAAAAGTGCGGATTGGAAATGATCCCGGTTACATTCGGAATCTCGTTTACCAATTCAATCCTAAACCAGGCGGGATCACTTGTCCATATCTATACTGACGGCAGCATTTCTGTAAGCACCGGTGCAATTGAGATGGGACAGGGTGTAAACCAGAAGATACGGGGTATTGTTTCAAAAATATTTTCTGTTGATGAAAGCAGGATAAAGCTGGAATCAACAAACACGACAAGGGTAGCAAACACTTCACCGACGGCTGCCAGTTCCGGAGCTGATCTAAACGGCAAGGCAACTGAAAACGCCTGTTTAAATCTCAGGTCCAG
>CAZNLS010000059.1:0-15505 GCA_964573895.1 uncultured Clostridia bacterium
GTGATGTTTTAAGAATAGGTCGATTCTGACGGTCATAAGAATTTTATTATTGCATTTACTTATTCATTGGTTACTAAAATATATTGAGAATGCAATTGGTTAAACTCATACAAAAGATGCAATCAAGATAAGGAGATTTTTGAAAGTAATGAACATATTCGCCAGAAAAAAGCCGGACAGAGAAAATGTAATAATGCAGAACCTGACCCAAGTTATTTTACCCTTGTATAATAGAGATAACAATCCTGGTCCACATTAATATCAACTAAGCTCTGATTTCTCACATCAAGATGTACATAAACGGGTACACCTTTTTTCACTATTATAGCAACCCCACTGGGAAAAGTTATATTTGTGGTAGTAACATTAGAACCGATATATGTGCTTCCAGATGTTGCGCCATAGTCATATAATCCCGGACCGGAATATTTTGCACGAAAAATATGACCATTCGTTTGATACATTTCGGGGCTGGTACTTACTTCAATATCTGTATACAAATCAACATCGGTTTGTTCAGGAATAGAAACTGCAAAAATTGCCACATCATTTTTTGGAGTCCACTCTCCTGCCTTATCCTTATGCACAGTTTCACCTGAGTTTACCAAACCTGAACTACTCTTGATCACTGTAACAGAAAGTTTTTTTATATCAGGTGATTTATTTTTTTTTGCATTTGTTAAAAACACCAAAGCGATGCAGACTGCTATAAAACACATCAATCCAATATTAATTTTCTGAAACTTCATTTTTTTATCTCCTTTATTTTGTTGATTTAACTTCCTTTATTAATAATGGTTTGAATTTGAGGAATCTTTAAATTAAAGATTTGCTTTCACATTATTAATAAAATATAAACAGGAAATATCTCCGAAAATGAGGACAATATCTTCATTAGATATTTGTTATCTAAAATTCAATATAGTCTTTTATTTATGATTTTCCAGATTTCAGATTTTTCTCAGGGCATACTTCGATGTTTTTAATTATGAAATATACTTTGCACTTAATAATGATATTTTTAAAAACATGTCCCGCAAACATTAAAAATCCAATTTTTATACACTTCCTGTACAGAGTTTAATCTATTCTTAAAAAGTATAGTAAAAAAGAAAAGAAATTTTTTCAGCATTCAAAAAGTTGCCAAGTTTTAAAAATCCCGAAAAAAAGTTGCCAAGACAAAAAAATTTCAAATAGCTTTTTTGCTTTAACTCTTTAGCACAATGTAATAGTTTTTGATATATGCAAAGCATTGTTAAAAATGAGGATATAAAAATGCAGGCATCAGCACTATTTCATTCACTTCATGATATTAATAAAAATATTTTTAAAATTGAATTCGGAGGCATTAATATTTCTTTCAATAATTACATTATAAAAGAGATTACACCGTGGGCTGCAATACGGGAAAATGAGAGCTTTGAAATTATTAAATGCAGCAAAGATGTAATGACCATTCTTAGCAATCTTAACTGTAAATATGCGTATGTATCAGATGGGATGGTCAAAATTAAAATCCAGAACTGGAAGATAATTGAATGTAGAATCATACCAACATTCATAAATAATTGAAGAAGTAAAAAAGATCGGTAAGTTTTAAAGTACCGCTGGTCAGGAAGCTGAAGGCGGGCATCAGAAGAAATGATGTCCGCCTTTTCTTTTTCAAGAGGAAATAGGGAATATGGTGAAGGAAAGAAAAACAGACTTTAGCAAGTATATGGAACTTCAGATTCGTTTTCTTAAAATTTACAAGGCATTGTTATGCCTGAGGCATATTAAAATAATCAACGACTACGAGGCATCGCAGTCCTGGAAGGACAGGGGTTATGCAGCTACTTACAGGAGAATATTCGGGAAAACATTCAAAGTTTTTTGAGGATAAGAGATATGGCGACATTGTGGTTTCAAAATGAAGTTTTAAATAACGGCAAGCATTCATGCAGCTGGGAGCCATTTACTCTTAAATGTGATTCAGCCGAAACTGTTATTGATAAAGACGGAAAGATTGTAATAGATATGCCTCAACATTTAGAAATAGCAAATAAAAGTGCCGTAGAAATCATCTCCTTCGAAAGCGCAAAATATTTTCTTATCTCTTTCGCTAATCTGGTTTTCATAAACGGCTCCCCATTAAAAACAAGGATTAAGAAACTCAACGATAAGGACTGTATTAGAATACATCTTCCAGACCATTCAGAAGTCAAAAGATTCTATTTCAGCTCTGAATCAGCTACTCAGGTTTTCTCTTTAGAAAACCATAACTCTGCATATAGCAGTTGTCCGGTCTGTTCTGAGGGAATCAATTCAGGAGTAAAGGTTCTTCAATGCCCTAATGATTCTTGCTCTGAATTTTATCATGAAGAGTGCTTTCAATTTCTTAAAAACTCAAACAAGAGCCACTGCACTGAATGCGGCATCATTATTGAAAACGACGGCCTTTACGAATGGACACCTGAAATATTTGAGGCAGGATGATGACATGGAAACAAATAAAATGAGAAATGATAAATTCCTTAAAAGGAACAAGCTCCCTTATTTAGGCAATGAGGGAGCCAAAAGTTTTGAAGAGGCAAATCTTCTTATCGCTGGGACAGGATTTGTCGGAGAAGCCTTATGCGCCTCTTTAGTTATCAATAATTTCTGTTCAAAAGGAGTGTTATGCCTTATAGATAAGGATTCTGATATTCTCCCTCACAATGTTGCAAAAAGTAATTTGCTTACAGAGAATGACATAGGAGCTCATTCCAAGGTTAATGCAATAGCAGCTCATCTACAGTTTATTAACCCGAACACAAACATAAATGCCATAGAAGGCGATGTTTCCTTTGATATTGGTCTCGGCTATCTAAATACTTTTGATATGGTTATCTCTTGTCTCGACAATGACCTTGCAAAAGTAAATCTCCTTTCGCGCTGTAAGAGACTTCAAATACCGGCTCTCGTCATAAACGTTGACAGCAGATTAATGCAAATCTCACTCAGGTTTTATTCACATCAAAAAAACGATAAAATCGGAAGCTATTGCTGTTCATTATTGGAAAATGACTTTAAAAAAATCAAGATTCACACTCCCTGTGCAAGAAAGGCAACCGCCGAAAATGAAAGTGCCCCTGAGCTTAACTCAATCGGTCAGTTAGCCGGTGTGTTCGGTGCCAATGAAATAATAAAGTACTACCTCCCAAAGTTAAAAGAAAAAGTACCTTTTGGATATGAACTTCGCATTGACCTTATGGAGCATCATATAGATAAATTAAAACTCCCTTCGTCAGCCGATTCCTGCATTCTTTATCATCCATTTATAGATAAAAAAGATATTGTCAAAGTTGATTACACCGTTGATGAGATTCTTTTAGGAGATCTATGCGACCTTGCCGCAAACATATCTGATAGTAGCGATATCAATCTTATCTTTGACAAATCAATTGCCATCACTGCGGTATGCAATATCTGCGGAGCAAAAAAGAAAAATATCTTCAAAACAATTGGATGCTTGTCACTCTCTTGTGAATGTGATGGAGAACTTGAAATAATCGAATCTGCAAGATCACTAATAATTAATAGTCTCCCCAGTGAAATCCTAAGTCGCCCGTTAACCTCTCTGAATCTGCCTTCTGGAGAGTTAATTGAAGTATCAAAAGGTGAGAGAGGGGAAAAATATTATTTAGAAATTTAACACAGGAGATGAAAATGAAGAGGAATCCAATCAAAAGAAGACTGATTAAAGAACACAAAGAGCTTATAAATGCTGTTTCTAATTCTGATTTCGTATCCATTGTAAAAAAAGAGGGTAATCCTCCTTATATTTATTATTTGGAAGTAAAAGGATTAAAGACCTGTGTTGAAAATTCTGAATCAGGCAAAATTATAACAGGGGGAAAAATCAATATTGAAATAAGTATTTTTCTTACCCCTGAGTATCCAATTCAACCGCCGGTAATTCAAATTTTAAAAAGCAATAAAATTATCGCTAATCCAAATGTTTCAAAAGAAACAGGCTTAATCTGCTACACAACTCAAAGAAGTTACTCTGCAAAAAAAACCAGTCTGGCTTTCATTGTCCATCAGTTAATCGAGATACTACGCTTTAAGACCATCAACATTGAGCAAAATGCACTTAATCCCCGTACTGCACAATGGGCACGAGCCCACATGCAGGAATTTCCAACTGACAACAAAACATTTTTAAATGGTAATTCAATCAACACGGAAACATCGTCTGAAGAAGAAATTGATATCGAAATTATTTACTAATGAAAGAAAAAGATAAATTGAAAGAAAAAGAATTTAAAAATTGCATAAACAATTTCGGAACTCTGACAAGAATAAATGCAACTGAGTACACTCTTCAACTTAAAGAAAGAGGCATAGTGCATATCTCTTCTAAAACAATAGATGAAAAAAGGACTTTTTATCAGGTACGTATTTCTGCTCCTAGCGGGAAGATGAGAAAACTTGAAGGTGAAGATTTTTTAACTTCTGTTCCCGTGAGTTCACTAATCAAACCTGCATTGGATAAAAAACTTTCAAAGTGCTTTGTCGCAGAATTTGTGGAAACAAAGTTCATATCTGAAAGATGGAAGGAATTACTGCTCAGCTTTTCTCTTTTAGCTGATGGAGAAAATATTAATCGTACAATTCCGGTTATTTCAGATGACCAAAAATCTTTTATTAAAAGAGAAATTGAAGTTTTTTTTAAGAATAATACTAACTGGCAGGCAAACCAATGGGACAAGGATTCTTTTCATATTTCAGCTAAAAACTATCCAACTTTTCAGGGTAATGTAATTCTTCAGTTTGGTGGATTGCCGCATCTTGAAGCAGAAGTATTGAATGAGAGAGAAGTTGTAAAAAATGATTTCTCAGTAAAAGAGGTATCAACTTTTCTACTCATCATGAACAATGTTCCTTTTGTAAGAGGAATATCGTCAATTGATTCAACAGAAAGTTTCCTGGAGAAGGGGCTTTATTATATTTCCAACATACAGGGGAATGAAGGAGTTACCCTTTCTGAGTACCTTTACAATTTTTTTGGATTCCTTGAAGAAAATTTCAGCGAAACAAGGGCAATAGGAATAAGTAACACTGTTGCCTCACGGTGGTTAAAGGCAATAACAAACAATTAATACTTAAGCGGAGGGAGGTGAAAATTATGAAGAATCAGCAGACAGAAAAGGAAACAATTAATGTTAGATTTAACCAGCACTGGGGACAGCAAAATCCGGCAAAGGAAGGTCTCCCATTAGCCAAAATCCCTGTTTCAGCAACAGTTGAGACAGTTTCAAAGGCTTTTGCAAAGAAGTCAATGGTTGACGGAGATGGAAAATCTTACGGACTCTTTTTTCAGGATAGAGATGAACTTCTTGAGCCTGACAAAACAATAGCTGAAACAAGTCTTAAGGAGTTTTCCGAAACCGGTGAAGAACCCGTAATAACGCTGGTGCCAAAACTCGAAGCAGCCGGATAATTTATTTGTTTTTTAGGCAGGGGCTATTGGCAGGCCCTTGCCACTTAAACCAATAGTTAATAGTAATTAGGAGTTAATATTATGTCTATACCTATACAACAAAGCACTTTTAAGTGGGAAGTGAAGCTTTACAATAACGGCTCTTCCGGCAAGCCAATGTTTACAGAAATAATTTCTGACAAGGCATTCAAAAATATTAAATACGACTGCAAGTTTTGTGCAGAAGAGAATATGAGGCTTATCCCTGAACATGGGTCATATAATTTCAATATTTATCCCGTATTTGAAAAAAATAATGAATCTTCAGGAAAGATAAAAAAGATTCAAGTAGTATTGATTTCAAACAATACTGAGGTATTTTCAAAGTATTATCCACTTTCCATCTTCAGAACTCTTGCATACAGGTTATATCTCCGTGAAAAAGATAATTACGAGGAATTGGTGCAGAATAGTGGTACTGAAAAAACTTTCAACTTTCACGTTGCATGTACTCCTCTTTCCATAGAAGAGTCCGCAAGTATTGAGGAGAATCCCATAGATGAAGAATGTGAAGATATAGGCATAATTTTTGAAGACAACGGGTTGGAATTGGGCGCAATAAATTCCTACCCCGATTCAGATGCTTCTAAAATCAATATATTGAAAACAATTGGCTCTCCTCAGGCAACAGGGAGAAAGATATTCATTAAAAAAGAAGCATGGGAATCTATTATAGAACTTTCAAAATCAATAGAAAATGAACACGGAGGATTACTGGTAGGAAGAGTATTCAGAGAAAAGAATTCAAAGAAATTCATGACAAAGATTGAAAAAGCCATAAAATTTGAAAATTTCCAGTCAAGCAAATATTCGCTATCAGTTACTCCAGACGGTCTTGCGTCCATAAGAAAAAATTTTGAAGAAGGGCAAAACTGTGGAGGGATGTTCCATTTTCACCCTCTTTTCTCAGAAAAATGCAAATCATGCACTACAGCATCTCTTGACCCGGAAAAGTGTGTAATAAATCCTCAAATGAGCATTACAGATATCTTTAATTACGAAGACAATTTCTTTGAAAATTATAATGTTGGATTAATTCTTGTACCCTTTAAAAAGATGCCCAAAACAGCAATGTACTGCTGGAAAGACGGCGAGATTTCACAAACCAACGGCTTCTATATTTATAAGGAGTAAACAGAATGAAAGAAAATAAATTTTCTGATGACAAGCATTTTGTTAAATCTATTATGTCCTGTAATGATCCGGAGCTCCTGAAAGATGTAGTTTTCCATTTAAAAAATCTTAATCACAAGCTGAATGATATTATAGACGAGCTTTCAGAACCTCCTTCTTCCACTGCACCGGTAATGTCAATAGCGAAGAATGGCTGTGCCCTTGTCAGGATGCCTAATGGAAGATCGCCCCTGCTTGTCAAGATATCAAAGGATGTTGATAAAAACTTAATTAAGCCCGGAATGTGGGCATATCTTTCTAATAAGAACATTTTATATGACATAGCTTCTGAAGAGGGAATTAGTTTTTTTTCCGGAAAAACAGCAACTGTGAAGTCAATTCTTAACAAACATGAAATATTAGTTTCACTTAACGGAGACAGAGAATTTGATGATGAGAATGATATTTCCAACGGATTAGTACAGGTTACGCTTTTTAACGGCATTCAAGTATCAAAAGGAGATAAAGTTCTCGTAGATCAGGCATACAGTATTGCCCATCAAAAAATAACAGATAATGGAAAACGCCTGTCAGACTACAACTTCATAAAAAACTATCTTCTCGAAGATGATGAATATGTTTTATGGGAAGATGTCAAAGGATTATCCGAACAAAAAGAATCACTTGAGCGTCGCTTGCTGCGGTCATTTATCAGAAAGCTTAAAACCGGTAATCATTCAAAAAAGACTCCACAGGGAGTACTATTTTCTGGACCCTCAGGCGGTGGAAAAACTTTTCTTGCAAGAGCCATAGTCAATCGCATCATATCTATAGCTGTTGAATCAGATATTCCTCTTGTAACAGATGATTTTCTATTTATCAAAGTCAAAGATGTAAAGAATAAGTTTTATGGAGAATCGGAACGCATAATAAATAAAATTTTTGAAGAAGCATCAAAAATTGCAAAAGAAGAAGCAAAATGCGTGATAATTTTCATAGATGAAATAGATTCATTTCTTTCGGGATCAAGAAACAGCGATTATCTGAATTCATCTTCTGCAGACAGATCTATTTTAGGAGAATTCCTAAAACTGATGGATGATCTGCCCCCAACAATAATGGTCATCGGTACAACGAATTCAGCAGATATTTTGGATTTTGCAATAGAAAGAAGATTCCCTCTCAAACTCAATATTCCAAAACCGGACAGGAATTCTTTTATTGAGATAACTATGCATTATGCAAATGATGTTGATTCTAAGTCACGACACTTAAGCCACTCATTAGCTGACCATATCTTTTCCTGTCAGAAGAAAAATCAGATTTTAGAACTCTTGCTTACTAATGGAGAAAGAGTCCCGGTTTTTCTAAAAGATTTTTTCAGGACAAATGGCGCTCTTGTAGAGAGATTATTCACCCAGTTTAAAAGTGAAATGGAATACCGTATTGAAACCGGAGATACGCAGGTAGATGTCAACTACTTATTACAGCTTGCAGACGAGGACTACCGGGATTTCATCAGCTCCAACATAATAACTTTAAGCAACTATAGAAACTACATTGATCTTGATATCAGCAGAGACAATGAGGTTAAAGAAATTAAGCAGATGCAAGCTCCGGTAAACAACAAATATAAGTATATGAGGATATGTAAATGAAGCTTAATAAAAAAAATAAAATTAACACCATTGAAGCTATGATGAGAATACCGGTCTATATAGGCTTTGATCGTGAAAATATGTTTAAGTTTAAAGGGAAAGGCACTGCTATGAGTGACAATGAAGCAGCTCCTTTAATCTTAAAACATATAAACGGAGTTCAAGGAAAAGATAATTGCTCTTTGCCTATAACAGCACAGTCTTATTACTGGAATTCCTTATTAGACACTACAGAATCGTGCAATGACTGGTATAGAATATGGTTAATCAACGGAGGCTGCGTTTATATCGATCTATCAAAAGTGGAGGGGTGCAGTCCCACTTGTAAATCAGCAAAACAGCTAATAGCTTATTCTTCGGCATTTAGAAAAATATTTAATGATGCAAGAATTAAAGCTGAAGCTCTTTCAGGAAAAGAAATAGAGGGATTTGATTCAAATTCGGACAGGCAGGGGAATTTTTGGGGAAACCATCTCAACACTCTTCTTCCGAAGTTTATTTTTGAAAGACTTAATAATGAATCCAAACATCTTATTACAAGACTTTATATTCCCTTTGTGGCATCAACTATTTTGTTAACAGGAGCGGGCAAAGTAAAAAAGAATCATAAAAACAATCAGTTTTATGTTGTATTCGGAGACAGATTTAATTCTCTGCAATCGGTAAGCGGAATACAAACAACCTTTCAAAGACCTGTTTTCAACACGCGCAATGAAAGCTTGTGTACAACTCCATTTAAACTTGATGACAAAATAGAAATCGGACTTTCCCGTCTTCACAATATCCCTTTTGACACACTGTCGAATTCAGCCGAACCGGCAGCATTTGTACAAGCTGTTTATCTTCAAATTTTAACAAGTCTTCTTGTTGCTTCGTCTCTGGGATTATATGCGGTGCCCGATTTTGATTTTCAGGATCCAATATTCGCAATAAAGATAATAGGTGCTGATATCTCTCTGAAGAAGAACAATGTAAGACTTGCAAATGGCAAAGAGATATCGGGTTTACAGCTTCTTGCTGAAATTCACTGTTTTTTTAATGAGTATATTTTCTGGTATGAAAAAAACTTCGGAGATTTTTCCTTGATTGTGCCAGACTACAAAGAAGCAATGGATATAGCTTCATCACTTATCGTTACACTAATTACCGTCTCAAAGCAGAATGACCCTGATTTTTCACCTTTTGTAGGACAAACCGACTGGGCAAATAAACTATACATATTAGATAACTTTTTCTCTTCAGCAGGAGATAAAAACAACTTCCGTTCTTTATCAGCATATGAAAAAGCTGCACTTATAGATTTAAACTATCACAACATCGATCCTGAAGTCTCCATCAACAAAAAATGTATTATAGATCAAGGTCTCGCCAAGAAAAAAATAATCTCAGATGCTGAAATTGCATATGCCGTCTGCAAGCCACCTGAAGAATCTCGTGACTGGTTTAGGGGAAACGTCATTCAGAAGTTTGGCGACAGTTTTTCAGATATAGATTGGTTTAAATTAAAACTAGCAACAAACACTTATTTTAATAAGGTTATTTCTTTAGGAAATCCGCTTTCTTTCACAAAAAAAGATGTTGGTAATTTAGAAGGAATTTCGAGTCCGGAAGAATTATTCAATGTTTTTGGTTCTGTTGAAGATAATTCTAACAACAATTTAACCTAATTACCAGTCATAGGAGGTATTAAAAGTGGAAAGACTAAAAAAGAGAAGAGAAAAAACTTCTGAGCATGCACAAATTGAAATTGATGACTTTTGCATGGATTTGGATGACGGTAGCGAAGAAGATATCAGGAAGAAGGCAAAAAAAATGTCCGCATCAACCTTGAAAGAAATATCAACAATACTCGAAGGACAAAATCTTGAAGATTACAGGCAAAGAGGCGCTCAATGAATCAAAAACCCTTAAAATACCTTATGGGAATTGAAAAGGAGTTTTCACTACGCTTTTTAACACCTTTAAACAAACAATATTTTGCAGAGTGTATTGTTGATGAATTTCCGGGTAAAAGCCCATTTATTCCATTTTTTCAGAAAAAAGGCGGCTTCCTTCCATGGGGTCTCTACTACTTGGAAATGACTGAATATATTGAAACAGCAACAGCAGAATCCCGCAGTTTCTATGAAATGTTAATCTGCGATAGGCTTTTGTCTGACCACTTACTGTCCGCAACTGATGAAATAAATACCCGCTGCAACCACGCGAAAAGTCCTTCAACTACTATTGCCATAGTCCATTCCTCCACTGACTATGGCAATATCTATTCTGCCAACTCTCGCACATCCGGTCTTCATCGAAACTTCTGGTCAGCTAACCACACTCCTGATGATAAGTTGTTAATATTGTTGCCGTTTTTCGTGACTATGCCTATTATTGGAGGAAGTGGCTGTTTTACTGAAAAAGGTTCAGGTTTTGCTTTTTCACCACGAGCATTTTTTATTAACTGTTTAACTTCAGAAACTTGCCATGGAGGGTTTCACCCTATAGTTGACATAAGGAAAGAAAATCTTGCAAGAGGATTACCTAAATATGGTCGCCGTTTTCATATGTCTAATGGAGACTGTAACCGCTCAGATACATCCTTTCTGCTCTCTTTTATTCCTCACTATCTATTGTTGATGGCAATTGAAAAAGAATTTCTCTCATTAGATGAACTAAAATTATTAAGTGAACCCATTGATACTTTACAACTTATAAATCAAGATATTAACCTGAGACAAAAGTACAAAGTTTCCTTAAATAATAAGCATGAAAAACTCACTGCTGTTGAAATCCAATACTTTTATCTCAGAATAGCTGAAAAATTTTATTTTTCCTGCAAAAAGGAACTGGATAAAGATCCATTATTTAACAAGGCAATAAATCTATGGAGATATGTTTTAGAATCCTTGAAAACCGGACAACGAGAAAAATTAAAAGGAACTTTGGATTATGCGATTAAACACTTTTATTATTCCCACCTTCTCAAGGCAGAAGGTATCAATGGATTTACTGAATTCAATAAATTACTTCAAATATCTATTTTATTAAATCAGGCAGGGAAAAGACTTGAAGCATTGAAGGAAAAGAAAGAATCTGATGTTAATTCTGCAGTTTTAAAATTTTTAAAAGGACTTTCTTCATCAATAGATGTACCGATATATGACTTATTAGATGCTTTAGAAGGGGAACAAATCAAAAGAATTGAATGTCTTTTGTATGAAACACCTTTCTCGATTAAAGACTTAAAGAAGATCAAGTATCTTGTAAATAAATTTCTCTGTTTAGACCTTTCATACCACACTTATAGCAATAATAAAAAAGAATCCATCTGGAATATATGGAAAGATGCCGGGTTTGTTAACGACTCAATAATCTTAAAGGATTCTGATGTTCAGTATTATCGAAATAATCTTCAGGCTCCACAAGGGACAAGAGCAACTCTGCGCAGTGAGTTAATAAAAAAATACAATTATAACGACAAAACAAAAATAAAAGAAGATAAAAACCATCACCATGTTTCCGGCTGGAACTTTGTCAGGATTAATTCTACAAGATTTGAACTTATCGATCCTTTTCAACAAGAACTCGTAAGCATCTCATTAGAAGAAGATTCTATTTGAACATATTTTGATAATTAAGAGGATTAATAAAATGACTGCAAAAGGATTTCAGATTAAAGAAAAAATATATAATAAGCTTAAAAGCAAATCTAACAAAATTAAGGTAGTTGATGAAAACAATATTTATTTTTTTGGTCTTAAAATATCATCTCCTCCATTCAATAAAGATAAATGTGATTTGCGCTTCGTTATTGAAAACGAATCGTGCATATTATGTCTTTTAGATAAAGGGCTTGAATATAATGGAAAAGATATTGGGCTCGAATATCTTTTTAACAAATCAGGAGCAGTTGTTGATTCAAAATGGAAAATAATAGATGGCTTGTCTCGCGAAATTCAGTCGTCACGAGATGATGAATTTAAGATTGTTTTAAACAAAGTGCTAAAGTCACTATTATTTGAGAATGAATTTATAGAAGATTCACAAACAACGAAGTTAGCTCCAAAACCTGCCCTACCGGTTTTTAAAGAGATGATTGATCTTACACAAGAGGCATTGAAGGGAAAATATTGTGTGGTTGGCAGAGAAGTGGAAACAAACAGACTTATTGATATATTAGGAAAATATCTGAAAAGAAATGCCCTTTTAATAGGTGAACCGGGAGTAGGTAAAACTGCAGTTGTCGAAGGTCTTGCACAGAGAATAGTCTCAGGGGGAATTCTCTCTTTTCCTCTTAATGAAAGTAGAATTTATTCTTTAAATACAGGAACACTTGCTTCAAACTCTGCAATGAGAGGTGATTTAGAAGCAAAAGTTGAAGACATACTTAATTTTTGCAAATCCGACCGGAGATATATTATTTTTATAGATGAATTTCAGTCTCTTCTGACAAATCAAGCTGTAAACTCATCCGATATAATCTCAATGCTAAAACCTGCTCTTGCCCGCGGAGATATAAAATTGATAGCGGCAATAACACCTACTGATTGGGCTAAGATTCAAAATGACACTGCTCTTACAAGACGGTTTGTCCCAATATGGATTGATGAATTATCAGCGACTAATACATTTAAAGTATTGGAGCAGATAAAAACACTTATTGAAGATTTCCATAAATGCATAATATCAGAAAAAGCACTTGATCAAGCCATAGGGTTATCACAAAAATATTTGCCCTACAGAAGATTCCCTGATAAGGCAATAGATCTTTTGGATGAAGCAGCATCTATGATGAATCGGGAAGAAGAAAATCTAAATTCCGGTTCAGAGCCGGTTTCCCAAAAAGATGAACTTCCATTCCTTACAAATAATTACCTTTTAGAAACTATAAAGATTTGGACAGGGAAAACTGACATAACGGAAATTGCAGATGATGATATGTTAAAAAAATTATCTGCTATGGAATCTGAACTCGAATTGTCTGTAAAAGGACAAAGTGAAGCGATAAACAAGGTTTCTACAATCATCAAAAGAAAAAGCATACATACTAAGAGTGCAGCCGGAGTTGACAAAAAACCAATTGGCTCATTCATCTTTTCAGGACCTTCAGGAGTAGGGAAGACTCTCCTTGCAAAAGAGCTGGGGAAGTTTCTCTTTGGAGAAAAGGAAAGATTGATACGGATAGACTGTTCCGAATTTTCTGAAGCGCATACCATAACAAAATTAACAGGTTCCCCTCCAAGTTACATTGGATATAATGATCCTGGATTATTTGACAAATTGATTCATAATCAGCATCAAATAATTCTCTTTGATGAAATAGAGAAAGCTCACCCTGATATATTCAATATTCTTTTGCAGCTTTTAGATGAAGGGACTCTAACTAATTCTCACGGATACAGAATATTTTTTTCTCAGGCAATAATAATACTAACCACTAATCTTGGAAACAAATGGACTGAGAGCTATAACAAGATTGGTTTTCTTGAATTGAGAGACAAAGAAAATTTCGTCAAAGATGAAAAGAAAAAAAACAGAGAAAAGTTTTTGCATAATTTTTTCAGGCCTGAGACATTGGCACGCTTTGATGAAATCATATATTTCAATGAACTCTCAGAAGACAATGTAAAGGAAATATTTAACCTTGACTGGGAATGGCTTTGCAAAAAATGGGCAATAAATATACAGCTTACTCCAACAGCAAAAAATAAACTTTTAGAACTTTCAGTTGATTCAAATTATGGCGCCAGATTTCTGAAGAAAATCCTGAGAACCAATATAGAGGATAATTTAACTGATTTATATTATAGAAATCCTGATTTTTTTAAGATTGCAGATAATATTGTTTTGGTTGATGTAGATAAGTGCGGGATATTTTCCTTCGAACTTCTTCAAGCTAATAGAGGACTCTCTTCAGACACTTTAATATCAAATTAGTTTTACCGGTTTGCTTTATAGAACTGTAAAACTGAATACTTATCAAGCCGCTTCACATCGAAGCCACAGGATTCTGCTTCCGACTTGATCTCTTTTATTGACACTTTTTTTTTCTCATTAACGGATTTTCCTTCTGTCAAATTCATAATGATAATAAGAAGAGCCGCCTCTTTGGGCTGAATTGTTTTCCATCCGTTTTTATTATTTATTTTTACTACAATGTTTTTGTTTTTCAATTTAAAATCAATATCAAATATATCCTCAGTAAAGTAAAATGAACGAGCCCTTGTATGCTCAATCAGTTTTTTACCAAGATCTTTATTTAACGAAGTTGCACAGGCGTGAATATGATCATACTCCCAAACCTGACTAACCCATCTCTGCTCCAGAACATTATAACTTTGGTTTCCATAAAAAATTTCTTTCAACTCAATTCCCGGTGTTTGCACACCGCCTTCTTCGATAGTTACTTTTACCAGTATTTCTATATTATCTTCAATTTCACCATTAAAGAAATTCAGCTTTGAAAGAATCTGTTCAATATGAACAAGGTTATTATAGTAAGTTATAAATAGAGAACTTCCGTAGGTCCCCAAAGAGCGACAGCCATATATGTGAATAATAATCTTATCTGAGAAAATATATCTGCCTACAACTCCATAGTCCTCATAAGGAATATCTGTCTTTTCATCTGCCTTAGGAATATATTTCTTCCCATTCACAATAATTGTTTTCTCATTTATATCATTAGGAGTCTTTATTATCTGAACCTTTCGTATTTTTCGTATAATCTTTTTTATACCTGTACTTTTGAAAAGACCTTCTACGGGACGGCCCAGAAGAATGATATTTTCCCCTAGTGAACCAACTTTGATGCTCTCGTTGTCAGCAATGACGTCAAGATACCTAGAAAAAAAAGGGAATGGAAAAAGACGGGCGATGGCGCCTATGGAAAGACCGTCACGAACCCAGTAAGAAGTTGAAACAGGACATAAAATCTGTTGCTTTGCCTGAAAGGTATTAAAAAAGGGTTTGAAAAAACCGGAGCCAAGTTTTTCAAAAAGCTCGCGATAAATTTTTTTCACAGTTTCATTGCACTTCCAGATGTCATCTGAACTAACTCTCTCATTATCTTCTTTCTCCATTTTTTTAACCTCAAAGTTAAAGATAAAAGATGTTTATACAATTACAAACATTTTCCAAAGGTTTAATAATAGAAATAATAACTTAAACCATATTAAGCAATTTTTTTATTCGGTAGTGTAATTTTAATTGTGTAAACAATAAGAGGTGTAAAAAAAGGGCACCT
>CAZNLS010000060.1:0-14931 GCA_964573895.1 uncultured Clostridia bacterium
TCTATTACTCCTAAATAAAACTTAGGAGTCTCATATGTTTCGTAACTTATTCAACAAATAAAATATTGAACATAATATCACTAACTTTCTCATAATCCTACCCAATAATTGTTTCGGTAAAATGTGTTAAATTTGGAATTGTATTGATTTTAGGATATAATGTAATTTACTGCGATATTTTTCTTTAAGTTTAAAATATTTCATCAAAAAAAGGTTCTGATGTACCCGGATAATTTTGATTTCAAATTTTTATTCTTAATATATAAAAGAATCTTATTACCAGTTAACATCGAAGCAAAGGAGTAAGAATGAATCCAGATGAATTCATGATACATGGGATTGATCCGTCTCTTATAAAGGGAATAGAGGCTATGGGGTTTAAGGAACTCATGCCTATTCAAAAAAAAGTGATCCCTGCTATTCTCAATGGAGACAGGGATATTATTGGACTTGCTCAAACAGGAACGGGTAAAACGGCAGCTTTCGGATTACCGCTCATTCAAAAAACAGATCTGAAAAATAAAAATATTCAGGCAGTAATTCTCTCCCCTACCCGGGAATTATGTATGCAGATTACTAAAGATTTTAGGGATTACTCCAGATTTATAAAAGACTTTCGTGTTACGGCAGTTTACGGAGGAGCAAGTATCGACGGACAATTAAAGGAATTAAGGAAAAAACCTCAGATAATTGTTGCAACTCCGGGACGTCTACTTGATTTTATCAAAAGAAAAAAAATTGATATTACAAAAATTAATTCTCTTGTGCTGGATGAAGCAGATGAAATGCTAAATATGGGCTTCGCAGAAGACCTGAATTTAATTCTTGAGAGGACACCTGAAAAAAAGAAGACCTATCTGTTCTCTGCTACAATGCCAAAGGAAGTTTCTGAAATAGCTTCAAATTATATGAATAATGCACTCGAAATTACTGTCGGCAGCCGTAATGCCGGAGCTGAAAATGTATCACATATATATTACCTGGTTCAGGCAAAAAACAAATATCCGGCGTTGAAGAGGATCGTTGATTTTAATCCGGATATATATGGGATCGTCTTCTGCAGAACCCGTGCAGAAACAAAAGAAATAGCTGAAAAACTGATTGTTGACGGTTACAATGCAGATTCGCTGCATGGTGACCTCTCTCAGGCACAAAGAGATTATGTAATGCATAAATTCAGGTCAAAAAATCTACAAATTCTCGTTGCTACTGATGTTGCAGCGAGGGGGCTTGACGTTGAAGACCTTACGCATATAATAAATTTCAATTTCCCTGATGAACTTGTTGCATATACACACAGAAGCGGCAGAACAGGAAGAGCCGGGAAACGAGGGGTTTCTATTATAATTGCTCACCAAAAAGAGAAATATAAAATAAGAAAAATTGAAAAAATTATAAAGAAGACTTTTGAATACAGACCTATCCCGGATGGGAAATCGATATGTGAAAAACAACTTTTCAACATGATAAGCAGAATGGAAAGAGTGGATGTGGACGATACACAAATAGACCCTTACCTTGATGTCATATACAAAAAACTTGACTGGCTCAGCAGGGAACAATTGATAAAACAGTTCGTCTCACTGGAGTTTAACAGGTTTCTTGACTACTACAAGGATTCACCTGATCTGAATATAGAAAAATCATACAGCGAAAAGAATAAAAAAACAAAGATCAGAAAGAAAAATTCCAGTGATGAATTCACCAGATTTTTTATGAAAGGTGGTAAAAAAAACAGTATCTCTCCTCCGGACATCATAGGAATGATCAATGATATGACAGGAACAAAAAATATTGAAGTTGGAAAGATTGAAATATTCAGTACTTTTTCCTTTTTTGAAGTTCGTAAAGATCAGGATAAAAAAATTCTCAGAAATGCTGACAAAAGTTTCATCAAAGGACATCAAACACATATTGAAATCGCAGAAGCACCGCAGAAAAAAATCTCGGGGAAAAAATCAAAAAGAAGACCCTTCCCCAAAAAAAGAAAATAGTATCAGGGAAAAATTGACAAATAAATATCTAAGATAGATAATTTTTCTTCAATAATGTTTAGGAGGCTAAATGAAGCGGAAAATGGACATTTTTTTTATTTTGGTTCTATTAATCTTATTTTCAGTTAATCTTCACCCGAGAAAACTATCCCTTAGTGTTATCGGCAACACCGGTCTTTCTGTTGGAGACGTTAAAGGTATGCTTGCGAAATTCGGTGTTGAGATAAAACCTACGAAAGCATTGTGGATGGTAATGATGATCGATCACTTTTTTAATCCATACAATTACAATTCCGAATCCGAGAAATATACAAGAACAGATGTGGCATTCTATGGTGAAAGAAAAAAAAGGATCAATAATAAAGTAAATCTTTCATATGGCGGAGGTCCGGTCATTTCATTTGGTCATGATAAATACAACTATATGGGCAAAAAAACAGTTTCAAACAATACTGATATTGGGATAGGAGGAATGGTCAGGGGAGATTATTCATTATCAGACAAACTTTTAGTAGACTTTGAACTGGGGGCAAAACATATATTTGTGGAAGGCGGAGCAACCTATATCACATTCTCATCCGGTCTTATTTTTATTTTCCCAAATAAATAGTATAAAACTTAAAAACCCGATTTAAATTTACAGGTATTTCAGTTTTCAACTAGCTCTGGTATAATTATATTATGGTAAAAAGTCAAAAATATTTGTTAGACCAGATCAGGAACGGGATGCCCGGATTTTCCAGGACTCAGAAGAAACTTGCATCATATTTCATCAAAAAGTGGGATCAGATGCCTATAATTTCAATTACTGATATCTCTAATGAAACCGGCGTCAGCACAGCATCAATTTCAAGATTTACCCATCAATTTGGATTCAAAGGATACTATCAATTCAAAAACAAGATAAAAAGCGAACTGAAAAAAACCATCGATCCATTTGAGCACTTTAAACTACTAGACAATAAAATCGCCGGAAAAAAGAGCCTCTCAAAAGTCGCCGAGCAGGATGTTCACAATATAAATCAACTGATTAACATGACAGATGAGTCATCATTTTTAAAAATTGTATCCATGATAGAAGAAGCGGATCGTATTTACACTTTCGGAGCCAGTATCTCATCGGTCTTTGCGAACCTTATCCGGTATATTTTCAACCAGGTAAAAAAAGAGACTCATTGCCTGGATGAAGGAAATATAGCTCCAGAGGAGAGAATTCTTAGATTGGGGAAAAAAGATCTGGTCATTTTCCTATCCTTCTTTCACTATTCAAAAAGTACTATCGAATATGCTCAGCTTGCCCATGAATTAGGGTTAAAAGTTATTTCCATTTCTGATGATAAATTTTCCCCTATCTCCGAATATTCCGATTTTGTTCTGCCGATTCCTCGTGAAAATGTACTCTTCACAACATCAATGTCTGCCTTTTCTGTTCTAATCAATAGTATAGCAACAGAAATGGCTGTAAAAGATAAAGAGAAAATTTCCAAAACCCTGAAAATCGAACGCCAAAAACTGAAAAAGTTTTATTTTCTCAAGTAGAATTTAACCGGCCTAGCGAAACTCAATCTTGGGATATGGATGCTTTAAAGCTCTTCCATTCTCATCATATTTATATTTTACATAGAGTGTTTTTACTGATCCGCAGCAATAAATCATTATACAGTTAAAGTATTTTCTTACAATCCCTTTCAGAAACAAGTTTTACGATAATACGAAATTTCCCCGGAATGATTCCTTTCAGAGTCCTGTCAGTAGAGAAAAAACCACCCTCCCCGATGTCATTAGGTAAAATTGTAATAATCTTGTCACCGCTCAATGTTAGAATTTGTGGAGTTTCATTATATAATTGCAGCGATATTTTTTCCGAAATCCCTGACAATCCGGAGACTGAAATTTTAAGCCCTGTTGTTTCATCCTTTAAAAGAACAGTTTTTCCGATCTCTGTTTTAAGACCGAGACTTCTTGAGAAACATTGAGAAGTAAAATTCTGTTCCTCTATTTTTACAGGCGTCAAACCAGTTATGTCAGACGGACATTTGACAACAACCTTTCTTTTTGACTCAGCGAATTTTTCTAAACTCTTTTTATTTATCTCAATTCCCGTATTTGAAAAATCTCCATCAAATCTTCCCTTTACATTAAAAAATCCACCGGCAATAAATACTTTGTCGCACCGATAACCGGATGGAGGTGAAGACTCTTTGGAGGTGTCAACGGGAATTTCAGCAAATGCAATAGCACTTCCCCGGGAATTTCTTAATTCAAATTTCATCAGGGAAGTATCGGGAACTTTCCATTTCCCCCATTTTTCCTTTGTTTTTGATGACATTGCAACAGATTTCAGAGAATATTTTTTAAGAGATGACAAGTTTTTCTTAATCTGCTTACCAACTGTTCCGGATGGCCTTAGTGTCAGTTTACCTGAGATCAATTCTCCTTTCCTTAGATCATCCGGCAGATTGAGATATATCTTTCCTTCAGGTGTGGTAAATTCTAATATATGCAATCCGTTCACACTTTCGACTTTTACATGATTTTCTGCGGTAATTGCAGAACAGCTGAAAAAGATAATTAGAATTAAAGCAAAATATTTCTTTAACATTAATAAGAAACATGCTGATAGATTCATATCTCCCTCCAGGTCGATAACAATATAATTTTACTTTAATGGTTAAATTTCAACAAACATTAAAACTTCACAAAAAAATATGAATATTTTCTTTTACCTGAGGTTTATAATATATGATAGTAAACAGGAAGAAAAAGAATGAATGAAAAAAAGGCTATTGAATTGTGCATTTATCACAGGGATCCTGCCGGCTTTGAATTTCTTGTCAAAAAATTCAAAAGAGAGGCTTTCTTTCATGCTCTTTCTTTCACCGGGAATCCGGAAGATGCAGCGGATATGTGCCAGGAATCTTTTTCAAAAGCCTACAAAGCATTTCCCGGATTAACATACCTCAACAGATTTTATCCCTGGTTCTACAGCATCCTCAGAAATACAAGTTTAAATTTTATTAAAAAAAAGAAGAGACTTGCCGATAAATCATATGAAATTTTTAATCGCAAAGATGCCAAAACAGAATCTCCCGAAGACAAGTATGAAGACTCTGAACTTAACAGCCGGCTTTGGCAAATTCTTTTCAAAATGAAAGCTGATTTCCGCGAGATACTTGTATTGAAATATGTTGAAAACAAAAAATACGAAGAAATTTCCATGATTCTTGGAATCCCAAGAGGAACTGTCATGAGCAGGCTTTATAATGCAAGAAAAAAATTTAGAGAGATATATCTATTAAAGGAGGAAAAAAATGATAAATAATTGTGATAAATGCAGAGAGATGATGATGGGTCTTTTAGATAATGAGTTGTCAACTGAAGAAGCAGTCAACATAAATGATCATTTAGGAAGATGCCGGAATTGCGCAAAGGAATTTGAAGAAATTAAAGAATCTTCAGCAGCCTTGAGAGGACTAAAATATGAAGAATCTCCTGACGCCAGGCTTGACCGAATATGGAAATCACCCTACAGCAGACTGGCTAAAGTTTCAGGCCTGCTTATGGTAATAGTCTCCTGGATAATTCTGGCCGGATATTCGCTTTTGGAAATGTTCAGAGAAGGCGGAGTAGAGACTATTCCAAAAGTGACAATTGCAATTCTTTCTGCAGGTGTAATAATTCTTTTAATTACTGTAATCAGAGACAGAGTGAAGACATATAAAAAAGATCCATATAAGGAGGTTGACAGATGATTATTTCAACTATTGACAAAATTGAAGGAAAAAAAATCTCTTCAAGTCTTGGAATGGTAAAAGGTAATACTATCCGTGCCAGACATATCGGAAGAGATATCATGGCAGGTCTCAGGAATATCGTTGGCGGTGAGATATCAGAATATACCAAGCTTATGGCTGAAGCCAGAGAACAGGCACTGGACAGGATGAAAGCCGATGCGGAGAGAATCGGAGCCGATGCGGTTGTGGGAGTAAGATTTTCAACATCTGTAATCATGGGAGGAGCAGCAGAACTGCTTGCATATGGAACAGCGGTAAAACTATCCTGAAATCATTTATATTTTATAATCTTTATTATTCGTAATGTTTTAAATGTTCCCATTCTTTTCTAATATCTCTTTTCAGAAATGAACATATGAGTACTTTAATGTTATTCTCATATGGGATTGCATATTTAGCATAGTGCATTTTCACAAGAGTGACACTTCTGAATGATTTTTTAAACTCTTCCATACTCCCACCTACAAAGATCACATGCTTAACTTCATTATTCCCATATCCCCAGAAATAAAAATTATTATGAGTTGAAACAGCATTTGGAAGATCATATTTGTCAGAATAGTATTCAATGGCAGCGGCCTGCCCATAATTTCTTCCATAGAAAATAGTGTTTTTTCTCTCATTTTCCGGGATTTTTTTATAAGCTATCGATACATTTTTTGCCATCTCTTTCCACCCAAACATATCGGCATAGAATTGCGGGAGTTCGGATAATTCTTTGTTTTCAGAAGATGGCTGGTCAATTCCTATCATTTGAGAATACTTTATAAATATTTCAGGTGGCAGTACAGGTAGAGCAAGAGGTGCAAGCATAACACCTGAAACTATAAGGGAAAATATCAATATTCCTGAGACTAAATTTCTGCTTTTTCTTTTTCCAAATGATCCAAAATACTCTCCGCCTGCAGCGAAAAGAGGTAGCATAGCTGCAGCTATATATTCCGACTTACTCTTTCCATTAATAATTAAAATCATGAATACCGTGATAAAAATATATCCGAGAACTCTGAATTTTTTCATCCTTCGGCTAAATAAAAGAGATATGATGCCGGTAATCCAAACAAAAGCAGCAACCGGATTAAAAATAAGGAACATATTTTTAATAAAATCAAGTCTCGTTATCCCCGAATATTTTAACATCATTGCATTTTTAATAAACTCCAGGTGTGCCCAGTCATGAAATATATTCCATATTATAAAAGGAAGGAAAATCAATCCCGCAATTACTCCGGCTATCCATGGAGCTTTTTTTGTTAAAAATTTTCCCTTTGAATAGATTAAAAATCCTATAAAAATCCCGGCTGCTAACCAGATGAAGCTGATTTTATTCAGCAGACCTATACCAATCAATACTCCAAGTATTATCCACTTTTTATCAGATTCATTTTTTAATATTTTCATAAGTAAAAAGAAAACTGCAGCCCAGAGCATTATATCTATTGAATTCATTGAATAAGTTGAGAACATCCCGAGGTATATGGGAGCCAGTATTATTGATAATGAAGATATACTTATTGCAAATTTCCCTCCACCTAATTCCTTGGTAATCTTACCGGCAAAATAGACTGTTACCGCTCCTGCAAAGGCTGAAACAATTCTGATCGCAACAACAGAATTCCCAATTATAGATCTTACTAATCCAAGCACCCAGATCGAAAAAGGAGGATGGTCAACATAGCCAAAATCCGGGCGAGTCGCACATGACAAATAGTAGAGTTCGTCACGGAAAATCCCGTACCCTGCAAAAATATTAGTGAATAAGTGTATTAGAAGTTTTATGATTGAGAATAAAAAAATAACACCGAGATCGCTTTTTAAAAAATTCATAATTTCAGCTTTTGAAATAACATTCCCGTTAATTTTCATTAATCCTCCATAATTGTTAAAAACTTTAAAATTCACTAAGCGATAAATTATTATCATAAAATAAATTTTATAAAACATTATAAATTATTTAAAAAAAGCTTTCTATAAGTTATAATTTTTGTACACAGTATATCAAAGGAGGAGAAAATGAATATAAATATGTGTAAATTATGCGGACATCTTGAATTTGGTGATGCTCCCGATAAATGCCCGGTCTGCGGTGCACCGAGGGATAGTTTTGTTCAGAGCAACAATATTTTTGCAGAATCAAAAGAGAAGAGTCCGGAAGCTGAAGTTAAACATGTCCCAAGTGTAAAAGTAGTGAAACAGTGCGGATTAATCCCCGAAGAGACCTGTACAGATGTCCACGTCCGTGTCGGTGAAGTACTTCATCCGATGACGGAAGGTCACCTTATTACTTTTATCGACTGTTATGTTAACGATGTTTATGCCGGAAGAGCTATGTTTACAGCCAACAGTATTTCCCCTGCAGCCGCGTTTCATATAAAAGCTTCATCGGGAAAAGTAAAAATTGTTGAGAACTGTAACCTTCACGGATACTGGTTCACGGAAGTGAATATTTAATTCAAAATAAGTTGATAATAGAATCGGAGGGGTCTTTAAGATTCCTCCGATTTTTGTTTTGAAACAGATTTTTTTTTAACAATTTTAACAAGTACATATAAAATTATTAGGATGACAATTGGGATAAACTTAAATAAATCATCAAAAACAGCTTGTTTTGAGAATTGAACCGATTTATAAATCAACAAAATAAAAAAGAAAAAAACAGCATTAAAAACCGAATCATTTTCAGCAAATATAACCTTTTTTGAATTAAATTTATTAACCGGAGACTTAACCCGGCTGAATTTAGGGATAATCCTTTTAACCGTACTCATATAATTTTTGTATTCTGCTCCATATTTATTTTGCAAAAACTTTTCTTCATAAGTGATTATAAAGTAGTATTGAAGTACAAAAAGAAGGTCGAATAATAACAGGGCATAAAAATTAGAATATATTAACAGCAATCCTGAATATATTATTAAATTCCCAATATATAGCGGATTTCTTACAATTGAGTATATTCCGCTTGTATTAAGCTCATCCGCACGGAGATAATTTTCTCTTCCCGATGTCCCTGGGAATGAAAAACCCACAGAGATAATTCTGATAAATTCTCCCAAAATTATAAGTATGGCCCCCATGAAATTTAAAAATGCATTCCATGAATACAGATTTACAGGTTTGAAAAAGATAAAGATCAGAATTATCAGCGGCAGAGGAGTAAATGACCGGAACTTAAAAAGAATTCTTCCTGTTTTTTCTTTCAGGAATATATTTTTTATATTTGTCATTTTATTCTCTGATAATGAAGATGAGATTATTTATCTGATTATCTGGCATGGTTCCAATCCATTGATTCATATTTTAATTGTATTCTTTTAATTTCATCATTATCTTCATCAGAAAAATTATATACCTTAAATGATTCCTCAAGAAATTTCTCAAAACTGGATTTAAAATTTAAGATAAATTCATTCTTACCAACCGAAGTCTCATTCTCTATTGTTGTCATATTTTCTATTAGAATCTTTTTATTAAACTTAGCCCCCTTTGCATAAAGCTGATAATTCATCCCAAATGGAATTGAACCATGTTGAAGAAGAGCTGTTTTGTCACGCTTCTGTGCAGAACCGACAATTTTTTTCCCATTCACTTCAATCTCATTTGGTGTCGGGAAAGAGAAACATGGATTGTTACTCTTTGAAAGTATTGTAGGACTTCCTGACGAAAGATAAGCGTTAATTCCGGATGTTTTAAGTGATCTGACAATAATATTTGCGATCATTTCATAAGATTTATAAAGGTCGTGTTCTATAAAAAATTTTTTCTCAGATGATACTACTGAATAGGTTATCTCGTCATCATGAAGAACAGTTTTTCCGCCGGTTATACGCCTGACATACCCGATTTTATTTGATTTTACAAAATTAAGGTCAAGCACTTTCTCAACTTTTTGAGAAACACCTATTGAAAATGTCGGTATATTCCATCTGTAAATTCTAAAAAATCCTACTTTTTCTCTATGGGCTTTGTTAAAAAGAAATTCATCAACAGCCATGTTTTCAGGGCCGGATTTTGAAACATTATCGTTAATGAAATACCAGGAACTCAATTTTTCACTTTATGGAAAATATTAAAATAAATTGCAATAATTATTTTGCTGTTTTTGCAGAATTCTGTTTTTTTTCCGGTTTTTTTGAAGGCTTCAACTCTTCTTTTTTTGTCATATCTATATTTCCCTGAAATGTTGACCCTTCTGCCAAAACAACCTTCTCAGATACAATATCACCGTTAAGAATACCGCCGGAAAATATTTCAACTTTGTCATTAGCGAATACATTACCGGTCACTTCCCCTTTAATATGGATCTCTTTAGCATGAATATCTGCTTTGACTTTACCATTCTTTCCAACAATAACATTATGCTTGATGTTGATTTTTCCTTCGACGATACCTTCAATCAATATCTGTTCATCCGAAGAAATATTTCCTTTGACTTTTATTGATTTTCCAAGCAGAGTCGATCTTTCTTCAGTTGATTCCCGCTTAACTGAATCCGGTTTACTTTCAAAGACATTTTTTTTAAACATTTTAATACTCCTGAAATTAATAAAAGCGGGCAACGGGGATCGAACCCGCAACACCCAGCTTGGGAAGCTGATACTCTACCATTGAGTTATGCCCGCCTACTTTCCTTTGATCGCTTTTTTCTTGTCTTTTCCTTTCTTGTCCTTAGGTTCAAAATTATAATCAACAAATTCTATTATTGCCATCTCAGCTCCGTCACCTTTTCTGAAATCCGTTTTAATAATCCTCGTATATCCGCCGTTCCTATCCATAAATCGCGGTGCAACTTCATTAAACAGCAGATGTGTGGTTTTTCTGCTGTAAAGATAGGCAAACGCCCTTCTTTTATCAGCAAGTGTTCCGCTTTTACCCAGTGTTATCATCTTTTCCACAACCGGTCTAACAGCTTTTGCTTTTGCAACTGTAGTTTCAATCCGATTCTTTTCAATCAGGCTTGCAGCAAGATTTCTGAGAAGTGCTTTCCTGTGCGATGGATTTCTACCTAATTTAAATCCGCTTTTTAAATGCCTCATCTTTTACTCCTTTGCAGGTTCATCCTGTTCGGCTGCTGCCTCAATATTACTGGCAACTTTTTCCAAAAATTCAATTTTCATTTGGTCCGGAAGTTTTTGGCCCAGTGAAAGGTTGAAATCGTCAAGTTTGGAAATTATTTCCTCAAGAGATTTCTTCCCGAAATTTTTTGAATTCATCAATTCATGCTCGGTTTTTTCGATAAGTTCAAATATATAATCTACACCTAATCTTTTCAGACATTTTAATGCCCTGACGGATAATCCTATACTTTCAACATTTTTCCCGAGGAATTCCATATTCTTCTCAAGATCACTGATCCCTTCTTCATCTTCATCAATAGACAGAACATCTTTTTCTTTCGAGCCCAAAAATATTGAAAGGTGATCTCTCAGTAATTTTCCTGCCGATGCCATCGCATCTTTCGGTGATATACTTCCGTTTGTCCAAATCTCTATAGTCAGCTTCTCGTAGTCCGTCCTCTTTCCAACCCTTGCCGGAGTAATTTCATATTTTACTCGTTCAATGGGATTAAAATTTGAATCGATGGGGATAAAATCTACTGGCAGATTCTCATCAAAATTATATTCCGCCAATTTATAACCTGTGCCTTTCTTTATAACAATCTCACCATTTAAAGATGCACCTTCCTCAAGTGATGCTATATGTTTTGTGTTATCAAGTACAATAACATCACCGTCAGCAATAATATCCCCGGAAGTAATTTCACCCGGGCCTGCTTTTTCAATTCTGACGGTTCTGGGCTCATCTCCCTGAAGGAGAAATGGAATGTTTTTTATATTCAGAATAATATTCAATATATCTTCAAACACACCGGGAATAGTTGAAAATTCATGCAACACTCCATCAAATCTCACTGCAGATACAGCAGCACCTTCAATAAGGGACATTAAAACTCTTCTGAGAGCGATTCCCATTGTGCTCCCATATCCCCTCTCAAACGGTTCCGCACTAAATTTTCCGTAAGTATCACTTACTTCCTCTGCTTTAACTCTTTTAGGCCTCTGATAATTTAAATTCATAACCTCTCTCCTTATTTAGAATATAACTCGACGATGAGATGTTCCTCTACATCCAGAGATATATCCTCCCTGGCAGGAAGACTGTTCACCTTTCCTTTAAATTTATCTTCCTCAACCAATAACCATTCAGGGATCTCAACAAGACCCTTGATACCAGTGATGTTCCCGGTAATACTTTCATTCTTTATTGATTTTTCTTTCAAAGTAATTTCATCACCTTCTCTTGTGATAAATGAAGGGATAGTAACTCTCTTACCGTTAACAGTAAAATGACCATGCTTAATTAACTGTCTGGCCTGGGACCGTGAAGATGCAAAATTCATCCTGTAAACTATATTATCAAGTCTCAATTCGAGCGATTTAAGAAGATCCTCTCCGGTGATTCCCTTACTCTTTGCAGCTCTGTTAAAAAATATTCTAAACTGCTTTTCACCGAGACCGTAAAACCTTTTCACTTTCTGCTTTTCTCTTAATTGAACATTATAATTCGATCTCTTAAAACTCCTTCTTTTTCCTCTGTTACCGGGAGGCTGGCTTCTTCTTTCCAAAGCGCATTTATCTGTAAGGCATCTTCTTCCTTTAAGAAACAGTTTCGTACTTTCAGCTCTGCATAATCTGCAAACTGGACCTATATATTTTCCCACTATAAACCTCCTTAAACCCTTCTCTTTTTCTTCGGTCTGCAACCGTTATGGGGAATAGGTGTAATATCTTTAATTGATTTAACTTTATAATTTGAATTACCAACAGATCTGATCGCACTCTCACGACCGGCACCGGGACCTTTCACTCTTATATCCAATGTTTTTACCCCGAAAACTTCTGCATCTTTCAGTGCTTTTTCAGCAGCAAGCTGAGCAGCAAACGGAGTTGATTTCCTTGACCCTTTAAATCCCACAACTCCTCCGGCGCACCATGTTAAAACATTTCCATCCTGGTCGGTAATTGTAATAATAGTATTATTGAATGTTGAGTTGATACTCATTATTCCATGAGGTACTATCTTTTTTTCTTTCTTTTTTGTTCTGCTTTTAGGTTTTCCTTTTGCCATTTATTCCTCCCTTACCTCTTCCTCTTGATCATTGATCCTTTTGGACCTTTCCTGGTTCTTGCATTTGTTTTGGTCCTTTGACCGCGGACAGGCAGCCCCAGTTTATGACGTCTTCCCCTGTGACTGTTGATATCCATTAATCTTTTAATATCCTGGTTTACCCGTTTTCTGAGATCACCTTCGACTATTTCCTCAGTTTCAATATATTTTCTTATTCTGGTAACTTCATCTGAATTCAAATCCTTAACTTTTTTATTCAGATCGATCTTAACTTTTTCCAGTATCTCTTTTGACTTAACTCTCCCTATACCGAAAATATAAGTTAATCCTATCTCAATCCTTTTTTGTAAAGGTAAATTTACTCCAGCTATTCGTGCCAATTTTTCCTCCTTAACCCTGTCTCTGTTTATGCTTTGGATCTACGCAAATAACCCTTATAACACCATTTCTTTTAATAATCCTGCATTTGTTACAAATTTTTTTTACAGATGCTCTGACTTTCATTAAATTCTCCTACTTAAACCTATATATAATTCTTCCTCTGTTAATGTCATAGGGAGATATTTCAAGAAGTATCTTGTCCCCCGGAAGAATCCTGATATTGTTTTTTCGCATTTTACCTGACGGATGAGCAAAGATCCTGTGATGATTCTGATCAAGTTCCACAAGAAAAGTTGCATTCGGCAACACTTCAATTATCACTCCTCTGACTTCGACTACATCTTTATTTGAATTTGCCATTTTATTCCCTTGTTAAAATTTCCGGACCGTTATCCGTTACAACTATTGTATGCTCATAATGAGCAGAAAGACTCCTGTCAGCAGTAACAATCGTCCATCCATCCCTTTCGGTTTTAACTCTGTAATCACCGTTTGTGATCATCGGTTCGATAGCAAGTGTCATATTGCTGCTAAGCTTCTTTCCTTTTAAACCGGAATTATAATTCAGTATCTGAGGATCTTCATGAAGATTTCTTCCTATCCCATGTCCTGTGAGATCTCTGACGATTTCAAATCCCTTTTTTCTGACATATTTGTCTATTGCATTTGAGATATCTGACACTCTGTTTCCCCTAACTGCTGCATTAATGCCTTCATATAGGGATTCTTCGCATGCAGTTAGGAGATCTCTGACATTTTCTTTAACCTCTCCCACCGTATACGTATATGCTCCGTCTCCATAATATCCTTTGTAAATAGTCCCCACATCAACACCGATAATATCTCCATCTTCAAGAATTACATCTTTTGAAGGAATTCCGTGAACAACCTGTTCATTGACCGAAGTGCAAAGAGTCGCAGGAAAAACATTATTACCATATCCGTATCCCTTAAATCCGGGTACAGCATTGTTTTTTCTTATTACATCTTCCGCCCACTCATCAAGTTCAAATGTGGAAACACCCGGAACTACTTTGTCCTTCATTTCGGTAAGGACTACAGCAACAATTCTATTGGCTTCTCTCATCAGCTTCAGTTCCTTTTCGCTCTTTAAAATGATCAAGAGAGTACACCCATTATTTTTTCAAATATCTCATTCACAGTTCCCGATGCATTAATTTCATGTAGTTTCCCATTTTCCCTGTAGAAATTAATAACCTGCATTGTTTCTCTATTGTATATATCAATTCTCTTTCTTACCGTTTCCAAATCATCATCATCTCTTTTTAAAAGTTTCCCGCCGCAGTGATCACAGACTCCTCCAATTTTCGGCGGAAGAGTTAAAAGATTAAAACTTGCACCACAGTTTTCACAATACAACCGGGATGTCAGTCTCTTTTCCAAAAGATCATTATCAACATTGAGATGGAGTGCGATTTCTTCATCTGCTTTAAGACCTGCTACAGATTTTGCCTGAGGAATTGTTCTCGGGAATCCGTCCATGATATATCCATTGATTTCTTTTCCTGAATTCAACTTGTTCCTGACCATATCTATAATGATTTCATCAGGTATTAATTCGCCGGATGATAATATACTTTTTGCATTTAATCCAATCTCAGACCTATTCTTAA
>CAZNLS010000061.1:0-14903 GCA_964573895.1 uncultured Clostridia bacterium
CGGATCTTCTTGCCGTTGCGGGATTTTATAAAGACTGGGCTGCATATGGCGGCGGCCTCAAAAACTATCTTGTCTATGGAGATTTGCCTACAAGAGGCTATAACAATACTGATTCTTTCAAGTTCCCACGCGGGGTTATTCTTGGAAGAGACCTTGCAAAAATCCATGAAATTGACGGCAGGGACAAGAACCAGATTCAGGAGTATATTGCCCACTCATGGTATAAATATAAGGATGGAGATGATAAAGCATTGCATCCGTTCGACGGAGAAACCGAATTTAATTACACCGGACCCAAACCGCCCTATGAATTTTTGAATGTTGATAGTAAATACAGCTGGCTGAAGACTCCCCGCTGGAAGGGTAATGCAATGGAAGTTGGTCCCTTATCCAGAATGCTTGTCGCTTATGCGAAGGGAGATCCTGATGTTAAAGCTGTCGTTGACAGCACCCTTGATAAATTGAAAGTGCCGATAACTGCACTATTTTCAACTCTTGGAAGAACTGCGGCGAGAGGCCTTGAAACACTTGTGATGACCAAATGGATCGGTGAGTTTTATGATAAACTGATTGCAAATATTAAAGCCGGAAAAACGGATACATTTACAAAAAACAAATGGGAACCTTCTACCTGGCCTAAGAATGCAGAAGGTGTCGGGATGACAGAAGCTCCAAGAGGAGCACTTGCTCATTGGATAAAGATAAAGGATGAAAGAATCGAGAATTACCAGCTGGTCGTTCCCAGCACCTGGAATGCATCACCACGGGATCCGAATGGTCAGAGATCGGCATATGAAGAATCTCTGATAGGGACACCTATTGCAAATCCGGAACAGCCGGTTGAAATTCTGAGAACCATCCATTCATTTGATCCGTGTATTGCCTGTGCAGTTCACATGTATGATCCAAAAGGAAAATACATTCACACAGTCAACTTTCAATGACCGGAGGAGACATGCTTTCAAAAAAAACAAATTATAAAAGAATCTATGTCTGGGAACTTCCGGTAAGATTTTTTCATTGGGTAAATGCCCTGAGCATAGTAATTTTGGCAATAACAGGTTATCTTATTGCAAGTCCACCGGGAATACTTTCTTCAAAGGAAGCTTCGGAACTGTACTGGTTCGGTACTATCAGGTTTATTCATTTTGCAACAGCTTATATCTTTTTCTTCAATTTCATCTTCAGGTTATATTGGGGATTTGTTGGAAACCGCTATGCAAAATGGACTAATTTTATCCCCTATACAAAAAGATATTTAAGTGAACTGTGGGAAATGCTCAAAGTCGATATATTTCAGAAAGATTTGAAGCCTGATTATCTTTGTGTGGGACACAACCCACTGGCCGGATTTACATACTTTCTGATATTCCTTACTTTTCTATTTCAATCAGTAAGCGGTTTTGCTCTATATACAAGCATGAGTGATTCATTCTTTCCCAGGCTGTTTCACTGGATTGTTCCATTGATGGGCGGCGATTTTGCGGTAAGAAAATATCATCATCTTGCAATGTGGTTCTTTATAGTTTTTTCAATTATTCATGTATACCTTGTTTTCTACCACGACTATATAGAGGGCCGGGGAACCACTTCATCGATGATTGGCGGATGGAAATTTGAGAGTGAAGAAAGATTGGAAATCGAAGGAGTTGAATCAGAGTAAAATATTAATTCTGGGGATAGGCAATACTCTCATGAGGGATGAGGGTGTTGGCGTTCATATAGTAAGAAGGCTGGCGGAACGTAAACTACCCAATAATGTAACCTGTCTTGACGGAGGTACGGGTAGTTTTACGCTTCTTGAGCCGATGCAGAATTGTGACAGGATATTAATAGTTGATGCAACTATTAATGACAAGCCTGCAGGAAGTGTTGAGATTCTTTATCCGAAATATTCCTCAGATTATCCGCCTTCATTAACTGCTCATGATATTGGCTTAAAAGACTTGCTGGATGTCTTCTATTTAATGGAGGGGAAACGTCCGGAAGTCACTCTCTTTGCGATAAGTGTTAAGGATTTTCAGAGTATTGGTATGGAGATCTCTGAAGAATTAGAATCCAACCTGCAAACAATTGAAGATACTGTTTTTAACTCTATTTAAACATTTTTTTAGTGCTTTTTCAGAGGAACATTTTCTCTGAATATAGATATTGTCATTTACAAAAATTGAGTATAGTGGCATAATCATCCGGATGAGGGAACTGACAGGAACAATAGTTGATAACACCAAAATCAGAGAAAATTATTACCTGTTAAAGATAGAAGTCTCTTATATTCCCGAAAAAGCAGTTCCCGGTAATTTTGTCATGCTTGGAATTTCCGGAATTAATGATCCGCTGCTTAAACGTCCATTCGGCATTTTTGATATTGATTCATCACATATTTATCTTTATTATGAAGCAATTGGCAGGGGGACCTCTCTTTTATCGAAAAAAAAGGGTGGAGATATTGTTAATTTGATTGGCCCTCTTGGAAACGGATTCCCTCATCTGACAAATAAAAACATTCTTATGGTTGCCGGAGGAAGGGGAATCGCGCCTCTCTATTTTGCACTGAAAGGGATGGGGGACACTAATAGTGTATCTCTTGTTTATGGGGCATTTAGTGCGGATCAACTTAATTTTGTTGAAGAGATAAAAAATAATGCGGTTAATAAATTGTTTTTTTATACTGATGACGGCTCCGCTTTTAGAAAGGGATTTGTCACCACAGAAATCATTAATATTATTGATGAAACGAATCCGGATGCCATATTCTCCTGCGGTCCGCATTCGATGTTAAAAGCTCTTAATGAATTGGTTCAGAATTCCGGTATCCCCAACTATGCCTCACTGGAAGCTGATATGGGATGCGGGTTTGGAGTGTGTCACTCCTGCGTTGTAAAAAACTCTTCGGGACATTATATAAAAGTTTGCACTGAAGGGCCGGTTTTTGAATCGGGTGAAATAGATTGGGAAGACTTGAAGTAGATCTGGGTTTTATTAAATTGAAAAATCCGGTTATTCCGGCTTCCGGTACCTTTGGATATGGTTCCGAGTTCAAGGATTTTCTTGATCTTGATGAGCTTGGAGCATTTGTACTTAAAGGTATATACCGGAATCGCAGGGAGGGTAATGATCCGCCGAGAATATTTGAAACGCCTTCGGGGTTGCTGAATTCCATTGGTCTTGCAGGTCCGGGAGCAGATGAATTAAAAGATAAGATTAGAGTAATTGCATCACAAACAAGCACGCCAATCATTGTTAATGTCTGTGGGGAAAGTGACGATGAGTACCTTGAGGTTGCAAAAATATTTGACGGGATGAATGAAGTACACCTACTGGAATTGAACATTTCATGTCCGAATATCAGGGAGGGAGGAAAGTGTCCTGCGCAGAGTGAAGAACACACTTTTAGCCTTGTAAAAATGATAAAAGATGAAGTTTCAACACCTCTTATCGTGAAACTTTCACCAAATGTTTCCGATATCTCATCAATTGCAATCGCTGCTGAAGAAGCCGGTGCGGATTCAATTTCTCTTGTCAATACTTTTCTGGGTCTTGCAATTGACCTGAAAAGGAGAAAACCTGTATTTAAAAATATTTTAGCCGGATTGTCCGGACCGGCTGTAAAACCGCTTGCATTACGTCTTGTCTGGGATGTTTGTAATTCTGTCTCAATTCCCGTGATAGGGATCGGTGGAATAATGAGCGGGCAGGATGTTTTAGAGTACATTTTTGCAGGAGCTGCTGCTATACAGACAGGTACAGTGAATATGATTGAACCGGGAGCCTCGATCCGAATAATCAGGGAAACTGAAAAACTAATGGGTGAACTGGGAATAAAATCTCTGGATGAAATCAGGGGAGGGCTGAAAATTTGAAGAAAAAAATTATTATTGCACTGGATACAAGAGAATTAAGCAGGGCTAAAAACCTGATTGATTCCATCCCTGAAGCAACTTTTTTTAAAGTCGGGTTGGAATCATACTTGTCGAACGGTCCTGAACTGTTGAAATACCTTAGAGAGAAAGAGAAAAAAATTTTTCTCGATCTCAAGTTTAAGGATATTCCGAATACGGTTTCAGGTGCAGTAAAATCCTCTCTTATTTATAAACCGCTTTTTTTAACAGTTCACCTTTCCGGTGGGAAAGAAATGTTAAGAAGAGCCGTAGAAGCCTCTTCAAATACAGAAACAAATATTGTCGGCGTTTCCATACTGACCTCTATGGATAATAGTGATATGGAGGAAACCTGCATCCGATATGACATTGAGACGACAGTTCGGAAACTAATTGAGCTTGGGTTGGAAAACGGGATCACCCATTTTGTCTGCTCTCCTTCGGAGATAAAATCACTAAAAGATCGCTTTGGCGCAAAGCTTCACCTGATAACTCCGGGTGTAAGGCCTGTCTGGGCTTCTTCTGATGATCAAAAAAGGTTTTCTACTCCTGCCGCTGCTGTATCATCCGGAGCTGAATATCTGGTTATAGGCAGACCGATAACTGCCTCAACTGACCCGCGTGCGTCTTTTATCAGAATTATATCAGAGCTCACCTGATATTTATTAAAACAGGATTTTCAACCTTTAAATATTTCTTTGCCACCCTTTTAACATCATCAATAGTTATTTGTTTTAGTTTTTTTAATGATGTTAAATCGAAATTGATATCTTTATGGAAATAGTAGGAGTAAGCCAGATAATAGGCGCGGTTGATGCTGGAGAGTCTTCTAAACATCATTCTGCCCAGATATTTGCTGATTAGTTTTTTTAATTCCTTTTTGTCAATGCGTAAGATATCCCGAGCGTTAAAATAGCCGGGAAATAGTTTTAAAAGTGTATCTGTGTTTTTAGGCAGAGTTCCCATATTAATGTAAAAAAGTGATTTTTTCCCCACGGTTTTAATTCCTGAACTCATCCTGTAAGCCATCCCTCTTTTCTCCCTCACATCAAAAGTTATCCTGCTGCTAAGGACAAGTGAAAGTGCTTTCAGAGCTTCAAAGTCGGAAGGGTCTGTCTCCTTTACAAACCCGAAAAAGAGATAGGATCTGTTTCCCCCTAAATCTTTTTTTATAGAAATTTTTTTAGTTGGAGTTTTCAGTAGTTTTTGAGTCGGAGGTTTTTCCGAATAACCGCTATTTGGAAAGTATGGGTTGAAAATAGCGGCCATATCATCTGATTTCACCGGGGACACAACAGATATTATAATATTGGCAGGTGCCATATATATTTCTCCAAATTCTTTCAGATTATTAAGGTCGGGTTTCTTTTGGATTCGGGGCAATGAAGTGTAGAGAGTTTTATCCAGAATCTCTGAAAATCTGTTTTTTGCCGATGAGACTGATCCCATTTTCATCATGTGCGATCTCGAAATTTTTTTTAATGCATAATCAAATTCATCTTTACCGGGGACATAGTTTTTTGCATTCTCCATAATGAATTTAACTACATCTTTGTAATTTTCCGCGAGGGCTTCGAATCGCATATATCCGAAATCCGGATTCATGTAGATATCATCCATGGGGAAATAAGGATTGTCATTTAGCTTGAAGCTGAGACCAAATTTAGAACTTTTTTTTATGTTTTTTTGACTTTTCAATCTCTTTTCAAAACAGTAGTGGATAATTTTAGATGAATTTAAACCGAATCTTTCTTCGAGACTGACTTTGTTTTTAAACAACAGATGTACAGCAACTAGGCCCGATGCGGGATTTTGTTCCGTAATGAGTGTTTTTCCGATTTTATTATCAAAAAAAAGTTGGGGTTTTGAACCGTTATTTGAGGTTAATTTTTCCTTGACTGCAGCCGGGAGGTTAATGATTACCAGGGGTATATCGGAAAAACCAAGGGCGGCTATTTTTTTAGCAGCTTTTTTGAAATTATCTCCCTCATACGAAGAAAGGACTGACTCGATCCCAAAAATTGCAAAACTGTTTGCATTGAATATTCCAAACATATGCGGTTTTTCAATATTTTTTAGAAAGTTGGTTCTTAATTTGGAAATCTCCGCATCGAATATCTGTTCATTCATTTCCCATTTGCTCGTATTAAGGAAATTTTTTATTCCTGAAATAACCGAAATGAAATTTGCACTTTTATTGAGACGGGCTTCAACATGAAGAAATGACTTTACCGGGGTAAACAGGAGTTTAAGTGAAACGTTCTTAATAGATTTTTTTGACAATGAAGTTATCTCCTTTCTGATGGATTTTTCTTTTTCTCCCATGATCACTTCCAGTACTTTTATATCGACCGGTCCCAATTTCGTTTCGATGGGGAAAAATATATTTGCAATCATGCTCTTTCCACTGTAGAACCTGTGATAGATTTGGTCGGGGTCTGCATCCCCGGGCAGTTTTTCAAATCCTGTATGAAAATTGTTCAATGTCTTTGATTTGATTATTCCCGGTGCAGCTGAACCGTATATTTTTTCTATCATTTTCAGCATATCTGCAGATTTGAAATTTCCTATCACACTCATTGTCATATTATTTGGAACATACCTGTTTTTATAATAGGTAAAAACATCGTCTCTTTTAAGATTTTTTATTGTTGAAAATGTCCCGAGTGTTGGAAGTGAAAGTGAGTGCCCTTTGAAGAGAATTGAAGATATATTCCGCTCTTTCTGTACAGTAGGTTTGACGATTGATTTGGATATTTCTTCCAGAACAATTCCCTTCTCTTTTTCGAATTTTTTTTGAGGAAGAACGGATTTGAAGAGCATGTCAGCCTGGATATCCATCCCTTTTTCTATATTTTCGGCAGGAGTTACCATCATATAATTTGTATAATATTCGGATGTATTTGCATTGTTGTAACCTCCTATCAAATCTGTTTCATCGTATAGCATTTTCTGGGTTCTTGATTTTGTGCCGTTAAATAATAGGTGTTCAAGCATATGACTCATACCGCTTGTCGAAAATGTTTCATAAGCGGAACCGGTCCTGACGACAACATTCACACCGATCATTGGAAGTGCGCGGTTCTCTATCATCAACACTTTCAGACCGTTGTCCAACTGATAGATCGATACACCTTTTTGCATCTCAATATTGTTCGGTGATAGATCCATTGATATTAAAAATGTCAAAATTGTTAGAATCATTATTACTTTTCTGGTCATTTGTCTGTCTCCTGTTTATTTAAAATAAAATTTTATATTAAAGGATTTCCGATTTCAATTTTTCCTATAATTCAGATCATTTGATTTTTGAGAATTTTATCCCGAGTTCATTTAATTGTCTCTCATTTACTTCCGAAGGCGAACCGGTCAAAAGACAGAGAGATGAGGTCGTTTTAGGAAAGGCTATAACCTCTCTTATAGAGGCTTCACTGCAAAGGAGCATAATGATCCTGTCGAGTCCGAGTGCGATTCCCAGGTGTGGCGGTGCTCCGTAATTTAAAGCGTTAAGGAAGAAACCGAATTTTTCCCCAATCTCTTTTTCCGAGAGATTAAGGAGAGAAAATATTTTTTTCTGCAGATCAATATCATTGATTCTTCTACTGCCTCCTCCGATCTCTGTTCCGTTTAGAACAAGATCATATGCGATCGATTTTACTTTCAGAGGGTCTTTTTCCAGTAACTCTATTTGATCGAGAATTGGAGAAGTAAATGGATGGTGATTGGAATCGAGACGTTTTTCATCCTCGTTATAGAAGAATAACGGGAATTCCTCAACCCATAAAAATTTCAGGTCACTCTTTTCAGTGAATTTTTTCCCGGAGAATTCCCTGAGTATTCCTGCCAGGGTTAAAGCCGTTTTTTCTTCCCCGCCGATAATAAAAACTATTTCCGAAGGATCTATATTTTCAGCTTTGAAAAATTTTTCAATGGAATCAGATTCAGCCTTTACGGAGGATTTAAACCCGTTTTCGCTCATTTTTAACCAGATTGCACCTGCACCTCCGTGTTCCCTTATCATGATATTGATATTGTCAAGGATCTTTCTTGAATATTCCTTTGCATCAGGTAAAACCAGTCCCTTGATCTTTCCACCCTGTTCGAGAATAGAATTCAGAATATTTGATTTAAGTAAATGTGAGTTTTTTGAAAAATCTCTTATTTTATATGGGATGCGAAGATCCGGTTTGTCAGTTCCGTAACTCTGAATAGCTTCGTCATATGATATACGCTGAAAGTTTTTTTCAATTTCTAAATCGTTTACTGCAAAAATCTCTTTTATCAAACCTTCAACAATTCTGAAAAGTTCATCTGTTTCGGCAAAACTCATTTCAATGTCTATCTGGGTGAATTCGGGCTGTCTGTCTGCCCTCAGGTCTTCATCCCTGAAACATTTGGCAATCTGGTAGTACCTCTCGAAGCCGGAAACCATGAGAAGTTGTTTGAATATCTGAGGAGATTGAGGCAGAGCAAACATCTTGCCTTTATATATTCTGGATGGCACCAGATAATCCCTTGCTCCTTCCGGGGTGGCTTTCGTCAACATAGGAGTCTCTATATTCAGAAAACCGTTCCTGTCCATGTAATTTCTAATGGCAAGGTCAACTTTGCTCCTGATTTTAAAATTTTTCTGCATTTTCAAATTCCTCAGATCCAGATACCTGTACCTGAAGCGCAGTTCTTCTGAAATTGTTTCATTATTTGCAGGCTGGAACGGAGGTGTTTCGGATTTAGATAATATCTCTATCTCATCTGCATTAAGTTCTACAAAACCGGAATAGATATTCGGATTTGGATTCGACCTTTCAATTATTTTTCCTGTAGCGGAAAGAACATCTTCAACGCCGATCTGCTTTAGTAAATCCGTATCCTTAAAATCTTTTCCAAAGACTATTTGAAGTATCCCTTCCCGGTCCCGAAGATCGATAAATGTTAGGCCTCCCATCTCTCTTTTGCGGTTAACCCAGCCGTAAACGGTTATACAGCGATCAATAAATTTTTTATCTATTTTCCCACAATATTCGGTTCTTATTAATTCTTTTTTTTCAGCCATGATACTAATTCCTCTCTCTTTAAACTTAGCTGTTCTTTGGTTCTCATATTTTTAATGGACACTTTATTAGATTTTATTTCCTCTTCCCCTAAAATAATCGCATAATCAGCTTTTAATTTATCACTTTTTTTAAACTGTTTTTTCATATTCGGGGAACCATAATCCATAAAAGTAGAAAAACCGTTCTTTCTGAGATCCGATGTCAGTTTGAACGCTTCTGTTTTATTTTCATTACCCTGAAAAATTACTGATAAAATTGTATCGGGGTCTATATTTTCATCCCCAATCAGAAGGAGAATTCTTTCAATACCTCCGGAAAAACCGATCCCTGCCATTTCCGGGCCGCCTAATTCTTTAATCAGGTCATTATACCTGCCGCCTCCCAGAATAGCATTCTGTGCTCCGAGTTCGGATGTGACAATCTCAAAGGTAGTTTTTGTGTAATAATCCAGTCCCCTGACCAGTTTTTTATTTACATAAAATGGCATTTCCAATACTTTTAAGGCTGCTATAACTTCGTTGAAATGAGTTTTGCAATCATCACATAAATGATCGGTTATTTTTGGAAGACCATCGGCTATTGTTCTACAACCTGCCACTTTACAGTCAAAAATTCTGAGCGGATTTGTTTCCACCTTTCTTCTGCAGTCTTCGCAAAGATTATCGTTATGCATTAGTGCGGATTTTTTTAATATTTCCAGATATCCGGGCCTGCATTCTTTACAGCCGACTGAGTTTAGGTGCAGTTCCATATTTTTTATCCCCAATTTTTCCAGGAAATCATAAGAGGAATAAACAACTTCGGCATCGGTAAGTGGAGAAGTATCGCTGAACACCTCGACACCGAACTGATGAAACTGCCTATATCTTCCCTTTTGTGGTTTGTCATATCTGAACATAGGTCCGATATAGAAAAATCTGAGAGGAAACATACTGTTTAAGAGATTGTTCTCAATTGCCGCTCTTACAACAGAAGCTGTGTTTTCCGGTCTGAGAGTCATACTTCTGCCGGCTTTATCTTCAAATGTATACATCTCCTTTTTTACAACCTCAGTCTCGTTTCCAATACCTCTGATGAACAGTTCACTCCGTTCGAATACCGGAGTTCTGATCTCGCTGAAAAGGTACTTTGAGAAGTATTCTCTGATTTTTTCTTCAAAAAGATGCCATTTTTCAGATTCCGGGTAATAAATATCTTTTGTGCCTTTCGGTGCGGTTATCTTTGCCATTATAAATACCCCAGCGATCTTAATATTTCTTTATGCAGCCTCTTCCTGCTTCCCGGTTTCCCCTTGGTTGCAGTAATTGTCCGGCTGATATCAAGTATAGATTTTAACATGTTTTTTCTAAATATATTCACTTTTGATGATTTTGATGAAATTGGAGTAATATTATTTTTTATGAAATTATAAAATTCTACCCTTTTATCTTTTCTTCCCGGATAAAAAATAATCTGATAGGGATAGTCAATAAGTGAAAATGCATCAAAATATGCTTCAGGAGAAAATGTTTCAATTATTAATCTTTTTTTTTCAATATTTTTTAAAACGGATTCTCCAAGCATAAAAGAAGGTTTTTTTAATCCGGCAAGGTCAAGAATGGTAGGAGCGATGTTCAAATTTGACACAACCTCATCTCTCTCGCCTTCAGTAGAAATACCAAATCCGGAAACGATAAAAGGGACCCTGGAATATGGTCCGTTTAAATAGTGTATATGTCCCCAGTGGCCAAGGTAATCTCCAAGTCCTTCTCCGTGATCTCCCATAATAATAAATACAGATTTATTAAAAATTTTTTCTTTTTTTATAAAACTAATTAATCCCCCAAACTTCTCATCCATGTATTTAATACTGCTCCTATAAAGTTCTTTTCTACTCTCTTCTTTTTCATGCAGTGTATATATGAATGAAATTTCAGCTTTTAACTCTCGTGATTGATAATTCTTAAGAATGATTTTTGAATTCATTTCGGATGTATAAAAATCCATACTATGTTTCCCACGATTTTTCCATGATGCAGGGAATTCGATTTTTAAGTTGTCTTTTCCTTTAAAAATAATTTTAAAATCCTTAAAAGTGATATAGTCAAAAATGTAATTTGGATTTCTCTTTGTTCTTTGGGGAATAGATGTTTTAAATTCCAAAGTTGTAATTCCCGGTTTGATAACAAACTTTTTCTTAATAGAAGATATAATATGAGGATCTGTTTTGCAGATAAATGTTTTTCCGTATCTGAGAGTAAAACTTCCAATCATACCCGGGGGAAAATAGGGCTCATGAGGATCGGAATAGTGGATCCAGAAAAAGTTTTTATTTCCTTTTTTCTTTTTTATCAGCTTGAATGCCTCTCTATTTACCTCTTCTGCATTCTTTGTCCATTGAAACGGTTTAAAATCGTCGATATATTTGTTAAAACCACGGTTTAATCCGAATGCTGATTTAAGAACTCCCAGGGAGATTACTGCGTATGTTCCGAATCCTCTTTTTTTTAATATCTGTGCAAGGCTGACGTGCTTCGCATGATTGACATTCCCATTGTTGAGTAGTTTGAGATCATGGGGGTAGAGTGAATAGAACATGGAAGCATGAGAGGGAAATGTAATGGGAATGACTGAGAATGCATTTTTGAAAAAGAAACCTTGTGAAGCAATTTTTGCCAGGTTTGGAGTTTGTATATTATTTTTTAAATCATAGTCAATAAAATCAGCCCTTGTGGTATCCAGTGTTATTAGGAAAATATTTTCAGGCTGATTGGAAGTGCATTGATAATTGATAATTATAAAAAGCAATATTACTGTGAAGCGGATAGTTTTGATCATCCATTGAACCCTTCCGAGAGGATCCTTTGAATCTCATATATATCATAGGAAAGGACTTCGGTTCCTCCCGTTACAGCCATAAAATTTGAATCACCTTTCCACCGGGGAACTATATGCATATGAATATGTTCTTTGATCCCTGCCCCTGCGGCTTCCCCGATATTCATACCTATGTTGAATCCCTGAGGATTGAATTTGTTTTTCAAAACATCAAGAGAACTGTTCATTAATGAAATCAATTCCTCACCGGATCCGGTATTTAACTTTGAAAGTGAATCAATATGAAGATACGGCACAATCATAAGATGTCCGGAGTTATAAGGATATTTATTTAAGATGATAAAAAAATCCTTTCCCCTGAAGCAGATCAGTGCTTCTTTGTCACTCTTCTTTGGGGCATCGCAAAAAACGCAATTTTTTTCTTTTTTTATTCTGGTCAGAAAATTCCATCGCCAGGGGGCGTGGAGAAAATTCATTTATTCTTGTCCAGCGCGTTTTCAAAAAGATCTCCTACAGTCGTTGCAGATTCGTTATCTGATTTCCCGTATTTTTCAATCTCATCTTTTTCACTTTTGCGCTTCAGCTCCCTGAAACTTAAATATATTCTTTTCTTACTTTTGTCAGTTGATTGAAGGATGGCTTTATGAGTGTCCCCTTCTTTGTATAATTCGAGGGCCTCTTCATATGAAGTGCGCTTGTTATCCAACTCGGCAAGTCTGATAAAACCTTCAACATATTCGGAGATATAACATCTTAATCCATTACGTGTAATCTTTTTGATTTTAAACTCAACTTCATCACCGATAGAATGTTTTGCAAAGAATTCATTCCATTCATCTTCATGAAGCTGTTTCAATCCCAGTGGAACCTTATAATTGGAATCCAGCTTATTATTTATTATCATGAATTCCATCTCTTCCTTCTCTTTTAGATATTCATCCGGAGATTCTATGTGAAAATAACAGATATCTGAAATTTTAACGACACCCTCAATGTTTTTTTCAACTTCTATAAAAGCTCTTGATTTCAATACTTTTTTCACCTTTCCCCTGATGATATCTCCCCTGTGGTGATTCTCCATGAATTTTTCTTCCGGTCTGAGTTCAAGCTGCTTAAGGCCAAGCTTAATTTTTCTCTCTGCGGGGTCAAGTTCTATTACCTGAACCCACATTTCCTCACCGACTGCAACGTATTCTTCAACTACTTTTGGTTTTCCTTCCCAAGTCAGATCAGAAATATGCAGTAGCCCTTCCACACCTTCTTCCAGTTCAATGAAAGCTCCAAACTCAACAGTCTTAACAACTTTTGCAACGAGTCTGTGCCCTACAGGGTATTTTCCATCTATATCAATCCACGGATCTTTATATTTTTGTTTGATTCCCAGTGCTATCCTGTTATTTTCTCTGTCAATACTAAGGATCTTGACTTCAATTTCGTCTCCTCTACGGAGTTTCTCTCTTGGGTGACCTATTCTCCCGTAAGAAATATTGTCTTTATGAAGCAGACCGTCGATAGCCCCGAGATTTACAAATGCACCGTATTCTTCGATTCTTGTTACAATGCCTCTTACGATATCACCCTCTTTTAGAGTTTCATAGAGTTTCTCGAGATCTTTTTTGCGTGCTTCTTCGAGTAGTTCTCTTCTTGAAAGAACTCCTGATTTGTCTTTGCTGTTTATTTTTACGACTTTAAAATCAAATTCCTGACCTATGAGACTTTTAGGATTTTTTACTCTCTTTATGTCAGCCTGGGTCATAGGAAGAAACATTTCTATTCCTGCATCAACCAGATATCCCCTGCCGTCATTTGTCAGGCTCCTTATTTTCCCTTTTACATGGGTGTTATTACTATACGCATCTGATATTTTTTTCCATCCTTCTGCAGCATCGACACTCTTCTTTGAAACGATTAGATATCCCTCTTTCATATTAACATTTTTACAGGCAACAGTTACGTTATCTCCAATCTTGTAATCAAATTTCCCATCCCAGTCAAGAAGTTCTTCTTTGTTAAGAATACCTTCTGTTTTCTGACCGATATCAACTATCACATTATTATCAAGAATGTCTATTATTGTGCCTTCAACATGAGTTGTCTGCTTAATTGATTTAAGACTGTATTTCTCCATCAAATCCGAAAAATTCTCTGTTTCTTCTTCAGTCTTTGGAATATCTTTTTCATTTTCCATTAATATCTCCTTTACTCATTATCAAATTTCTGAAAAAATTGCTTAACTCTTTCAATTTCTTCCGGGGGTGTTGAAGCTCCTGCGGTGATACCGACACTCTTAGAACCATAAAAATTTGACTGCAATTTTTTATCATTTAACATTGAACTGTTGTCAATATGAAATGTATTTTTGTTGAGCCTTTTTGATATGTTAAATAATTTTTTTGTATTTGAAGAGTTGTGTCCGCCGATTACAATCACCAGATCAACATTCGGTGCAAGTTTTCTGATAGCTTCCTGTCTTACTTTTGTGGCGTCACATATTGTATCGTAAACAGTTACTTTTCTGAATTTATTTTCAATCCTTTTTACGATCTCGGTAAAAAATCCTGTATCCAGAGTTGTCTGGGCAATTACTGAAACAGGTCCTGAACCGGGGATATTATTAATCTCATCAATGGAATTTATGACAATTCCCTGTGAAGTGAAGCTTTTAATTGCACGTATTTCCGGGTGATCCCGGTTTCCAATAATAACAATTGTGTCAGATTTATCTATTTTCTCGATGATATTGTGAATCTTTTTTACAAGCGGGCAGGTTAGGTCCTCATAATTTGCACCTTCACTCTTTAACTGTTTTTCCTCATTAACAGGAATCCCGTGGGTCCTTATTATCAGCTTTTTGCGTTTGTCCAGATCCCGGATCGAATCAGTGTGGGATATTCCTTTCGATTCCAGATCTTTTAATACGGTTTTGTTGTGGATGAGTTCGCCATAGATCTGAATATGTTCTCCTTTTTCATGCAATCGGTTTATTAAATTCAAGGCTCTTTTCACTCCAAAACAAAAACCTGCTTCTTCAGCGGTATAAACTTTCATAGAAATTAAGCTAAATAATAAGCTATAATGCCATTTTTGTCAAATGAGTGTATAGGTTGCATACATATGAGACTCTGGGATTAATTTTATCATATAATTAATG
>CAZNLS010000062.1:0-12591 GCA_964573895.1 uncultured Clostridia bacterium
TCGTCGCTCTATCAATTATATGATACAGATACTGCATGACTCTTATATGTATGCAACCTATACATGTGTTTGACTTGTTTTTTTTGTAAATATAATATTTAATTAAATTTTAATAATACCCAGGAGGAATAAATGATTAAAAAAATGAGCCTGATGGTTGTAATATTTATGCTTGTTATACCTTTGACATCAGCTGAATTTAAAGGTGTAAAAATGGATGATACAATCACTGTTTCCGGCAAAACACTGTTCCTGAACGGAATGGCATTAAGGAAGAAATATATCTTTGTAAAAGTCTATGTCATGGGACTCTATATTCCTGCAAAAGAGAAATCCGCTGAAAAGATACTCTCCTCCGATACTGAAAGAGTCGGAATCATGCACTGGCTGCACAGTGCTCCTACCGGTAAGATTAATGATGGGTGGTATGATGGTCTAAAAGATAACACGCCCGGATATTCAAAAGAATTGAAAAAGAAATTTGATACCCTTGCATCATATATGGAAAAAATGAAAAGCGGAGAAAGAATAGTTTTTATCTATATCCCCTCAAAAGGAACAGAAGTAAAGGTTAAAGGGAAAGTTAAAGGTGTTATAGAAGGCAAAGATTTTGCAGATGCCCTTTTTGCATGCTGGATAGGTAAAGATCCCGGTCCGGGAAATGGATTTAAGGAAGACCTTCTGGGAATAGACTAAAAAAGACTGTATTCAGGGAGGATTTCTTACTCAGCTGATTTTTTTGTTCCAATAATCAGCCGTTTAATACCGCTTTTTTTTACAATCTCCATTATTTTAACTACTCTTCCATATTCAATTTTTTTATCGCCTTTGAGGATTAGACTTTCATCCTTGATTTTCTGCAGATTTTTTTTCAGGGTTTTTTCCAGTGATTCCAGTGTTATTTTTTTCTCATTAAGGTAAAGCTGCCCGTCCTTTCTAACAAACAGGGTAAATTTTTTCTTTTCAACCAGAACGGTTTTTCCAGTCTCAGGAAGGTCAAGTTTGATTCCCTGCTCTTTAAGAAATGAGGAGGATACCATTAAAAATATCAGCAGTAGAAAGAGAACATCTATCAGTGACGTGATATTTATTATTGATTTCTTTTTTTTCCTGGAAATAAACTTCATTTGATTTTCCCGTGGTTCAAATATCTCAGTTTTTTTATCAATATTGAAGAATATTTCTCCATTTCAAGAACAAGGGTGTCGGTTTTTTCGGAGAAATAGTTGTAAGCAACAACAGCAGGTATTGCAATTGCAAGGCCTGCAATTGTTGTGATCAGTGCTTCTGATATTCCCCCTGCCATTGATTGTGCCTGTCCCACGCCCATTTTTTGAATTACATTGAACACTTTGAGGATTCCTATCACAGTGCCGAGGAGTCCCAATAGCGGAGAGATACCCGCAATTGTTTCAAGAACCCCAAGACCCCTTCCTATTTTATATGCCTCCTGCCTGCCGCTGTCAGATAACTCGTCTTTCAATTCATCTTTATCCGACTCCATATTTTCCAGGCCGGTTAAAACTATATTGGCAAAAGGACCTTCATGCTTTTTGCAAAGTGATAATGCCAATTCAATATCTTTTCTGCTTTTTATATTCTCAATCAAATTAACAATTTCCGGAATTATAATTTTTTTCCTTCGCAGGGAGTATAATTTCTCTATAACTACAGACATTGCAATGATCGATCCAAAAAGTAAAAAATACATAACAATTCCACCTTTCATAAAGTACTCAATTACATTTTCCATTTTCACCTTCCTCTATCTTCTCACAAAATATATGAATTTACCTGTTACTATGAGGTTCTCATCCGGAAAATCTTCGGGCAGAGCTTTAAAAGGAGCGGAAATCCTGATAGCCTGCACACTGGTATCCATAAGAGATTTATGACCTTTATAACCGATAACCTGCAGGTTGGATAATGTCCCGTCCCTGCTTATTGTAAATCTTAGAAGTGTCTCCCCGTCTATGAGTCCCAGCTGTTTAAAAGCCAGAGGAGGAAATATGTTACCGTGTATCTTTCTTTTCATCTCAAGCATATATGGAGCAAAGTCCCAGTTATAGGTACTGAATGAAAATCCCCCTTTTTGTTGAACCTGAGACTCTATATTTTTTCTTAAGAGTTCATTGTCTGTTCTGATATTATACAATCCGTTCAATTCACGGTTTCCGTCTTTCGGCTGTTCAGGTTCAGTTTTTTCTTCTTTTTCTCTCGAAATTTTATCTGAATTCAGCGAAGTTTCACCGGGACTGATCTTTTCTTTTTTTTTCGGCTTCTCAATTTTTTTTCTGCTGTCTTCGGGAATGACAGGTGCATCAATCTCTCCCTTTGAAAACGGATCATCTTTAAGCGGCACTTTTTTTAGAGAGTTATCCCTCGCGGAGATATTTTTATCCGATAAATACTTAGGGTTTTTATTTTCTTTTTCCCTCTTCAGATCAGGTGATTCTATCAATTCTTTAACCGGGTTTTCCCTGTTCAGATCAAAAACAATGGGATCAGTCTTCTCTATCTCTGAGTTCATCTGCCTGAATGCAAATATGTTTAATTTAATGGCTGAATCCGTAAGAAGAAAAATAATCAGGTGGAAGATAACTGATATGCCAATCGTATATATTTTTATCTTTTTTTTCAATTTTAGCCGCACTTATTTTACTAAATTTACCATTAAATTCATAATGCGAATATATTTTAGACGGAGATTCATTGCTTATAGTTTCACTAAATTGGAAATATAGGCAATTGATTTAAAGTGGAAATTGTATTGAAAACTGATTTGCAACCGTTTATAATTTCAGCAAGGAGGAAAAATGGGATTATTTGATTTTGCAAAAGAAATGGGTAAAAAACTTAATGCTCAAATGGATCTTGCTAAGGAGATCAGTGAAAGCGGGATTGAAGTGAGAGATCTCAAGGCAGATTTTAATGATGGTATTGCGGATGTCTCAGGAGTAGTTAACAGCAATTCCGACAGAGAAAAAGTAATATTGGTGGTCGGAAATATATCCGGTGTGGAGAAAGTTAACGATTCTATTACCGTTGAGAATGAAGGTGAAAAAGAGTCAATGTTTTACATGGTTAAGAGTGGAGACTCACTTTCAAAAATAGCAAAAGAGTTTTATGGCAATGCAATGAAGTATATGGTGATATTTGAAGCCAACAAACCGATGCTGACGGATCCTAACAAAATATATCCGGGACAGGTTTTAAGAATTCCCGAACTGGATTAATCTGACAGGCGGGTTGTAATACTAAGGAGAAAAGAAATGAAAAAAACTATATTTGTAGTTCTTGTTTTGTTTGTATTTTCAGTTTTTGCAGCAAACATTGTTATGGCAAAAACAGATACTACAAAAAATGTAAAGAAGATAGTAAAAAAAACTGATAAAAAAGTTACAGATCCTACTGTTTATATAAAGGATAACGGGAAGAAATATCATAAAAGAAATTGTAAACTCGTATCCGGCAAAAAGGGTATAAAACTGAGCAAAGCTATTGAAAAAGGGTATGAACCCTGTAAGGTCTGTTTCAAATCGGAAATGGTTTATGTAACGGATAAAGGGGAAAAGTATCATAAGAAGAATTGTAAACTTGTAAAAAATATGAAAGCAGTTCAGATCGGAGTGGCAAAGCTGAAAGGTTATGAACCCTGTAAAATGTGTTTCCCGCCAAAAAAGAGTAAGAAGGATATAAAACCTAAAAACAAGAAATAGTCAGGTCAAAAACAAAAAAAAAGGGCAGGAGAAAATCCTGCCCTTTTTTTAATGTTATTTCTTAAAATTATTTCAGTGCGTTCATAGACTGCTGAAATTTTTGTAATGCTGCCTGTACTTTCGGATCTTTCATATACTGCATCATCTTCCCGGCCAGCCCCATCATCTTAGGCATCATTTCCTTAAATCTTCCTTCATATTCCTTAAATTCTGCCGGCATTTTTCCACCCTTCATGCCGCCTTTCAGCTCAGGGTATTTTTCCTGTAATGCTTTCAGCCTGGGAGCAATATCTTTCATAGCTGCCCCGAATTTATCCATTGCTGCAACAACATCATCTGCACTTGATGCTGAATTCATATCGCTGATATAGGTATCAAAATTGTCAAGCATATCTCCCACGGCTGCTTTCGGTGAGTCTGATTTGCCGCAACCCGTGACAAGAACCAGCAGAAAGGCTGTAACTAAAATCAATGTAAATCTTTTCATAATTCCTCCTAAAGTTTTATTCTTTTATACCATAAACAAAAAAAAAAAACAGTAAATTAAAGAACAGATCTAATAGAGTTCGATCTCAACCAGCCTTGTTTCTAATGGTCCGTTGAAGAATGGGATCTTTCTCTTCATTTTTAAGCCGATTTTTTTTACAAGCTCCGTGCTTCCACACAGTAGAAATGCTCTGGAACCGGTGCAATTTTTCTTTAGGAAGTCACCGAAATCCCGGTAGAGTCTCTCAATATTCTCATTCTTTGAGAGTCTCCTGCCGTAAGGCAAATTGCTTATGATAATACTGTTTGTAATGGAGGGGATTTTGCGGAAATCAATCTTTGAAACTTCCACCATTTTCCCTTCCGGAATATTAGTAAGGTTTTTTTTTGCTGAAATTACTGCTCTTTTATCGATATCACTTCCAAAGATCAATTTCTCCGGAATGTTTTTTATTTTTCCGAGTTGTTCACTTTTGACCTCTTCCCAGAGATTTTTATTGAATTCGGGAAGAAAGAAGAGTCCAAATTTTTTCTTCAGATATCCAGAAGGCAGGTTTTTAGTTTTGAAAAGTGCTTCTGCAAGAAAAGTTCCCGACCCGCACATCGGATCATATAGCGGAACTGTTCCGTCCCATCCGCTGATCCGTAGTATTGCAGCCGCGAGAGTCTCATTTATAGGGGCTATTGTTCCCTCTTCCCTGTATCCCCTTTTATGCATGGGGTGCCCGGCCGCGTCCAGGCTAAGTTCTGCCATATCATTTCTGATATTTAAGTTTATATACAGATCCGGATCATCCCTGTTCACATCTGGTCTTGAGCCGGTTTCTTTTCTGATCCGGTCAACTATTGCATCTTTCAGTTTCAGGCCGGCATAACGGGAATGTCTTATTCTGCTGCCGGATACTGTGCTTTTAACAGAAAATGTCCGGGCTTTTTCAAATATTGACTCCCATTCGATCTTAAATGAATTTTTGTATAGAGAATCTTCATTGTCTGCTTTAAATCTTTGAAGCGGAATTAATATCCTGCTTGCAGTAAGAGATGAAAAAACTATCTTATATAGGATCTTTTCGGAAGCGGAAAAGAATACACCGGAAAATCCGTTTTTTACATCTTCTGCCCCTAAATCTCTAAGTTCTGTCCCGATAATATCTTCAATTCCGTGTCTGCATTTTGCAAAATATCTGATTTTCACTGATCTGAAAGTTTTACTTTGGAAATCGATTTTGGAATAATTCCTTCCACAGAGTTTAAATTATTTTCAAAAAGATCTGCTGCCTTTGTCAGAATTAGAGGAAGTTTTTCCGATTCTTCCTTTGAAAATCTGCCTAAAACATATGAGGTGATATTTTTGTGAGAAGGGCGGGATATGCCTATCCTGAATCTTTTAAAATCCCTCGTGCCAAAAAAATTTTCAATGGATCTCAGACCGTTATGTCCGCCAAGACCGCCTCCGTTTTTAAAGCCCGCATATCCGAACTCCAGTTCAAGATCATCATGGACAACTAAAATTTCTTCCGGAAATATATGGAAAAAGTCGGCTACTTGTCTTACACTTTTGCCGCTTCTATTCATAAAAGTTTCGGGCATTATGATATGAAATTTTTCTTCACCGATTCCACTGGAAGTATAACTGCCGTTGAATTTCCCGACCCAGTGAAGATCATCAAAAAAGGAGAGATATTTAATGAACTGCCAGGCAATGTTGTGCCTTGTCGATTTATATTCTATTCCCGGATTCCCCAGTGCTGCAATAAGTTTAATCATCTTTCCTGTCGAATTCTCCTGAAATAGTTTTTGAAATTATTGTGGGTCTTTCATCTGGTCTGATACTCTCTTCAGCTTCATTTATATTGAATAGTCCGCGTACTTTAAACTCCAAAGGATAATTTTTCCTTTTAAAAAGATCAGTAAAACCTATTCCCCTGCGGATTTTAAATGAGGCATAGGAAGTAACATTATCAGGAACAGGGAGTTTGACATCTTCTATGGTAGTAGTTCCTTCTATAGTACGATCAAGAAAGCTTTTCAGAGACTCGGCTTCCAGTCTTGTGAAGAGTTCACTCAGGTAATCTCTGCCATTTTTTTTTTCCGGTTCAGTCAATTCTTCATAGTTGAGGATTGAAATGGAAGTATCGGCAGGTAAAAAACTCCTTTCTGACACAAACCAGTTAAAAAGAACATTATCATATCTCTTTTTTTCAAATTCTATACCGTTTACTCTGGATATAACTCTAAAAAGTTTCAAGTGAACCTCCTCAGACTTCAGTACTATAATTCAAAATCCCCGTTTTTTCAATGCTCTCAGGTGATAATTTAGTGTTATTAGTTTGACAACAAGTTAATATTCTGTCATATTTAATAAATATAATTGAGTTATTTTTCATGAAAGATTCCAAGAGAGAGAAAGAGAAGATACTGGTAGTTGATGATGAAGAGGATGTTCTCTCTCTTCTAAAAGAATTTCTTGATTCAAATAATTTTATACCAGTATGTGAAACTAATCCAGAAAATGCACTTAATATAATTGAGACTGAAGATATAGGACTTGTAATTGCAGATTTGAAAATGCCCGGTATGGATGGAATCGAATTAACAAAAAAAATTATTTCGATAAATAGTGATATCCCGATTATCATTATGACAGCATATGCATCCATTGAATCTGCAGTTGATTCCATAAAAGCCGGTGCAATCGATTTCATCCCGAAACCATTCAAATTTAATCACACCCTGTTTGTTATCGATAAAGCACTTGAAACAAAAAAACTATCCCGTCTTGCAAAAAAGAGTAATTATTATAAAAAATTATCAAATATAGATGAGCTGACAAGGATTTATAATCTAAGGTATTTTAAAAAGTATTTTGCAGAACAGATCAAAGAGCATAGCAGGATGAATAATTCTTTAAGTTTTATGATGGCAGACATTGATGATTTTAAAAAAGTTAATGACCGGCACGGACACCTGAGTGGTGATCTTGTGTTGAAAAATATTGCAATAATATTAAAAAAATCCGTAAGGACATGTGATTTTCTGGCAAGATATGGCGGAGAGGAATTTGCTATAATACTTCCTGAAACTGAAAAAGAGGCGGCTCTGAAAGTAGGTGAAAGGATTCTTAGTGAAATAGCAGGATTTGAATTCAAATCAAAAACGGGGAAAAAGATCGGGCAGGTTACAATTACTATCGGGCTTTCTACTTATCCGGGTGACAGCAGAACCAGTGCAAAACTTATAGAAGCAGCTGATAATGCTCTCTATAAAGGCAAGAGTGCGGGTAAGAACAGAATTTGTAGCGTAGATAATTGCTATTGATATACAGTTTCAGATCAATTTCGACAGCCTCTTCACACCTTCGGTAATCTGAGTTATTGAAGGATATGAAAAATTTAACCTTAGTTCATTCTTTTTAGATATTCCTTTCGGATAAAATTTCTCCCCGGGTATGAATGCGACTCCTTTCTCAATTGTTTTGTCGAAAAGTAAAGTTGTATCAACTTTTTCTTCACATGTAAGCCAGATAAACATTCCCCCTTCGGGTTTTGTCCAGCTAACGTTTGGAGGCATATTCTCCGAGAGTGCTTTAAGCATTGCATCTCTCTTCGGCCTGTAAATTCCGATTATCTTATCTATCTGTTCTTTCATGTATCCTTTTTCTAAAAATCTGGCTGTAACTCTTTGTGTCAGGCAGTCAGGGCTGACTGTGATCTTCTGCGCCCATTTGGCCATCTGGCTGATTATTTCGGGAGGACCGGATGCAAAACCGAGCCTTAATCCGGGTCCAAGTATCTTGGAAAAAGATTTTGCTATTGTTACCAGTTTCGGATCATCAAATTCAGTTCTTGCAAGTTCCCAAAGTGTTGGTATTCTTTCACCTGAGAATCTCAATTCCCTGTACGGCTGATCTTCAAGTATTGAGATGTCAAATTGTTTTGCAACTTTAAGGATATCAATTCTTCTCTGATAGTTCATTGTTTTTCCGGTCGGATTTTGAAATTCCGGTATGAGATAGATAAATTTTACGGGATTACTTTTTTGAAGCAGTGAATTTATTTTTTCCTCCAGAAGTTCGGGTATCATGCCGTATTCATCCATTTCCACACCTTCCAGTTTTGCTCCGCAAGCTTCCATTGACGTTATTGATCCCGGGAAACTTGGCGCCTCACAAATTATTATATCTCCCTTATCGATGAGTGTTTTTGTATAATAGAATATTCCGTTTGTTGATCCGACGGTAATCAATAATTCACTGTTATCGAGGTATTCAACCTCTTCAAAGTGTCTTATGGCATTCTTAAAAACCGCATCACCCTCACTTGCACCGTACTGTAATGCTTCTGTCCCTTCGGATAATATTGTCTCTGAAAATAGTTTTGCAAGAAGTTTTCGGGGGAATGTATCCGGGTGAGGCAGGCCTCCTGCAAATGAAATTATTCCCGTTACACCTTTTGTGACTTTCAATATCTCTCTGATAAAAGAGTGTTCCATGTTTTTGGTTTCTGCGGAAATCACTTTTTCTATAAGTTTTTCATTCATCTTTTCCTCCAAAGAGTATTAACCCCGGACTTATGTTCGGGGACAGGTTAATTAACCTCTGTTAATATTGAGCAAGTCGGTTAAAATTGAAAAGCCGGTCTCTTTCCTGCCGGCTCCCGGGCCGACTATTGTGACATCACCGAGGAGATCCGTTGAAAATGTAAGTGCATTTGTTGCACCTGCAACACCTGCAAGAGGATGGGACATATCTGTCATTTGCGGAGAAACAGATGCAACTATTTTGCTTCCTGTTTTCTCAACACTTCCTATCAGCTTCCATCTTGAATTATTCTCTTTTGCCTTTTTTATATCCTCGGGAGTTATGTTAGTAATTCCTTCACATGCTACATCCGAAATGTCAATTGATGCGCCCATAACCACATTGGCAAGAATAGTCACCTTTCCTCTTGCATCGTGTCCTTCAACATCACCGGTTGGGTCGGCTTCAGCATAACCTTTCTCCTGGGCAATTTTCAGGACCTCATCATATGCCATTCCCTTTTCCATCTCAGTCAGCATATAGTTTGTTGTTCCGTTAAGAATTCCCTTGATTTTTGATATTTCGCATCCGGCGAGTGGGCCTTCGGATAAATTTAATACCGGAGTTCCGGCACAAACAGTACCCTCTATCATAAATCTTGCTCCGTTTTCATCGGCGAGTTTTTTCATTTCAGGATAGGCAAGAGCCGCAGGGCCCTTGTTGCTTGTAACAATGTTTTTTCCGTTTTTCAGTGCTTCCCTGCAGTGATCCATTGCCGGACCTCCGGTCTTAAGGTCAGTATAAGTCAGCTCGCAGATTGTGGTTGCATTACTCTCCCTGATCATTGTCAGGTTATCCCAGTCTTTCAGCTTTGATGAGAATTTTTTATTCTCTTTTACCTCCTTAAGAATGGAAGGTATATCAAGCCCCTGGGGATCGTAAATATTCCCATAGTTAAAATCGGAAACGGCAACAATTTCAAAATCAAAATTGTGCTCCTTTTTTAAAAAGTTCCTTTTTTCATGAAGAATTTCAGACAGGCCCTGACCGACTGTTCCGAATCCTAAAAGTGCTATTTTGTGTATCATTTTTTCTCCTTTACCTGTATGATATTTTTGCAAAATCCGCCCTGTGCCCTTTTTTCATTATATCTTTTGCATCATTGGAGCACCTGACACATTTATAATAAATTACTTCTCCGATATCCTCTGCTTTATCAAGACGTTCATCTTTGGGCAGAAAATATGCTTCCATTGTATCGAGTGGTCTGGAGTTTCCGTCGCTCTCATATTTTATCGTCATATCCGTTCCCGAATCAAGGACTTTGTGGGCATTTTCCGTCCAGTTGAAATCTGCCAGTCCCAGATCCGGATTTATCCGTAGGTGGGCTGCAAGAGACACTCCGGGAATCCCCGATTCCTTAAGTTCCCGTGCACACTGTATGAACATCTCGGGTGACTGTCCGTTACCGAGGTTTATTTCATATATTGCCGTAGATCCGTCTTCTCTCAGATACTCTTTCATAATATTCAGAAGCATCCTGAGCTGGATTGCATTCTGGGTCGAAAGCAGCATTGATATTTTAAAGTTGAGATTTCTGATATCTCTTGCATAGTAACATGCTGCAACAATTGTCGACCAGCTGGGATTAAGAAAAAAGTCTCCTCCGGTATTTACCGCAGCCCTTGTAACACCGTCCAGATATACCAGGTGGTTGTTATCAGCCACTTCAACACCCCCCAGGTTTCCGAATGCCGTTCCCATGTTTTTCAGGATCAGGGCCCGCATTCCCGATGAGGGTTCCCATGTATCGAATTTCTCCCCGGTTATTTTTTCCAGCCTCTCATAAGTTTTTGAACTCAAAGGAGTCCCGACCAGATTAGTGTTGCAGAATTTTTCAGCACCCATGATATTTTCAGACATTGCCAGGGTTGTTAACAACTCACCGTTAAGGACATAGTCTTCGGTCAGTGCCATGACGGAAATAAATTCTTTGGGGATCAGTGTAGAACCGTCTTCGGCAACTTTTTTCATTGCATGCAGTGTTATCGGAGCCCCCTGGAAACCGGAAACCTGAGTAGTCGCAATTCCGGGTTTTGAAAATTCGATTTTTTCAGATTCAATGAAATCTTCAACCTTGGGAAATGAAGCCGCATATTTTTCTGCATCCTCAAGCATTTTGCCGAATCCTCTATCTTCGGCAATTTTTTTTCTGACTTCGTATTTTCTCATGTTGTCAATAGTTTCGGAAATTTCTTTTGCACCGCCGTATGACTCCTTAAGTGCGTCCATTTGATTCATATCTTTTTTTGATAAAAAGGGATAGTGTAAGCTCATTTTTTCTCCTTAATTTTTTATTAATTTATTTAAAGTAATTTCTATCTTTTCCAGTGCCAATTCAATATTCTCCATTGAATTGGCAAAACATAATCTCAGGTATCCTTCTCCCATCGGGCCGAATGATGTACCCGGGAGCAGTGCAACTCCTGCATCCGTTAAAAGAAGATCAGCAATATAATCCGAACTTTTCCCAAAACTTTTAATATTTGGAAATACATAGAATGCCCCTGCGGGTTTTTGGCAAATGACACCTTTGATACTGTTAAGACCCGGGACAATGATATCACGCCTTTTCCTGTATATCTCTTTTACTTCTTCGACTCTCTCCTGCGGTCCATTTAAAGCTTCAATACCTGCAGCCTGAGTGAAGGATGCCGTGCAGCCAACCGAGTGTGTTATCAGAAGGCTGACCTTTTTTGCAAGATATTCCGGCATAAGTCCGAACCCGAGCCGCCAGCCTGTCATGGAATAGGTTTTTGAGAATCCGTCCATTATAATTGTCCTCTCTTTCATTCCCGGAAATGAACAGATACTTCTCAGCTGCTCGCTTGTATAAACTAATCTGGTATAAATTTCATCGGAAAGTACCCAGAAATCGAATTTTTCTGCCAGTCCTGCAATTTCTTTTAAATCATCTTCGGCAATGATACCGCCCGTGGGATTTGATGGAGAGTTGATGATTATCAGCTTTGTCTTATCGTTAACTTTTGATTTCAATATATCCATATCAAAAGAGAAATTCTTTTTCTCACTGAGCGGGATCGGTACAGGTACAGCTCCCATAGTTTCTATTATTGCGCTATAACTCGGGAATCCGGGATCCGGATAGATTGCCTCATCTCCCGGTTCCAGGATCGCCATCATCGGGAAGAAGAGGAGAGGCTTTGCACCGGGACCGGCAACAACCTCGTTTTCAGAATAGTGAGTTCCTGTTCTTTTGGAGGTATAATCGGCTATTGCAGCCCTGAGATCCGGTATTCCTGCCGATGGAGTGTATCTTGTAAATCCATCCCTGATTGCTTTGATTCCCGCATCAGAAATATTTTTGTAGGTAGGGAAGTCGGGCTGGCCTATTTCAAGATGAATAATTTCCCTGCCTTCTTTTGCGAGAGCATTAGCTTTTGCAAGAACAGCATAGGCACCCTCCGGCTTGAGATGATCGGTTCTTTCTGCAAGAGTTTTTATTTTATTGTTCATTGTTATAGGCTCTAAAGCTCCTTTATCCCGAGGGATTCGAGTTTTTCTTTTGTGGGGTATCCATCCTTAGTCCATCCTCTTATATTGTAGTAGTTCTGCAGCCATTCTGCAAAGATCTCTCTTGTCAGATATTTATCTTTAAACATCCCTGCCTCCTGCTTCTCTTCGAAAAACCTTGCAGGCAATGTGTCCTCTTTTGCCGTTCTTCCGTTCTTAAAATTATACATCCTTGTCAGGTTGGAAATTTTTTCTCCCATCTTCATCAGTTTTTCCGGATCGGTTTCCATGCCGGTTAATTCATTTAAAACCTCTGAAAGCCTGTCAAAACCA
>CAZNLS010000062.1:12691-14812 GCA_964573895.1 uncultured Clostridia bacterium
AATCTTTTTGAGAATTTCAAATTGTGCTTTTGCATTTCCGAATTTCAGTTCTATACCCCCGGTATCGTTTTTGTCCAGGATTCCCTTTTCAAACGCCTCCATTGCAAAAGAGGTGACTACTCCCGCAGAAATCGTATCAAGCCCCAGATCATCGCAGAGATAGTTTGCATATGCGACATCTTCGGCTTTTCCTATTCCGCATCCGGAACCGAGGTAAGCGGTGGTTTCATATTCCGGACCTTCCACTTCATAATCATTCCAGTGAGCCATTTTTGAACATTTAATAACACAGTTAAAACAGCTGACGCTCTTCCAGTTAAGATGCTTTTTCATTGATTCGGAACTTATGCCTTCATAATCTTCGAATTGAACCTGTGAAAAATTTCTTGTTGGAAGAAAGTGCCCCTCTTCCTGACCCATTCTTATCCACATATTTGTCCCCAGGGCATCCCGTTTTGCAGGGTTCGGATGAGATAAAATATCTTTTGTCAGAAGTCCGTTCACTTCTTTAAATTTATCCCTGTTGAAAATTTCGATCTTTCTGTCTCCCTCGATAACTATGGACTTCAGTTTTTTTGATCCCATCACTGCTCCGGATCCGCCCCTTCCGAATTGCCTGTAGAGATCGGCTCCGATGCATGCAAAACGTACGAGATTTTCACCTGCAGGTCCAATTCCTGCTATCCTTGATTTCGGATATTTTTTCTTCAACTCATTCTCGGTATCAAATATTCCTTTTCCCCAGAGAGATGATGCGTCTTCAAATGATACATTCTCAGGCGTTATGTGAAGGTAAACAGGCTTATCACTCTTTCCCTGAATAACAATATAGTCAACTCCTGCTCTTTTAATCGCAGGGCCCCAGTTACCGCCTATGTGAGAGTCGAGAAAAGTTCCTGTGAGAGGAGATTTTGTGACGAGTGTTGAGCGGGCGGAGGTCTGGACCTGTGAACCGGTAAAAGGCCCGGTAGTGAATATAAGCGGATTTTCTTCGGAGTAGGGGTCATGGGTGATCAATCCCATCTCTATTAACAGTTTTAATCCCAATCCTTTTCCGCCTATAAATTCGGAATATACAGCCTGATCAGGCTCTGAATAGTGAAACTCTTTCTTTGTGAGATCTATATGTAATGCTCTGTTCATATATCCTTTTAGCATGGTTTACCTCCCGTTATTGTTATTAATTTTTTTTAATAATATATCCTTATATTTCTTTAAAGTCGAAACCAGATTTTTCAGGTTTTCTCCCCTGAATCGTGTTGACGGTCCGGAAAGGCTGAGGCTCCCGTAAAATTCATATTCACTCAGGTATAGGGGAATGGATATACAGATGAGTCCCTCTTCAAACTCTTCATCGTCAAGGCTGAATCCCATTTTCTTTATATGATTAAGCTGGCTGATCAATGTTTTTTTGTCTTTTATTGTATTTTTTGTAAAACTTTTAAATTTGATCCCGTTTACAATTTTTTTAAATTCCTCTTCGGGAAGGATTGAGAGGATGGATTTCCCGAGAGCAGTGCAGTAGAGTGGCAATGTGTCGCCGATAGCAGAACGGATCTGGAGACTTCTGCGGCTTTCGATCTTATCAAGATAGAGGACCCTGTTGTTGTAGAGACTTGCAAGGTTAACTGTTTCATTGACTTCCTCGCATAGTTGTTTCAGGATGGGATGGAATCTATCGACTATTATATGTTTCGTATGAACTTTATTGCCGAGTTCGAACAGTGAAAGTCCGAGGTAGAAGAGGTTGTCCCTCTTCTCTATCAGATTTAACTCTTCAAGAGTCTTTAGTGTTCTGAAAAGTGTTGTCTTGTTTATTCCCGACTCCCTGACCAGATCGGAAAGTGTAAATTTCCCCTGGTTGTCGGCAATGGTTCTGACAATTTCAAAGGATCTTTTAACTGTACTGTTCATTGTTTCACTATTTGAAACAGAGTTTCATATAACACTATTATTTTAATTCCCCAAATCAACAATGTCAAGATTTTTTTTTTACGAAATTGGAATTCAAATTGCTTTGTGATATATATGAATATATCAGTTTGCAATAGATTCATATAATTTTCAGGAGGGGTTAATTGAAATCTAAAGAAAAATCCAAAGAAAAAAAATCACCTAAAA
>CAZNLS010000063.1:0-10446 GCA_964573895.1 uncultured Clostridia bacterium
ACCCGTGCGCTATTCTGAGTTTCAGGGAAATTTCCTGGGCTCTCTGGATTTTCTCCGGTGTTCCCGGCCACCAGGATCCTGAAGCAACTGTATTATCATTTGCAATAATGGTTACATACCTGTTTTTAATTCTGATAAACGCAGTTATTACTCCTGCAGACGGGGATTTTTTTTTGTTTTCACCCTCACCGAATTCTTCTCCCCAATTTACAAATGACCCGAAAGGAAATATTTCAGATCCCTGATCTTTCAGTTCTTCAATCCTCTCCCAGGCGGTCATTTTCCCCTTCATATGAACTCTTTTAATATAATCCTTTCCCCATCCCTGTTTGAGTTCATTTTTCAGGTTTATATATTTTTTATTAAGTTGACCGGCTTTTTCCAGGTTTTTATCAAATTGATCAGCTTGCATAAAAGTCTGAGCAGGATTTCCTATTTTTTCTAAAATGACTTTAGGCACTTTTTTCCCCCATTATTTTTTCAAGACTTCTATTATTATAATTTCCTGAAACAAACTCTTTGTTATTAAGTATTTTTAATAACAGAGGAGTTGTTGTGTGTATTCCTTCCAGTTTAATTTTTTTTAAAACTCCGATCAACTTTTCAATAGCCTGAATTCTTGAATCAGCCTTCGATATAACTTTAATAATCATTGAATCGTAAAATCCCGGAACGGTATATCCTTCTTCAATAAATGTATCCATTCTTATCCGCTCATTATCTCCGTCTAATCCCGGGATGAATTTTTCTATTTTTCCCGGAGACGGGGAAAAGTTGTTTTCCGGATCTTCGGCATTTATTCTGCATTCAATGGAATGCCCTTTAATTGATACATCTTTTTGACTCAAACTTAACGGAATATTGAGAGCGGATTTGATCTGTTCTTCAACAAGGTCTGTTCCTGTAACCATCTCACTAACCGGATGTTCAACCTGCAGCCTGGTGTTCATCTCCATAAAATATAATTTTTTTTCCCTGTCCATAAGAAATTCAACTGTCCCGGCATTTTGATATCCGATTTTTTTTAGTGCTTCAACTACTTTTTCTCCTGTTTTTTCCCTGGTATTTTTGTCTATGGATGGAGACGGAGATTCTTCGATCAACTTTTGATTCTTACGTTGGATAGAGCATTCTCTCTCTCCAAGGTGGATAATATTTCCGTAAGCATCACCCAGGATCTGAAATTCAATGTGCTTTGCATCTTCGATCAGTTTCTCCATATATAATTCTCCTGAAGAAAAACTTATCTCAGCCTCTCTAACCGCTTCATTGAAAAATTTATTCAGTTCCTTTTCGTTTCTGCAGATCCTGATTCCTTTCCCGCCGCCTCCTGCAGAAGCTTTCAATAAAACCGGGAATCCTGTTTCCCGTGCTGTAATTATTGCTTCTTCAGGTGATTTTATTACTCCTGCTGAGCCCGGGATTGATTCAATTCCCAGATCTTTAAATATTTTTTTTGCGAGAGATTTGTCGCCCATTTTTCTTATTGAATCGGGGGATGGTCCGATAAATGTGAGTTTCTGTTGTTCACACATATATGAAAAAAGATGATCTTCGGCTAAGAATCCATATCCCGGATGTACTGCCTGGCATCCGGTATTAATCGCTGCCTGGAGAATAGCTTCTCTGTTAAGATAACTTTCGGTACTCTTTTCCGGACCGATGCATATACTTTCTTCAACTTCTTTCAGATAGGGTAAAAATGCATCCGCTGAGGAATAGACCGGGACAGGCCTGATCCCGAGTTTGTTACAGCTTCTTATTATTCTGGCTGCAACTTCTCCCCTGTTTGCAATTAAAATTTTTTTGAACAAAGTATCTCCCTCATCATCGAGTTTAAAAAATATTAAGTTAAAAGTCAACAATATTTATGGAAAGAGTCTACTGATATAAACAAATAATTCATTTTATAGACCCTCATCCGGTACAGACTTATATACATACATAATTACACCGGTTGCAAACCGGAGATATTATAATCAACTTTCTTTTTAGTTTAATAATTTCATAGAATCAAAGATCATAAAATGTAAACTGACTTTGTTTTATGTTACTATTTAACGGGTGAAAATATGGAAAAAGATCTAATAAGAATTGGTAATGCCGGAGGATTCTGGGGGGATGACCTTTCCGCTCTCAGGAGACAGATTGAGGATGGGGAGCTGGATTATATCACTTCTGATTATCTCGCTGAGATTACAATGGGAATCCTTATGAAACAGAAAATGAAGGATCCAAACATGGGATATGTATACGACTTTTTATTCCAGATCGAAGAGGTATTGGAATTGATTGTTGAAAAAGGTGTAAGAATCATAACGAATGCCGGCGGAATAAATCCGGAGGCTCTGGCAAAAAAAATTGCAGATTCTGCAAAATCAAAGGGGTTGAATCTAAAGGTTGCAGCAGTTACGGGAGATGATATTCTGAACAGAATTAATGAGCTTGTAAATTCAGGTGAAAAGATGACAAATATGGAAACGGGTGAAGATTTTAAACTTATAAAAAACAGCGTTCTCAGTTCAAATGTATACCTTGGAGTCAGTCCGGTTGTAAAGGCACTTTCCGAAGGAGCAGATATAATTGTCACAGGACGAGTAACTGATACGGCAATAACGCTTGCCCCGATGGTTTATGAATTTAATTGGAAATTAGATGATTGGAACAGACTCGCTTCCGGCGTTGTAGGAGGTCATATTATTGAATGCGGATCTCAATCTACTGGCGGTAATTTTACAGACTGGAGGAAGATTAAATTTTGGGACAATATTGGATTTCCGGTTCTTGAAGTCAAAGAAGACGGATCTTTTGTAGTGACAAAGCATAAAAATACAGGGGGGATTGTATCAGAAGACAGTGTAAAAGAACAACTCCTTTATGAAATGGGAGATCCCAAAAATTATCTGAGTCCTGATGTTACAGTTGATTTTTCATCAATTTCCCTTAAGGAAATTTCGGAAAACAGAGTTGAGGTTTCCGGAGTGAAAGGTTATCCCTCAACAAAATTCTTTAAAGTTTCTACTTCCTTTGAGAATGGTTTTACAGCTGCGGGATCTATTCTGATCGGAGGTACGGATAATAAATCAAAAGCAGATGTTTTTGACAAAATCTTCTGGGAAAAAATCGGTTGTGAATTTGAGAAAAAAAATTCCGAGATTTTAGGAAGCACGGAGGATACGGGTTCTTTTTCCAAAGCCATATTACGTTTTTCTGTTTATGATCATGATAAAGAAAAAATAGCTAAATTCGGATCGGAAATTTCCACACTTATATTATCCGGCCCTGCAGGAGCAGCAGTGACCGGCGGTAGACCTAAACCCCGTATGGTTATAGGTTACTGGCCTTCCCTGATAAAAAAAACAAATATTTCATCTAATATAATAGTCTATGATGCGGATTCCGGGCAAAAGTATTTTAAGGTTGAATCGGTTACCGGTTACGAAAGAGATATTAATACTATGCAAAAAGAGGCACAAGATGAAGAAATTCAGTATAACTCCGATGCTGCCGGGGGGAGCGAGATCCTGCTTGGAAGATTGTGTCTTGCAAGGTCCGGAGATAAAGGAGATACATCAAATATCGGAGTGATAGCAAGAAATGATGTCATATTTGAAATATTGAAAAGGTATTTAACTCCACAGAAGATCAAGGAAATATTCTCGGATGTTTGTCATGGAATAGTAACTCGGTTTACATTGGAAAATCTTAATGCATTTAATTTTCTTCTCGAGGAATCACTCGGCGGAGGCGGGGGAGTGTCCCTTTTGTCTGATCCCCAGGGGAAATTATATGCCCAAAGACTTCTTGCTTCTTCACTTGTTATTGATGACAATTCTCTCGAAGAGATTGAAAAATCTTTAAAAATGAAATAAAATATCCGATTGTTAAATGGATATTAAAATAATGCAGAAAAGAATATTTCAGATGCTGTTCCCTTTAGGTTTTTCATTCGTTTCAAGTTTTCTTTATATTTTTTTTTATAACCCTGATTTTAACAGTACTGAAATTACAACTGTTTTTTTCATCTTTTTTGCAGCATTGGGATGGAGCGGAATTATCTATTTCGGTGAATCAGGTGCTGTAAAATATTCCTATATTTATAGTTTCATATCGATTATTGCTCCTCTGATATTTTTTGAATTTGCAAGATTACTGCCATATGATGAAGAGTGGCACAGGGTAATATTGTTGATTATTTTTGCTGCTAATCTATGGCTCATTGATATTTACCGCGGAAAAAAAAAGAAAAACTGATGATCATGACAATTTTTTAGACTTGTCATTATGAAGTTCGGGATTCTTTACAATTATCACTCCTTTTAATAAAATTACTCAATGGAAAAGAAAATTATAATAATATTATTGTCAGTTTTATTTACAGGCTTGCAGCTTTTGCATCCATGCACAAACATACTTGTATCAAGAGGAGCGGCAAAAGACGGGTCAACAATGATCTCGTATGCTGCAGATTCACATGTTCTGCTGGGTGAACTCTATCATTGGCCCGGGAAGAAGTGGCCTGAGGATGCAAAACTAAAGGTATTCGAATGGGATACCGGAAAGTTTCTTGGGAAAATTGATCAGGTTGATCGGACATATAATGTTATTGGTAATATTAATGAGCATCAGGTCGCATTAGGTGAGACTACTTTTGGAGGAAGAAGGGAACTAAGAAATAGAAAAGGAGTAGTTGATTACGGAAGCGCAATGTATATAGCTCTTCAACGATCCAAAACAGCAAGGGAAGCCATCAGAATTATGGCTGACCTATTTGAAAGATATGGATATTACAGTTCCGGAGAATCATTCTCTATCTCAGATCCCCGGGAAGTATGGATAATGGAAGTTATTGGAAAAGGAGAAGGAGTCAAGGGAGCAAACTGGGTTGCTTTAAGGATTCCGGACGGATATATCTGTGCTCATGCAAATCAGTCGAGAATAAGAAAATTTCCTAAAAATAATCCGGAAAGATGCCTGTATTCGAAAGGAATAGTCGAATTTGCCCGTAGCAGGGGATACTTTAAGGGAAAAGATTCGGACTTCAGTTTTGCCGATGCATTTTCTCCTCCTGGATTTGGCGGGCTAAGGTTCTGTGAAGCCAGGGTGTGGAGTGTTTTTAGAAGGAGTGCTCCATCGAAGAATTTACCGATCGACTATGTAAAAGGTGTTGAAGGGGCAGAACCGCTCCCTCTTTTTTTTAAACCGGATAAAAAATTATCGGTTTCCGATGTCTTTGCCCTCATGAGAGATCATTTTGAAGGAACCGAATTTGATATGACAATAGATGTTGGTGCCGGACCATTTAAACTTCCATACAGATGGCGCGGTTTAACATGGAAATATGGGAATAAGACATATTTTAACGAACGGGCTATTTCAACACAGCAGACGGGGTTCTCCTTTATAACACAATCAAGATCCTGGCTCCCTGATAAAATAGGAGGGATATTATGGTTCGGAGTTGATGATACATTCAGTACCTGCTATTTTCCGGTCTACTGCTCATCTCAGAAAGCTCCGTATTCATTCGCAGTCGGGACCGGATCCTTTGATAAATTCTCTTGGGACTCGGCATTCTGGGTATTTAATTTTGTTTCAAATTTTGCTTATTTAAGGTACAATGATATTATAAAAGATATTCAAATTTTGCAGAGAGAACTTGAATCCGGATTCATGTCAGAGGTTAAAAAAATCGATAAAGTTGCTTTGGCAAAATATAAAAAAGAACCGCAGGATGCTGTAGATTATTTGACTTCATACACATCAAAGGCTGGTGAAATGGTTACGGAGAAATGGAAAGATCTGGGAATGATGTTATTTGTAAAATATCTTGATGGAAATGTCAGAAATGAAAATGGTAAGGTAACCCACCCGGGCTATCCGGAAGAATGGTATGAAACAATTGTGAAAGAGACAGGAAGAAGGTATAAATATAAGAAAATGAAAGCGGAACTGGACAGGGATTATAAGAAGGAGATATCTGCAGGCGTAAAAGAATTAAATTTAATGAATTTCAGGAAATCATTGAACCATTTTAAGGCGGCTCTTAAGATAAGGAAATCAGAAAAATTCCCGGCTGTTATGATAAAAAAAATTCAGCACCTCATGGATAAATACAAGGTAATGATAAAAGAAATTTAGGAACTAATGGACTTGAAAATACCTGATAAACTTGCATTCCGTCAGAAAGAGGTAATGAATCTGACCCGGCTTGATTCCAGGGTCATTGATTATTGGGAAAAAGAGTTTAAGGTTTACAAGGCTGTAATCAGTAAGAACGGAGATAAATTTTATTCAAGGAATGATGTTCTGATTATTCTCAGAATTAAAGAGTTTTTGATCGAAAAAAAACTGACTAAGGATGAGGTCAGAGAAAAGCTTTCATCCATTGTTCAGACGGTAGATGAAAAAGTTGGAAACAATCAGCAGGAACCTGGAGGAAAAGCTGGAAAAGGGCTTGATAAGATCCGTTTGGAACTGAATGATATATTGACTTTACTTGATAAAGATGATAAAAAGTGACGAGGCCGGGACGTGGCGCAGTCTGGTAGCGTACACGCTTGGGGTGCGTGTGGTCGGTGGTTCAAATCCACTCGTCCCGACCATTATTTTTTATTCTCATCGGCAGCATAATTTTCGATGATCCAATTGATTAAACTGGTGGATATTTGTACGCATGAAAACAATATTATTAACGAATGATGATGGTTATTCTTCACCCGGATTAACGATTCTCAGAAAAGAATTAAAGTCCAGATATAAAGTCATCACTGTTGCCCCCTCAAGAGAGAGAAGTGCAGTAAGTATGGCTTTAACCCTGAACAGACCTTTGAGAATTGAAATGATGGAAGATGATTTTTATAGTGTAGACGGTACACCATCAGACTGCATAAATATAGCAATGCGGGAGTTGATGGACAAACTGCCTGATATTGTTATAGCCGGGATGAATCTGGGGGAAAATCTTTCTGAAGATATACTATATTCGGGAACTGTTGGAGGAGCGATCTCAGGCCATTTCTATGGAGTTCCGTCAATTGCTATATCTTTAATGACTCCGGAACAAAAATATTTATCCGACGGATATGATTATAAAACCGGAGCTTCAGTCTCGGCAAAAGTAATTGAAACTATAATTGAGAAAAATCCTTCCGATGTGTTTTTTAATATGAATATTCCTAATGGAACAGATGAAAAAGTAATTGTTACAACTCTCGGAAAGAAAAGATACACTCCAAATATTATATCAAGAATGGACCCCAGAGGGAAAAAATACTATTGGATTGGAACAGGTGATCCGGTCAGGGAAGGTTCAATAGGAACGGATATATGGGCTGTGGAAAACAGTCATGTGTCCCTTACACCTTTAAAATATAATTTGAGCTGTTTTGAATCAACTGAAAAATTCAGGGAAATTTTTGATGAAGATTAATATTATCAGAAGGATGTATGACTGGGTTTTAGAATGGTCCGAAAAACCGTCGGCTTCATATGCCCTTTTTTTTCTTGCATTTGCAGAAAGCAGTTTTTTCCCTGTCCCTCCGGATGTATTACTAATTCCACTGGTTTTAGGTTTCAGAAAAAAATGGTTCAAACTCTTTATAATTATAACTTTAGGTTCGGCTCTCGGTGGTGTATTTGGCTATTTTGTAGGTCATAAACTTTGGTGGAGCGGGTCAGTTCCGGTTTCAGTGGAGGATATTCAGAGTATCCATTTCTCAGGGATAGCTCACTTTTTCTTCAATTCGATCCCTGGATTTTCTAAAGATCTGTTTAAATCAATGATGGCCAAATATGAATTATACGGTTTCTGGATAGTTTTTACTGCAGGATTTACTCCTATTCCCTATAAGGTTTTTACGATTTCATCCGGTGCATTCAATCTCAACTTTTATACATTTATGTTTGCATCAGTTGTTTCTAGAGGAGCAAGATTTTTTCTTGTGTCATATCTTATTTATAAATTCGGTGAACCTATTAAAAATTTTATAGACAAATATTTCAATCTTCTTGCTCTACTGTTTACAATTCTCTTAATAGGTGGTTTTTTTATTATTAAAAATTTTACCTGAAATCAGTCAGCAATCCCCCAAATGTAAAAAGACTTTGCTTAACTTATCAGGCAAGGGCTGCAGCCAGAACAATTGAGTAATATTTTGAATCATCATCATCGGCTCTGGAAACAAGAACAGTAGGGAAGGGGGTCCCGGTTACAACACCTGCTAATTTGGATTTTCCGAGAATAGTCGTTGTCTTATAGAATACATTTCCTGTATTAATATCCGGAAATATCAATATATCAGCATCACCGGCAACTTCGGATTTTAGTCCCTTTATGTCACATGCTTTCTTTGAAAGTGCAACATCGAGAGCTAGCGGACCATCAATCCTTGCCCCTTTGATCTGCTTTCTCTGAGCCATTTTTGAAAGAGCAGCTGCCTGAACAGTAGATTCCATTTTTTCACTTACTTTTTCATTGGCACAGACAATAGCAATTTTCGGATTCATTATATTCAGTTTTTCAGAAATTTTAATGTTGTAATTTATCATTTGAATTTTCTGATTCAGATCGGGATGAGGAATCATTGCGACATCCGAAACAATGAGCAGCTTGTGATATTCAGGTGCTTCAATTATTGCTGTATGAGACAAAACCATTCCTTTCTTTACAAGGTTAAAATCTTTATTTAGAATAGCTTTCAAAAAATACGGAGTAGAAATTAACCCCTTCATCAGTATTTCGGCTTCACCGTCTACGATCATTTTAACTGCTTTGTAACCGCTCTTCTTTTCATCCTGTTCATGAATGATTTTAAATATCGTATGATCAATCTTCAGTTTTTCACACTTCTCTTTTATTAATTTTTCATCACCTATCAGAATCCCCTCTACTATTTTTTCTCTGACTGCTCTGTAAGCTGCCATGAGAGTATCTTCTTCCTGAGCAAACGCAACGGTCATCTTCGGTGTGGTCTGCTCTTTCACCAGTTTTTCAAGCTCTTTAAGATTTCTGATTTCACTCATTTTTTTTCTCCTTATTTTTCCAAATTTTAGCCTCTTCCTCTCCCCTTAAAACCCGCAGAGCTCCGCTTGCCAGGGCAGCCATCTCGTCCTCACCCGGTAAGATAAGTACCGGTGCTATGAATTCAACCATTGTTTTTATTTTATCTGTAATATCAGTATCAAATGCGAGTCCGCCGGTTATGACAACGGCATCAATTTTACCTGCTGCAACAGGCGCAAGTGATCCAATTTGCTTTGAGATATTGTATATCAATGCTTCATATATAATTTTTGCTTTTTTATTACCAGCCTCAATCATTTTTTTTACTTCTCTTAGGTCATTTGTTCCGAGATGAGCAACAACACCCCCCTTGCCAGTTACTCTTTTTTTTAATTCAGGAAGAGAATATAATCCCGAAGTTGACCATTCAATAAGATTCCATGTTGGGATTGACCCGCTTCTTTCCGGTGAAAAAGGTCCGTCTCCGTTAAGGCCGTTATTAACATCTTCTACCATTCCTTTTTTATGAATTCCGACTGTGATTCCTCCACCGAGATGAGCAACAATCAAATTACATTCGGAATATTTTTTGCCCAGCTTCTTTGAAGCTTCTCTTGCAGCTGCTTTCTGGTTAAGGGCATGAAAGATACTTACTCTTCTTATTTCCGGTATCCCTGTGATCTTTGCAATATCAGTCATCTCATCCACAACAACCGGATCAACAATGAAAGATGGTATCCCGGTATCGCCGGCAATTTTATTTGAAAGAACTGCACCAAGATTAGAGGCATGCTCGAGTAGGTTAGAGTGAAGAAAATCAAGCATATCCCGGTTTACCTGGTATGTACCGGATTTCATAGGGCTGAGAAGTCCGCCTCTTCCGACAATTGCATCGAGAGTTTTAATCTCGAATTTGTTTTTTTTAAGAAATGTTTCAATTAAGCCTGTTCTAAATTCCGACTGTTCCATGATTGACTGAAATGCCGACAGTTGTTCAGTTGAGTGAGAAATTACTTCTCCTTTTAACTTATTTTCATTTCGGAAAATAGCGGTTTTAGTTGAAGTCGATCCCGGATTGATTGCAAGAATAAAAAAATCTTTCATATTACAATTTACACTAATTCACAGTACAGTTCAAGAATAAATTTTAGTTTTAATTTAATGAATCAGATCGATACCTTCAGTGCTATCTGATCCCAGACCCTGACACGGACACCTTTCTTCACAGCAGGCTGGAATGTCCATTTAATCATAGCTTTTTCTATTGATTTTTTTATTTCTTTCGGGACTGTGGACAGGACTCTGACACTCTTTACGGTTCCCTGAAAATCAATCAGGCACATAGCTCTGGCAGTAAATTTATTTCCTCTGAATTTTGATCTGACTGAAGGTGGAAAAACCGGTGATTTTCCGGAAATTTTTACCGGCTTGGTATCAACATC
>CAZNLS010000063.1:10546-14771 GCA_964573895.1 uncultured Clostridia bacterium
TGATCAATAAGTTTTTGCCTGTCAGCCTGCTGTTGCTTTTTCTCTTCCTCTGTCATTGCAGCTTTTTGCTCGGTCTGTTTTATCTGATCCTGAAGAGCTTTTATTTTCTTATCACTCTCTTCTCTCAGTTTTTGAGCCTGCTCCTGTCTCTGCTTTTCGATTTTTTTCACTTTACTGGCTTGTGACAGATATAGCCCAATCGCAATTGCCGCTATAATTACCGGCACAAGGATATAAAGAAGTTTTGAACCTCCCTGTTTCTGCTTAACATCAAGACTGGATAGAATCGATTCTACGAGTTCGGAATCAACACTTTCCTGTTCCTGAGATTTTCTTTCGGGAACTATATAAGACATCTCTTTTTCAAACGACTTGTTTTCCAAATCTTTTGATTTCCCATACAGAGAATCCATAAAATAGGCAAGGTTGAACGTTACGGAAGAGAGTTCCTCAATATGAAAAGTTGATGAAATATACTCTTTAAATTCCCTGATCCCCGAAAAACGTCCGGCCGGGTCAGGATTCAAAGTTTTTTTAAAAAATTCGATGAGTCCGTCAATAAATTCTTTGTTAGAGTCCGGGATGTGCTGAGTGAAAGAGATATTTGAAATCTTCTGATCGAAATTTTCTCCCGGATTATATGAAAAATATTCTCCTGTCAGCATTTTAAATAGAAGATATCCAAGATGGTATATGTCAGATTGAGGCACCGGTTTTTCTTTACGCATAAATTCAGGAGTCAGCCAGGCTCCGTACTCTTTTTCCATCTCATTGAACACATCTTCATTCTGGCTTATGTATGGAAAAATGCCGTAATTTTTCAGATATATTTTGCCTTCATAATCAATAAGAATATTATCCGGAGTTAAGAATCCGTGAAATGATTTTTGCCCGGAAATTACAATTGAAGATCCAATTTCCAGAAGATCTGAAATTGCAACAGCTATCGAAAACGCGAGATCAAAATTGATGGGAATATCCTTTTTGGATGAATCTTCAAGCACATTTTCAAAATTCCTGAAATGTATAAAAGGAAAAACAAGCAGTTGTTTGTTTGAAATAGTAATGATCTCTTCCGGTGAAAAGAGCCCCATAATATTTGATTTCTTGATCCCCTCAAGCAGAGTGCTTGAGATTTTCCATATTTTTGGATCAGAATAGAAGAGCGGTTTAACATCTGATAATATTTTATGAGATTTAATCTTCCTGCCTGCAAGTTCACCAACCCTGTAATTTCTTCCTATGGAATCTGCAAAGGTTTCCTCGAATAGAAGATAATTTCCTAATTGTTTATAGTCAGCCATTATTTCACCTCACCATAATGATATTGAATAGAGTAGAAAAATTCAATAAAAAAAAGTATTAAAATAAATTCTACGATTTTTTTTGTTCTTTTGAAAGAATATATTTAAAATCCGAAGCTGGTTCCGACAGCCATTGCAGTCCTGACAAGGTCAGATTCCGGATCAACCCTTCTCGGTTTTTTTATCGCTTCATCAATTTGTGTTGATTTTATCTCTGTGCCTCGCAATCCTACCATAAATCCGAAATTGTTTCTGACAACCTGTTCTACTGCATGATATCCGAATCTTGTTGCAAGAATTCTGTCAAATGCTGACGGGCTTCCTCCTCTCTGTACATGACCGAGTACGGTAAACCTTGTCTCAATCCCGGTCAGGTCTTCGATCTTATTCCCAACTACCATAGATATGCCCCCAAGCCTTACCGGATCGTTTGGATCTGCAACTTTTCTGGCAGCAACAACCTCTCCGCCCTTCTCTTTTGCTCCCTCTGCGACTACGATTATTGAAAATCTCTTTCCGTTCCTACACCGTTCATCTATCTTTTCTGCTATTCTATTCATTGAAAATGGTATTTCCGGAATCAGGATCACATCTCCACCTCCGGCGATTCCCGATTCAAGGGCAATCCAGCCTGCATATCTTCCCATCACTTCAATAACCATAATTCTGTGATGGGATTCAGCAGTTGAGTGAATTTTATCAATTGATGCTGTTGCTATTGTTAATGCAGTATCAAAACCGAATGTTACATCTGTGCCTCCGAGGTCATTATCTATTGTCTTTGGAATCCCTACAACCGGAATTGAGCATTCTTTATGAAGTCTGGAGGCGATAGCCTGAGTACCATCCCCACCGATTGCAATTATTGCATCAAGCTCATTATATTCAACTGTTTTTATTACTCTTTCAGAGACATCAATATATTTTTTTTCTCTTGCCGAAGGATCAACCGGGTATTTAAAAGGATTATCCCTGTTTGAGGTGCCTAAGATTGTTCCTCCTCTGGGTAAGATACCGGAAACATCCTTATTTTCAAGTTTTCTCAACCGTTTGTTTATAAGCCCGGAATAGCCGTCAAGAATTCCATATACTTCCATTCCGTGATTTAGTATTGCATGATCGGTAACAGCTCTTATCACTGCATTCAATCCGGGGCAATCTCCGCCTCCGGTCAATACTCCTATCCGTTTGATCTTTTTTTTTTTGATATTTGCCATAGTTTCCTCTCTATTTCTTTAGTTTATCAATAATTGTATTTTCAAGTTCATCAAGTGCGGTTTTCAATTTAATTTTATAAGTATCCCTATCCTTTTTTGTAATTCCATCCGGAATAAAAATCGGACTTCCAAATGTAAAAATCACTTTTGAGAAGAGTCGGGGAATTATGAACTTATCCCAGCTTTTTTCAAAAATTTTAACTTTTGAGGAATACCAGCTTACCGGCACCACCGCGGCTCCGGTTTTTTCTGCCAGCAGAATAGTACCGTCTTTTATTTCCCTAAGTGGACCTCTGGGCCCGTCGGCGGTAATTAAAATTTCAGAATTTGTATTCTTAATCGAATTCAGTATTTCTATAAAGGCTCTTGCACCTCCTTTCGAAGAAGAGCCTCTTACAGGTTCCATTCCGAATTCTTCCGCTACCTGGGAAACGAGTTCTCCGTCAGGAGAATATGAGATCAGGGGTCTTACACCTGAATTTCTAAATTTATAAATACAATGAAAAATATGACGATGCCAGAAAATGATAATGACAGGTTTCCCGGTAGATTTAATGAGTTTATATTCCTCTTCACCCTCGGTAATTTTTTTACAGGTAAAAAAGATCACATGAATTAATAATTTTGATAATTTTCTTATAAAAAAGAACTTAATTCTTTTTTTCAAGGCCATATTTTTTTATTTTTTCCAGCAGGGATTTATAGCTTATTTTCAGGATTCCGGAAGCTTTGCTTTTATTAAAATTTGTATCTTCCAAAACTTCTGAAATTCTCCTTTTTTCAACATATTCGACTGCCCGGGATACTGCCTGTTTTAAATCTCCTTTAATGATCGATTCCGGCAGAGTGATTATACTCTCATCAGGAAGCATAATGTCTTTAATTCCTATTATGTTATTTCCGGAAATTATCATAGAGCGTTCTACTGCATTCTGAAGTTCTCTGACATTTCCCGGCCATCTGTAGCTTTTTAATTTTTTCTTTACACTTTCGGAAAATTCAGGAACATTCTTCCCCATCTCGGAAGAGAACTTTTTTTTAAAATACTCTGCCAGCAGTAGAATGTCGTCCGGGCGTTCTCTCAGCGGAGGGATCTTTATTGGAAAGACATTGATCCGGTAATACAGATCCTTTCTGAACCGGGAATCTCTAATAGCTTCATCGAGATTGATATTTGTTGCAAAAATGAACCTTACATCCAGATCAATTTCCCTGTTGCTCCCAAGTCTTGTAATTTTTTTTTCTTCAATAACTCTTAGAATTTTTCCCTGAAGGTTTAATGGCAGATCCCCGATTTCATCCATGAAGAAAGTTCCCCCTTCGGCAATTTCAAGTTTCCCGGTATACTTCAGATGGGCATCGGTAAATGAGCCCTTCTCGTGTCCGAACAGCTCATTTTCAAGCAGATTTTCCGGGATTGAAGCTGAATTTACAGTTATGAACGGATTATCTTTTCTGTCACTCAGGTTATGAATAGCTCTTGCAAAGAGCTCTTTTCCCGTCCCGCTTTCCCCGAGGAGAAGAACCGGAGTGTCCGTTACTGCTACCTGCTTCAGCTTGTCTCCCTGCATGAGAAAATTTTTATCTTTTCCTATTATTGGTGTTTTTCTCATCTCGGAGAAATAAAGATCTTTAAGAAATATATTTTCCCTCATAATTTTCGTTGATTCCAAAGCCTTATTGATTATCAGAAAGAGATAATCC
>CAZNLS010000064.1:0-10641 GCA_964573895.1 uncultured Clostridia bacterium
AAATTGATACATAACGCCTTTCACTATGAACTATTGAATTTTTACAAGAGAAGTAGAATTGATTGCAAGAGCATAGAAAAGAGAATTGATGAATTAAGCAAAGTCTGATTCAAGGAGTTTCCCCTGTGTGTGCACTAGGCGGATGTGGCAAGCACAACTCCTTTTCAAGCGGCGCATTTCGCTTTGCGAAATACAAAAAATAGACATCTTGTCTGTTTTTTGTTGAATTGAAGATCGTTAATTCAACTCTTTTGGGTTTGACAAATTTGAAATGGTCAAATTTGGACAGGAGCGAAGCGATCTGCCCGAAGGGACGGCAACAACAGTACATTTGAATAATTTTTTTTGTTTATGGTATTCTCAGTCGGGAAGGATTAAATGAACAATAACAGGGTCGAACTATTCCGGATGATGTTTAAAAGCAGAATGTTTGAAGATCTTGTTATCGAGCTGTGGGATGCAGGGAATATTTCCGGAGAAATGCACACGGGACGCGGTGAAGAGGCAATAATAGCTTCGGTTATCTCGCTTTTAGAGGATGGTGATGCTCTTGCTCTGGATCACAGGGGGACTGCCCCGCTACTGATGAGAGGAGTAGATCCAAAAAAATTACTCCTTGAATTTCTTGGACACAAAGAGGGTCTTTGTGGCGGCATGGGCGGTCATATGCATCTTTTCTCAAGGACACACCTCGCTGCATCTTCCGGTATTGTCGGGGCATCAGGACCAGCCGGGGCCGGCTTTGCTCTTTCGGCAAAATTTAAAAGGAGAGGAAAAATAGCAGTCTCTTTTTTCGGCGAAGGGTCTTTGAACCAGGGGATGATGATGGAATCGATGAACCTTGCTAAATGCTGGCAGCTTCCGGTTCTCTTTATCTGCAAAGATGAAAACCGGTCAATCACCGAGAATTCCTCAACTCTGAGAGGAGGCAGCATTAAAGAGAGAGCCGATGGATTCGGGTTGAAATATTTCTTCGGAAACGGTCTGGATACAGGTGAAATATATCCGGTTGCAAAATCTGCAGTTGATTACGTCCGAAGCGGCAAAGGGCCTGCATTTCTCCACGCAACATGTATCCACATCGATGGTCATTTTCTCGGTTTTCAGCTCTTAAGAATACTAAAAAAACCGGGAAGAGAATTATCAAAAATATCTCTTCCACTTATTCGTCGATTACTATCAGTTACCGGTTCTTCCATGACCGAACGTATCAGGGGAATGAAAGAGGTTGTCAAATCTATTATCGAAACCGCTTCTGATGCAGCAAGAAAAAAGAAAAATGACCCAATTAAAATTGCGGAAAATTCACTTGTCAGTGAAGGTATTGACCCCGAACCGGTAAAAAAGGGTGTTTTGGAAGAGATATCAGAGTTAAGAGATTCAATAAACAGGGTGATTTGACATGAAAAAGCTCTCTTTTACAGCTGCCGTTAATTCAGCAATCATTGATAAGATGAAAAAAGAGAAGGATATTGTACTGATAGGCGAAGACATCCGGCTTATAAGAAGAGAAATTACCGTTAAATTCGGACCTGACAGGATTCTGGCTGCGCCAATCAGTGAAAGCGCTTTTCTTGGTGCTGCTGTCACTGCTTCGATGTCCGGACTCCGACCGGTTGTCGAATTTTATATGGCCGATTTTCTCCCTGTTGCACTCGATGCGATTATAAATCATGCAGCCAAATTACGGGACTTTTCAGGAGGCGGCTGGTATGCCCCGATCGTTATCAGGATACCCTGCGGTGGGGGCCTTGGTGACGGAGGCCAGCATGAGCAGACGCTTTGGGGAATGATATCGCATATTCCCGGATTAAATGTAGTAGTGCCGTCAAATCCCCGGGATGCCGGTTCTCTTATGTATTCATCTCTTGAAAGTGATGACCCGGTTCTGTTCTTTGAACACAAACTTCTATCCGATGACTGGGTTGAGTTTCTGGGTTCCGGAGGCAGAAAATCGGTTGAATTTGATATACCGGAAGAAGGAAGATACGGTGAAGTTCCCCGCAAATGGGAAGCACTCCCTTTCGGAGAGGCAAAAGTTTACGGAGACGGTTCGGACCTGACAATTGTAACTGCGGGAGTTATGGTTCACAGGGCTCTCAAGGTAAAAAAACTATTGGAAAAAGATAAATTGAATTGCAGCGTGATTGACCTGAGGACCCTTGTTCCATTGGACAAGTTAACATTAATAAATGCAGTAAGTATTTCGAAAAAACTTCTTGTAGTAGATGAAGACTATAAAACGTTCGGCCTCTCCGGTGAAATTTGTGCAATACTAGCGGAAGCGGGGGTTAAATTCAATTTCAGACGCGTTTGCACTGATACAACCATTCCATATTCAAGAAAACTGGAATTAAAAGTAATCCCCGACTGTGAAAGGATTTATAAATCGGCACTTGAATTACTGGGCAGGTAATTTCGGGATTGTTAATTTCATTATTTATTATTGACATATTTTTTCCATAGTAATAATCTAAATTCAGGAGGAAAAATGTATTGCAAAAGCTGCGGGTTGGAAATAGACAGTGATTCAAAATTTTGTAAAAGGTGCGGCTCTTCAATTTCGAACTCCGGATTTGGGGAAATGAGAAACAGGACAAATATTCCAAAAAACAGGATGGCTTTAATAATAGCCATTATCTCACTCCTTGTTCTTGCAGCAGGAATTTTTTTGTTTGTTTTTTCTACTGTTGAGGAGTCGCCAAACAGTAAACTTATGAGTGATACATTTTATTCTTATCTCACCTGAAGGGATTTTTGATGGAGTATAACGCGAGATATATCCCACCAGTTAACAGAGCTCTCTCATTAGTTTCCGGATTTTACAATATATTCGGATGGACATTCTACACATTCGGGATGATTTTTGTGATCATATTTGTAATGAATGCAGACCTATCTACGTTTTCACCTGTGAAATATGATTCACAAGCAGAAGGGAAAGTAAGAAACATAAACTCGACATCAATAACAGAAAATAACAGGAGAGTTTTCCGGGTGATATACAGTTTCACCGATATGAACGGAACGGAACATATTTCATCCTCATATACAAAGAAAAATATTAAAGAGGGTACAAAAGTCAGAATTCTCTATTCAAAAAAAGATCCGCAACTATCAAAAGTTGAGGGAATGAGAAGAGCTCCATTCGGGCCTTATATCCTGTTTGTTTTGCTCTTTCCATTTATAGGATTAGTCTTTATTCTCTTAGGGATAAGAAAAGGGGTCAGGATCAACAGACTGCTTAAATACGGAGAGATAACAAAGGCCGCACTGGAAAAAACAGAACCTACAAGAACCAGGATTAATAACAGAAGAGTCTACAAATATACATATAAATATAGAGACAAATATGGAGAAAACAGAGAACATATTGAAAGAACACATCTGGCATACCTGTTAAATGATTCCAAAGAAAAGGAGTTACTCTACATCCCCGGTATTCCAAAATATTCTGCAATTATTGCAACAATTCCCGGAAATGTTAAGGTTTTAGACGGCAGAAATCTGGAGTTCAATACATCAAATCGTTCATTGTTTCAGGTTTTGATACCTCTTGGTGGTATTATTATCACAATGTATGTAATTTTATCAATTACTTCTTAGTTGAATTCTCTTTTTGATCCTTTTGCTCTTCGTAATATTTCTTATAAAAAAATAGCATAACGGTACTAAAGATAATCGTCGCAGTTATAACAAAATAGACCGAATTTATTAACTTCACATCTGTAAATACTTTTTTTTCAATTGCAGTCAGGACAATAGCTACCGGTGCAATTCCCCTGGCGAAGAGCGAGCTTATCAGGAACAACTCTTTTTTTTTAAATGTTTTTTTCATGAATCCGAAGAGATGTCCGCTCTGACGGACAATTAAAATAACAATTGAAGCTGCAATACCGATCAGAACAGGTTCCATATTTCTAAGATCGAGCAGAATTCCGATGTATACAAAAAAGAAAGTTTTAAGAAAGAAGGATATTTCACCATAAAATTCTCTTTCCCGTGGTGATACTATCTTTTTTATTTCATCTTTTTCAATGTTTTCCCCTTTTATGATTTTTCTGACAAAAAGTCTTAGCTTCACTGAATTTGTGAGTGTCATTCCAAAGAAAAGTGCAGCGATTGCACCATTACCGCCTAAATACTCTGTCAGAAAATATAATAACACCAAATATCCTATGGTGACCATGTAATCACGATCCCGGACAAATTTTTCTTCAAAGTAAATCCAGAGGGCTCCGGAAACAATTCCGACAATCCCCGCAACGGCAAATAGAGATATCAATGAACCTATAACATCCCTGAAACTGAAAACTCCGCTTAATTTAAGATCAATCATTGCCAAGGCAAAAACAATTGCAAGCACATCTGTTAAAGCTGCTTCCACCGTCATTATTGAACGTATTTCATTACCCGGATTTAGTTTGTTTAAGATTGGTATCGTAAATGAAGTTGAAACTCCTCCAAGGGAGAAACCGAGCATAATTGAAATAGTGAGATCCATCCCCCAAAGAAAAAAAATAACCGTAATACCTGCAACGGAAAGAAAATAGAAAAATACGGCAATAAATACACCCGATGAAAATCCTTTAAAAAATGATCTCAGGTCAAGTTTAAGAGCCCCCTCAAACATCAAAAAAAGAAGTGTAAACGTTGTAAAAAAGGGTGCAAGTATACCCAGTGAATCAGGGCGTATATAGTTAAGGACATTGGGACCTAATATAAATCCGGCTATTATCAGCAATAAAGTATCGGATATATTTAACTTGTCAAAAATTACTTCAGAAATATATCCAAAAATTATAATTAATGAAAATAGTAAAAGTATAAAATTAACATTCATGCATCTGTCTTGGTAAATAATATTTGATAAAAAAAATATAGTCAAATTCTTTGCAATATTAAAATTAATAATTTGGTTGAAAATATATAAAATATATGTTATATATATATTTATCAAAAATAATGTAGCGGAGGAGAATCTTTTATGGAAAAAAATATTGAAAAAAAAGAAAATTCGGGTTTGACAACAATCCTTGCTGTATTGGGTCTAATCCTGGGAATAATTGGCCTGCTGGGTTCATTTATTCCATGTATCGGAATACTTGCACTCTATATATCAATTCCGGCTGTGCTGGTATCAGGATCATCACTTTTTTTAGCATATCAAAGAGATGGTGTTGTCTCATTTTCAATGGCTGCACTTATTGTAAGTGTAATCGGATTGACAATTTCGGCACTACAATATTATACCGCTTCAAGTGTTGTAAATGAGACCGGCAAAGTAATCAAATCTATACTGAAATGAATCATTAATGTGCCAACAATCATTTCAAATTGTATATAAGAGATTTAATACAGCAGCATCTTTTATACTTATTCTGGTTTTAATCCTGCCGTGGTTTACATATGTGAAAGGAGTCGATGCAGAGAAAAAATTGTTCCAGTTCAGCTCATTAAAGTCTCAAAAAAAAATAATTGCAAAAAAATCTTTTTGTAGCACCGGATTAACGAGAAGTATAAAGTCATTTTACAATGGATTTTATAAAAAATCTCTTGAATATAACAGATCAGGTCCATTAATGGTCATTCTGTTGATAGCCGAACTCCTTTTTAGACTGATTGTATGTCGTCTAAAGTCCCAATTTATTGCCTGGCTGGATCTATCACAGATATTGTTCATAATTATCCTCTCAGGGATCATCCTGGAATTAAACTTCTGTGATAATTCTGTGCATGAATTAAACACTTCTCCTTTTTTTAGGGGGAGTGTTTAATTCACAGGTATTTTTTTTGAGGGAACTCTGATATAAAAAATGCAAGGACCATCAGTAACCCTCCGGCTGCGTTAAGGAGAACAAACTTCTCTCCCCCCAGAGTCCAGGAAAATATTGCAGCAAACAGAGGTTCCAGAGAAAATATAATCGCAACTTTTAGAGGTGCTGTAATCTTCTGTGCGATTGTTTGTATAAGGAATGCAGACAAAGTCGGGAAAATTCCAAGAAACATTATAACAAGAATCACATTTCCCGATGCCGGGATTATCGTTGATTCAAAAAATAGCGATAAAAACAGGCTTAGCATTCCTATACCCAGAAACTGCTGAAATGTAAGGATATACGGGTCGGATCCTCTCTCCATATATTTCCCGACTACTATTATATGAAGTGAATAAAATAAAGCTGTAACTAAGGTAAAATAATCACCCTGGTTGGCATTTGATATTCCGCCAGTAAGTATCCATAACCCGCAAACAGCAATAAATACCGAAATCCATTTAATTGCCGGAGGTCTTTTTTTAAAAGCTATCCAACTTATAAAAGGAACAAAGACAACAAACAACCCTGTTATGAATCCCGAGTTTGCAGCAGTTGTAAATTTTAATCCCAGGGTCTGTGGGAAATAGATCCCAAGCAGGATTACAGAGAGAAAAAATCCTTTTCTAAAATCATGAAACGCCGGCTTCTTTCTTAACTTTAAAAAGAAATAGAGAAGAAATGCAGCCAGTAAGAATCTGAAAGCGATAAGAGCAAGGGGTTCAATTTGTTCAAGAACTCTTTTAACCACAAAGAAAGTTGATCCCCAGATTGCAGCCGAATAAACAAGCCCTATATCAGCGGCAAGTTTTTTATACTGCTTCATGTTCGGTTCTTACTATTATCTCATCCTGTAATTCCTCAACCAAGTCAACAAAATAATCACTATATCCTGCAACCCTGACTATCAGATCTCTGTATTGCTCCGGATTTTTTTTTGCTTTTCTCAGGGTATCGGCGTTCACAACATTAAACTGGATATGGTGTCCATCCATTCTGAAATAACTTCTAATTAGGTGAACCACACTTTTAATTGATTTTTCATCAGAAAAGAAGGAAGGAGTGAATTTCTGGTTCAGGAGTGTCCCGCCGGTTTTAAGGTGATCAATTTTGGAAGCAGACTTGATAACGGCAGAGGGGCCAAACCTGTCTGCTCCCTGGACCGGAGAAATTCCCTCGGACAATGGTACACCTGCTTTTCTTCCATCCGGCAACGCTCCGGTTACGCTTCCGAAATATACATGAGATGTAGTTGGAAGAAGATTTATCCGGTGAAGGCTTCTTCGCGGACCTGGCCTTTCATTAACAGCTTGATAGAAAATAGAAAAAACATTTGGAATCACACTATCTGCCCTGTCGTCATCATTCCCGTATTTGGGAGTTTCATCCGATACAATTTCCTTTATTGATTCATAACCGGAAAAATCAGCCTTCAGAGCAGAGAGCAGTTCACTCATAGATATTCTTTTCTTTTCAAAAACATTGTATTTCAGAGATGCCAGTGAATCCGTTACTGTTCCGGTTCCCACTCCCTGAATGTAGCTTGTATTGTATCTCGCTCCTCCGCTGTTATAATCGACACCATTCTTTATGCAATCATCAATAAGTGTTGAAAGAAATGGTGCCGGCATATATTCGGAATAAAGATTCCCGATAATATTATTTCCTTCAATTTTTATATCTGCAAAATGTTTAACCTGTTTTTCGAATGCCTTCAAAACATCTTCAAAATCATTAAATGATTCCGGGTCACCTGATTTAACACCGATAAATTTTCCCATGCGCGGGTCGGAACCGTTATTTAAGGTTATTTCCAGAATTTTTGCCAGATTGAAATATCCGGTCAGAATATAACTCTCAGTGCCGAAAGCACCGCTCTCAACGCAGCCCGAAGCGCCTCCATTCCTTGCATCTTCAATGCTTTTTCCCTGGCTTGTCAGTTCCTGAATAATTGCATCCGTGTTAAAAATTGAGGGCTGTCCAAACCCCGTCTTAACTATTTTAACAGCCCTTTCCACAAATTTATCGGGATTTTTTTTGCTGACCTGAACCATAGAACTGGGTTGGAGTATTCTCATCTCCTCAACCACATCCAGAATTAGATAAGAGAGTTCATTCACTGCATCCTTTCCATCCGGAGTAACTCCGCCTGTATTTATGAGAGCGAAATCGGTGTAAGTATTACTTTCTCTTGCAGTCACCCCCATTTTCGGAGGTGCCGGATGGTTATTAAATTTAATCCAGAAAGCTGACAGAAGTTCCCTGGCTTTCTCTTTTGTCAGTATGCCATTGGCAATTTCTTTCTCATAAAACGGGAATAAGTGCTGATCAAGTCTCCCGGGGTTAAAAGAGTCCCAGGGGTTGAGTTCGGTAATAACACCAATGTGGACAAACCAGTAATACTGAAGAGCTTCATGAAAAGTCTCCGGTTTATTTGCAGGAACCTTACCGCAAATTAATGCCATCCGGTTTAATTCATTTTTCCGGGCAGGATCAGATTCTTTTTCTGAAAGATCTTTAAGGATTTCAGAATATCTTCCCGCAAATCCGACTACTGCATCACATGAAATCATCATTGCTTTCAATTCTTCAGATTTCCCAAGACTTTCGTGATCATCCAGATAGTTTATTTTATTCAGTTCTTCATTAATTTCCTTCTTTATATCATCTAAACCTTTATTGTAGATCTTTTTTCCCAATACCGTATGCCCGGGAGCTCTCTGTTCTAAAAATTCGGTAAACACCCCGGCCGAATAGGCATCCTTCCACCTGTCAGGCAGCCTTTCAAACATCATCTCCCTCAGACTTCTCTTTGACCAGAAAGGGACAATCTCTTCCGAATAAAGTTTTTTCAACTCTCCGTCAACTTTAAATGATACCTTTGGCCTGGAATCAATCATTTCAAGATCCTTTATCGAGTGGAGGCATATTTCAGGATAAGTCGGAGTTGCTTTTGGTGCAGGTCCCCTCTCTCCGACTATCAATTCTCCCTCACTGACATGCAGTACCTTATTGTCCAGAATATATTTAAATGCAAGAGCTCTCTGAACGGGAATTGATTTACCTTTAACCATATCTGATTTGTAAAAATCAGTCAGCAGTTTTGCACGTTCCGGGGAAATTTTATTTACTGCATCCAGGCTTTCACGCCTTAATTTCTTTATTCTTTCATTCATATTAACCTCCGATAGCGACAGAGAGTCCTCTATCCGAAAAAATCTTTTTTGCTCTGTTTATATTACTTTTATCAGGCAGTTTCATCTTATCTAAGCCGGAATTTATTCCGAGTTTCCTGTATTTTGATAAACCAAGCCTATGGAAAGGAAGAAGGTCTACCCGCTTTATGTTACTAATTCCTGCCAGAAAGTCTGCCATTTCAGATATTACTTCATAATCATCATTGAAATCCGGAATTACAGGAATTCTGATATTAACAGTATTTCCGTTTGAGACCAGCCTCTTCAGATTCGATAGAATTTTTTTGTTATCTATACCGGTAAATTCCCTATGCTTTGTTCCGTTCAGGATTTTTAAATCATAAAGGAACAGGTCTGTATATTTCGATGCTTTCATAATGTTTTCTTCTTCGGTAAATCCCGATGTGTCAACTGCCGTATGAAATCCGGAAGCTTTTGACGCCTTTAAAAGCTCAAGGAAAAAATCAAACTGAAAAAAGGGTTCTCCCCCGGAAAAAGTAACACCACCTCCCGATTCTTCATAGAGAATTGAATCTTTTGATATCTCATCTATCATCATGTCAACCGTGACTTTTCTGTTCCCTTCCCACTCACCAAAAGCGAGTCTGCTTTCGGGATTATGACACCATTTGCAAATCAGGGGACATCCGGCTAAAAAAATTGTAGTCCTCACTCCAGGTCCATCATGGATAGCAAATTTTTTAATGTCAAATATAAAACCTGTCATTCTGATATCTGATATATCAGAGAAAAATCACAAAGTCAATATGTAACGGCCATTTACAAATTTTTCATGTTGTTGAATATGCACTTTTAATATGCTATAAATATTCTGATGAGAAGAGAAATAATCAACTCAAAATCCTTAAAAGACCAGGTTTATGATTACCTGAGAGAAGAAATAAGGAAAAGAAAAATAGCTCCCGGCTCATCAATAAACATGGATACAACAAGCAGAAAGCTTGGTATAAGCAAAACTCCGTTGAGAGATGCTCTCCTTCAACTTGAAATGGAGGGATTTGTAAATATCCTTCCCAGGAAGGGAATTATAGTTAAAAGGCTTGAACTTGAAGATATAAAAAATATTTACCAGATCATCGGAGCACTCGAAAGTTCCGCTTTAAGATCTGCATTCATCATGCTCGAAGAAAAACATATCGGGAAGATGGAAAAATTAAATAATGAAATGGAAAAAGCCCTTGATGAAAACAATTTCAACCTTTTCTACAGGAAAAATTTAGCATTTCATAATATCTTCCTCGATAAGTGCTCAAATCATGAATTGATCCGTACGGTAAATATCCTTAAAAAAAGATTATATGATTTTTCCCCTCCGGAAAAGTGGATAAAAACCTGGGAAGAGAGATCAATCGAATGCCACAGGAAAATAGTAGATTCAATTAAAGCAGGTGATATTAATAATGCCTGCATTCTCATTGCAGATGATCACTGGTCTTTTGAGATCCACAAAAAATTCATTATGGAATACTATTTCCAATAGATCACTTCCTGTAAAAACACGGGGTAAAAAATAAAACATTCACAATTAAATCACTCTTTTTGAGTGACTCAATGGCAATGCTGATCCTCGGTGCAACCGTCGACTGGGTTGGAGTGAGAAAAGCTCT
>CAZNLS010000064.1:10741-14643 GCA_964573895.1 uncultured Clostridia bacterium
TGGCAATGCTGATCCTCGGTGCAACCGTCGACTGGGTTGGAGTGAGAAAAGCTCTGCTCAGTGCTCTCTCTTTCATGCTTGCAGGCAGGATTCTTCTTACACTTTCTCCGGTATTAGGAAAACCGGGACTCTGGAATTCCGGGCACTGGATCGCCATGGGAGGTTTGGTAGGCATAATTATCGGATACGGAATTTACCAACCGGCAGCCTATGCAGCCGTAAAGAAATTTACAACTGAAAAAACTGCTGCCATGGGATATGCAATGCTCTATGCATTGATGAACCTGGGAGGATTTTTGCCAGGATTGATCTCACCACCCGTAAGAAGAGGATTCGGTATAACAGGTGTTTTCTGGGTTTATGTTGTAGTTACAATTCTGGGAATATTTACCGTTTATTTCATTATTTCAAAAAAAGCTGTTGAAAAAGCACTTAAGGAAATTTCTGCGGAAAAGGGAGAAGAAAAAACTGATGAAGACGACGGAATGAAGGATATGACGGCAAAAGATAAAATAAAATATTATGTGAAAAATTTTCCTTTAAGAGATATGAGATTCCTTTTTTTTATCTTTATTTTGATTCCGGTCCAGACCCTGTTTGCTCACAACTGGCTGACACTTCCCCAATATACAAGCAGGGCATTTGAAGGTTTTGTAAAGAATAATTTTGAGTTTTTTGTAAATTTAAACCCGATACTGATATTTATTCTGACACCCGTTGTTACAGCACTTACTTCAAAAAAAGATACATATAAAATGATGATAATCGGAACATTTGTAATGGCTGCACCGACTTTTTTCCTTGCCTTTGGACCAAGCATCTATACTCTTATGGCTTACCTAATCTTTATGACAATAGGAGAAGCAATGTGGCAGCCGAGATTTCTTCAATGGGTGGCAGAAATCGCCCCAAAAAATATGACCGGAATTTATATGGGTATCGGTCAATTCCCATGGTTCCTGACAAAAGTCGTAACAAGCCTATATTCGGGATTGTTCCTGATGAAGTTCTGCCCTGCGGACACTCCGGCAAAGATGCTGAATACAGGAACAATGTGGCTGATTTACGGATTTATCGCCATATCCTCACCAATTGCTTTAATTCTTGCATCCAAGTGGATGAAGAAAGGATTTAAAACAAAAGCATAATTTTTACAGAGAAATTAACTTTAAATAAACAAAAGTTAAATAGAAGTCGTAATATTTACATATGAAAAAAAATCTTCAGGAGGAGTTTATGAAAAAAAAAGGAGCCGGTTATTTTTTACTTTTTTCTATTTTCTTAATTTCAGCTGTTTTTTCACTTAATGGTGATACTGAAGCTGATTTGTTCAAGAATATAAAGGCAAGGAGTATTGGTCCTGCAAACATGAGCGGCAGGATTGGTGACATTGATGCTTTTACAGGCAACCCGCGAATTATTTTTATAGGAACTGCCACCGGCGGAGTCTGGAAATCAATCGATGATGGAACCACATGGAAACCTGTATTTGATGAGCAGCCTGCATCATCTATAGGCGCAGTTAAGATATTTCAGAAAAATCCAAATATCGTATGGGTAGGTACAGGTGAAGGCAACCCGAGGAACAGTTCCGGTGTAGGTCGCGGAGTGTTCAAATCACTCGACGGAGGAAAAACCTGGAAGAACCTTGGTTTGAACAAAACCGAAAAAATATCCAGGATAGTTCTTGATCCCCAAAATCCTGATATAGCTTATGTAGCTGCTCTCGGGACAACATGGGGAAAAAATCCTGAACGGGGTGTTTTCAAAACAGAAGACGGAGGAAAGAGCTGGAAAAAAGTACTCTTTGTTAATTCACAAACCGGTGCAGCTGACCTGAAAATTGATCCCTCCAACCCGAACAAACTTATCGCTGCCATGTGGGACCACCGCAGATGGCCATGGTTTTTCAGATCCGGCGGACCCGGAAGCGGCCTCTATATTACTATAGATGCGGGAAAAACATGGAAAAAACTGACAGAAAAAGACGGCCTTCCAAAGGGAGAGTTGGGAAGAATAGGTGTCGCATTCGCTCCGGGGAGGGCAAACATAGTCTATGCATTAATAGAAGCTAAAAAAAATGCACTTTATAAATCAGTTGACGGTGGTTTTAAATGGAGCGTCACAAACAATAAACCGGGCGTTCATGGAAGACCATTTTATTACAGTGACCTGAGAGTCAACCCCAAAAATGAAAATATTATATATTCACTCCAGAGCAGGTTAAAAATAAGTGAAGACGGTGGAAAAAGTTTTCACAGTTTAACAAACTGGGGGCAGGCTCACTCCGATTTTCAGGCAATGTGGATCCACCCGGACGGTGAACACATGATAGTCGGAACAGACGGTGGAGTTGTGCTTAGTGCCGACCGGGGGAAAACCTGGAGATACACAAGGAATTTGCCTGTAGGCCAGTTCTATCACATAAGCTATGATATGCAGACCCCGTATAATGTCTATGGGGGACTTCAGGATAACGGATCATGGATGGGACCTTCGTCTGTTTTAACAGATTGGGCGATATATAACTATCACTGGAAAGTTGTCGGCGGTGGTGACGGATTCGATACCGAACCTGATCTGTCCACACCCGGATGCGGTTATGCAATGTGGCAGGGAGGAAACCTTTTTCTTTTTAACACAAAAACCGGAAGATCAAAAAATATAAGACCTCCCGAAAAAGATGTAAAACTTAGATTCAACTGGAATGCAGGCTTTGCACTTGATCCTTTTGACAATAAAACTATCTATTACGGAAGTCAGTTCCTTCATAAAAGTTCAAACAGAGGAAATTCATGGACAACAATAAGTCCCGATCTTACAACAAATGATAAGAAAAAACAGGAGCAGAACAAGAGTGGAGGATTAACTCTGGATGTGACTGCCGCAGAAAATTTTACTTCAATAATGACAATTGCCCCCAGTCCCGTAGAAAAGGGAGTTATATGGGTCGGAACAGATGACGGAAATGTACAGCTGACAAGAGACGGCGGAAAAAGCTGGACTCTTCTTTCAAAAAACATCGTTGGGAAAAAAGGAGTAAAGAAGAAATTACCTTCAGTTACATGGATACCCCATATAGAAGCATCAAAATTTGATGCTGCGGAAGCTTTTGTCGTTTTTGACGATCACAGGCGTGCGAACTGGGAACCGTATATTTTTAAAACAGAAGACTACGGGAAACACTGGAAAAGTATTGCTACTCCTGAAATAGACGGATTTGTGCATGTAATTGAACAGGATCATAAAGACAGGGATCTTCTTTTTGCAGGAACCGAGTTTGGACTTTATGCTTCGTTTAACGGCGGGAAAAAATGGATGAAATGGAAATCCGGATTACCCACTGTTCCCGTAAGAGATATTCAGATACACCCAAGAGAAAATGATCTCATCATCGGTACATATGGGAGATCAATCTACATATTAGATGATATTTCTTTCCTCAGGGAAGTAAATAAAACCCTGTTAAAAAAAGAACTGGCATTGTTCTCTCCTGATAAGTTTACAATTTACAGAAGAGGCAGATCCGGTTCATACAGTACCAGGGGAGATTCTGAGTTTTCCGGACGGAACAGGGATTTTAATGCTCAGTTTACCTTCTACTATAATCCTTTAAAAAATGAAAAAACAGAGAAGAAAAAGTTGAAAGCACAAATTCTTTCAGCTGACGGGAAAAAAATAGTAAAAGTACTTAAAATTAAGCCTGTAAAAGGATTCAACAGAATTTCATGGAATTTTAGAGAAGAGGATCTTAAAGTTCCAAAATTCATATCAAGAAGAGGAACAATCGGCGGTCTCCTTGCAATACCTGAGAAATACAGAATAAAGTTCAGTTTAGATAAAATCAGAGTTGAACAGGAATTTATTATCGAATCGGATACCAGACTTAATATAGCTTTCGG
>CAZNLS010000065.1:0-14194 GCA_964573895.1 uncultured Clostridia bacterium
TAAGACAATAACAAAAACTGCAGACTTATTTACCCTAATACTTCTGTTCTGAGGGAGCACTCTAACAACATTATTACCCTGTGAACCGACTTGATTTAATCTCGCCGGAGGATTTTTTCTGCGGGAAGTTTGCGGAGAAATGGTTTTGTTATCCGTGCCTGACCAGATCGGTTTTCTGCTTTCCGCATTGATTTTAACATTCCTGACAAATCTGGGAGTAATGGAAAATATAATATCAGTCTGCCTGACAGTATCTTCGGAATTCCCAAACAATTTTCCTAAAACCGGGATCTTGGAGATTAGAGGAATTCCCTGAAGTTTCCCTCTCATTTCATCTCTGATAAAGCCGCCGATGATACTGCTTTCCCCCTCTTTCAACCTTATTGTATTTTCAAGTTCCCTTTTTCCGAGAACAGGGAATTGATCGGTATATGCAGTAACAAAATTTATTGTCATCTTAATCTTAACCGTTACCTCTCCATTCCTGTGAATGAAAGGCGTGAGTTTTATCTCAACTCCGACATTTTTGTACATATATGAAGTAACAGGGCTGCTCTCAATTCCGCCGGCTGCGATTGACTGGAAAGTAGTCTGTGGAATAGGAAGTTCGTCACCGACCATAAATTTTATCTCCTCACCGTTTACTCCCCTCAGGTTTGGTTTTGCAATTATTTTACTGTTATCATCCGATCCCAGAATATTTATAGCTATTGTGGGCAGAGTAAGAAAAAAGTTCGAATTCTTCAATTCATTCACATTGAATGTACTGCTTATACTTCCGTCGTCAGCACCTTTTCCTATCTTTAAAGATGAAAAGGTATTCCCAAAGTCAGCGCCAATCTTATTAAGAACTGTCCTGTTGACCTCGAGAATTTCCACATCAAACTCAACTTCGCTCTTTGCAATATCAATTTTTCTGATAAATTTTTCAATCTCCCTCAAAGTACTTTCCCCGGCTTTAACGATAATGGAATTTAGGTTTACATCTTCCTGGATCATGATCTGTTCATCCCTGAACATGGGAATGATCAGTTTCTTAGCATCTTCTCCGGTTATATTTGAAAGGAAAAATACCTTAACTCCCCTTAAATCAAAATTTCTCTTTTTAAATGATGTATTCGGATAGATCAGAACAGATGAGGCATCAATGATCCTGTATCTTGAATTTGTTACAAGACACAGCTGTTTCAAAATTTCAAAAAAAGAAATATTTTCAACCTCAATTGAATATGGGAAATCCCTGAAATCCTTATCAAAGATAAAATTAACATTATAGGATTTTCCTACAATATTAAATATTTTTTTTATCGATGTATTTTTCAGACCGAGAGAGTCAATATTCTGGTTATCTACCTTAAGTTTTACGGGAGCAGCAATTTCAGATTTAATTTTAACATCAGATTTTTTCCTTCCCTTGTTCAAAAACATATCGTATTCACGTCTGAGGTCAGTATTTTTTGGAAATAAAGTAAATGCAATTTTATAATGCTTATCAGCTTCCTTGAAATTTCCCTTCTTAAAATAATTTCTGGCTGATGAAACATGTGAAAAATAGCTGTAGGATTTGGCCCTTAATAGCTGGGAACGAAGATTTGCACTCCCGGGGTTCTTTTTTAACTGATTTGAGTAGTATCTGACAGCTTCATCATAATTTCCGCTGTTAATCAATTCCAATCCTTTTTTCCTATAAAGAGTATTCATGGAGCAGGCAGTAAAAAAAAGAGAGATTATAAAAAGAGTAATAATCCGGACTACCGGGGAAGCTTTTATTTTAGCCATTGTTTTCTCCTTTTTTTAAGATGTCAATTTTTAGTGATTCAACCTCGACTGTTATCTTACTTTTTTCAATATTAACTATCCTGATCTTATTCAAAAGTATATCATTTACAGAAACAATATACATATCGCCGTTCATATTAATTAGTGCCAGAATTTTGTCACCTTTTTTCAGACTTCCCTCATATTGTATTGAATTTTTTATCTCATCTTCTGCACTTATTTTCTTTTCTTCTTTCCGCTTCTCTTCTTTTTTTAGTTCCTCTACTGAAACTTTAACAGTTTTCCTGACCGGCTTCGACATACTGAAAATATCTCTTTTAAAAGTAAAACTTATCACATTACTGTTAATCAATTTGAAATGAAAAATGTTCTTTGAAAAAAGATAGTTACAGGAAAGAAAGATAACTAAAAAAACAGAAAGAGAAGGGAAAATTCTTTTAAGGGACAAGATACACCCCCAAATAGAAAATTACTGTCAGCTGTCCCTTTTCCTTTTTCTTAAGCCTCACTTTTTGCAGAAGAAGAAATTTTTTCAGATTGTTTAATTCAAAAATCAGTTTTTTAATATTTTTATAACTGCCTGAAAGTTGAAAATTAATCACTGCTTTCCTGAACTCACCTTTCATGATTTTACGATATTCGATTTTAAATCCATTTTCTTTCAGGCCCAGTCGGTAGAATGAAGATTTGAGATCTGTTCGTAATTTTGAAAGATCCTTAAATTTCATAATATATTCACTCTTTCCCTTTTTGTATTCATCCTTAATATTAAGCCAGCTTTTATAGTCATTTTCAATTCCGCTGACCTCTTTTTTGAGATCCTCATAGTCACTTTTTTTCAGGTTAAGATCATTGAGTGACTCTTCTTTAAGAGGAGAATAGAGTGTGGAAAAGAGGAATATACTCATGGAGATGAAAAACATTAAAGTTAGTAAATATGAGAAAATATCATTTTTTTTCATTTGGGTACTTTATCCTCAATTTTGCTTTAAATCTGTCCTGGCTCTCAATCTCGTTTCGTATATCGAGCCTGTTCCCGAGAAGTTTTTTGTACAACTCATATAATTTGTCCGTTGAATAAGATACAACTGATAAATTTACAATCCTATCTGCAGAATTTGTGATCTCAATTTCAGTTACAGAAATTGATTCCGGCAATATTTTCTCAATATAGTCGAGAACACTCAAAAAATTCCTTGATTTTCTCAATACAATACCGTTTACAAATTTAATTTTTGAATTCCATTGTTTTCTTATAAGTGCAATTTTTTTTTCAGTTTCTACTTTTTTCTTTAATAATTTTTCTGACTCGGATTTATAAAATCCGCTCTCATTTATTTTATCTCCTAACCGACTGTTCGTCCTGTTTATACTTTTTATACCGGTTATAAACATAATTAAAGTGAGAATAACAGTTATTAATACAGGCAGAAAGGTCCTTTTGAAATCAATAACCTGATGTTCTGAAATATTGTAATCCAGATTATTCATAGCTTCACTTCGGATAAAGAATATCTTTCGAATGTATCATTTTTACACTCATATTTCCAATCCTATCCGGATTAATTATATTCTCTTCCGGATTGGCACTGCAAAATACCACGTTTCTTATTTTCTTTCCATAATTTTTGTCAATAAAACCGGTTGTTTTCATTAATCCGTCAATCGCTTCATCTTCGTTTTGAAACCTTATCTTTCTTATATAATAGGGCCTGAATTTTTCAATAAATACAAGAGTTGCCTGCCCTCCATTTATCTCAAATAAAATGTCTGTATCAATTCGTCTCTTTTTTAAACCATTTAAAAATTCTATTGTTGAACATCCAAAATAGACAGGTGCAATACCAGCCGATGAAAACATGTTTTCAATCTTTAATTTGGTTTCCTTTTTAATTAAAATAGAAAAAACACTGTTTTTTTTAAGCGTAAAAAAATTGTGATAATAATTTTCGAGTTTCTCCGGAACTAATTTTCGGATCTGCCAGTTAATTAATTCATCTTTCAATTTACGTTTTTTAGGAAGTTTTTCAAATGATAAAATATTGAATATGAATTCGGTAGAACTAAGAATTAAAGCCGCTTTTCCATTCGATATATACCCTCTAAAACTTTCAGGATCAAATGAATTTACTTTGTCGAGAATGAAACCTTCATCAGAATGAATCTGCTCAAAGGAAGACTTCTTTTTTTTTAGCAGGGAAAGACTGTTTTTTCTAATCAAAAAAAGATCATTAGGAACGAGGTATTTAAAGAAAAATTTTGTCAGATCCATTCTTTAATTGTCACCCTGTTCAATTCTTCGACTGAAGTAATACCTCTTTTGAGTTTTTCAACTCCATTCTTTCGAAGAGGGATCATACCCTGTTCGGTTGCTTTCTTCTTTATCTCGGACAAAGGTTTCTTTTGAAGGAGCATCTCTTTTATTTCATCTGTAAGTTCAAGTATCTCTCCAATTACTGTCCTCCCCCTGTATCCTATCTGGGAGCATTCCGGGCAGCCGGAAGGTTCAAAAATATAAGTTCCGATATCTTTTTGAGTCAGTCTGTTTTCTTCCAGTTCTGATTTATTCGGTTTATGCTTTTTTTTGCATTCGGGACACAATTTTCTAACAAGTCTCTGAGCGACAATACAGTTTAGTGCAGAAATAAAGCTGTATGTATCAATTCCCATATGGATGAATCTTCCAAGCACATCAAATACATTATTAGCATGAACCGTTGTGAAAACAAGATGACCTGTAAGTGCCGACTGAATTGCGATCTGAGCCGTCTCGGGGTCCCTGATCTCACCAACCATTATTTTATCGGGATCATGCCTGAGGATTGATCTCAATCCTCTTGCAAATGTTAATCCCTTTTTCTCATTAACAGGGATTTGGGTAATTCCTTCTATCTGATATTCTACCGGATCTTCGATTGTTATTATTTTTTCTTCACTGCTTTTAATCTCATTTAAAGATGCATAGAGAGTTGTAGTTTTTCCACTGCCGGTCGGCCCGGTAACCAGAAACATCCCATATGGCTGGGAAATATAAAAATGAATTTTTTCAATAAGATATTCTGAAAATCCCAGTTCTTTTATTTCAAGCTCTTTTATATTTTCAGTGATCATTTCTCTGTCGAGGATTCTCACAACTGCATTTTCGCCCTCTATTCCCGGCATGATCGAAACTCTGAAATCAATAGTTTTATCCTCAATGTTAAGCCGGAACCTTCCGTCCTGCGGGATCCGCCTCTCTGCAATATTTAGTTCTGAAATAACTTTCAGCCTGGTGATAAGAGGAAGATGAAAAACTTTGTCCAATGGGTCCATAACCTGGTTTAATATCCCATCAATTCTGAATTTTATATTTATCAATCCTGTTTGAGCTTCAATATGAATATCAGAAGCTTTTTTATTTATGGCTGTCAGTATAATATTATTCAACAGTTTAATAACAGAATCATCTTCCTCTGTCAGGCTTTCAATTGAAAGAGATTCTTCTTCAACTGTTTCAGCCTCTTTTTTCAGAAAGAAAGATTCAGACTTGCCTGTCAGAACCTTTGTAAAAGTATCACTCTTCTTTAGGATCTTTTCAATGTGATCTTTCTCCGCTTTAAGAGGTAAAACTTTTTCCCCGGTAAAATTTTCTATTATTGAAATTTTGTCAAGGTTGTCGACATCAGCCATAAGGATCTCGATCCCGCCATTCTTTCTTGAAACCGGAAAAATGAGATTTTTCACTAAAAATTCCGGAGGAAAAAATTTTAAAAGTTCATAATCAATTTTGAATTTGGAACCAACTGAAACACTTTTCATTTCTTTTCTCATCCTCCTATTTTGTCAACGGAATCAACAACATTGACAAGATTAAATATCGGGAGATAAATTGATATTAACATAAATGCTATTACTAATCCAAGAATTACAATCATTATTGGCTCTATCAGAGATATCAGGGAATTGACCTTTGTATTGATTGTATTTTCATAGTAATCACCGTTCTTTTCAAGTACATCGACAAGGCTTCCTGATGTCTCCCCTACTCTTACAACTTCCACCATTATTCCGGGAATGAAATCAACTTTTTCAAGAGTCTGTGAAAGAAGTTTACCCTCCTCTATTTCAGTTGGAATATTTCTGATCATCCTGAATAAATACCTGTTTGAGAACGTCTGAACAGCAATACCCGCAGATTCAGGAACAGGTATACCACCCGATATTAGTATTGCAAGAGTTCTGGAAAAAACCGATATACTGTTTTCCTGAATTATTCTTCCGATAAACGGTAGCTTAACTTTTATCCGGTCAAATATAATAAATCCGAACCTTCTCTCAATTATTTTTAAACAGAAAATCAGGATCATTACAAGTAATACCAATAGTAAAAAATTGTTTTTTAACCATATTGAAAATGATATAAGTGTACCTGTAATAACAGGCAATTCCGCATTGAACCCTCTGTAAAATTCCTCAAATTTTGGTATAGCAAATATCAGGATCAAAAACAGCATCAGGAACATAAATACAAGCAAAATAACCGGGTATGCCAGGCTGCTGAATACCTTCTTTTTCAGATTTGATATCTTCTCCAGATAATTATTGAATTTTTCAAGCAGGCTTTCAAGATTGCCGCTTTTTTCACCTGCAAGTAATGTTGCCCTGTAGATATTTATAAAAGGGATCTGTTCGGAGGAGAATGCATCGGAAATCTGTATTCCGTTTCTGATATCACTTTGAACGCTCTTTAAAATCTCCTTGAAATTTCCTTTTTTTGTATTTTCCAGGATTATATTTATAGATTTGATGAACGGCACTCCTGATTTAAGCAGGGTGATCAATTTTTGATTGAAGAGTAAAAATTCAGTATATTTTATTTTCTTTTTGAAAATATCAATATATGCAATACCTTTAAAAAAATTTCTTCTTACAGAAATCAGTTTTTCACTTGAATTGAGTCTGCTTTTTTTTAGTTCGGATTTGCTATCTGCAAAGATAGTACTCTTTTTTAACAAACCTTCATCGGTGATAAATTTACAATTATAAAAGGGCATTATAAATATTTCTCTTTAAAATAATTTCTGAGAACAGAGGGGACCTCTATTTTCCCGTCTTCAAGCTGATAGTTTTCCATTATCGCTGCAACTGTTCTTCCGATAGCAAGACCTGAACCGTTCAGGGTGTGCAGGAATCCTTTTTTTTCTGAACCGGACTTATATCTTATTTTCCCCCTTCTAGCCTGAAAATCTTCAAAATTTGAACAGGATGATATCTCAACGAACTTGTTTCTTGCGGGCATCCAGACTTCAATATCATATGTTTTGGCGGAAGAAAATGACATATCACCCGTACATAAGAGAACGACTCTGTAATGCAGGTTTAATCCCCTTAAGATATTTTCTGCATCACCGGTCAGCTTTTCAAGTTCATCATATGAATCTTTTGGGTTAGTAAATTTTAGAAGTTCCACCTTGTTAAATTGGTGCTGCCTGATTATCCCCCGTACATCCCTTCCATGTGAACCGGCTTCACTCCTAAAACATGGAGTGTATGCTACATATTTTTTAGGCAAATCAGAATCTTTCAAGATTTCATTTCGGTGAATATTTGTTAAGGGAACTTCTGCGGTTGGAATAAGGTAGTAATCATATCCCTCCAGTTTGAATAAGTCTTTTTTAAATTTCGGAAGGTTTCCTGTGCTGACAAGACTCTCTTCATTCACAATAAAAGGGGGAACTATTTCGGTGTATCCCGCCTCACCCGTATGCATTTCAAGCATATAATAAATAAGTACTCTTTCAAGTTTTGCAATTGTTCCCTTTGAAAGAGAAAACCTGGCACCCGTTATTTTTGCAGCTCTCTGAAAATCCAGTGTATCAGCAGCTTCTCCAAGGTCCCAGTGGGGTTTAGGTTCAAAATTGAATTCCGGCTTTACTCCCCAGGTCCTTATAACTTTATTATCTGATTCATCTGATCCAACCGGGACTGCGTCATGATGAAGGTTGGGGATTCCAAGCATCAAATCCCTGAATTTCCTTTCAACTTCAAAGGTTTTCTTTTCAATCTTTTCTATTTTCTTTGAAAGATCTTTTGATTCCAATTCAAGTTCGGTTGTATCATTCCCACTTCTTTTTAATTCTCCGATCTTTTTTGCTATTTTTTTCTTTTCACTTCTGAGCGCCTCAACCGAAGTAATTAATTCTCTTCTTATCCTGTCAGTTTTAAGGATCAAATCTCCGTCAACCTTTACTTTTTTATGTGAAGATTTCTCAACAACCGATTTGATATTTTCCCTTAAATATTGAACGTCAATCATAAAAAAATTATAGCATAGCGGCGGTCCCACTGCAAAAAAAGAGCTTTTATATATTGGAAAAAAACATTTTTTGTTGTATTATTAATTTTAATCCTTTTAATCAAAATGAAAAAAAGAAAAAATGAAATATGGGCAGTCGGAGGCGGTAAAGGGGGTGCGGGAAAATCCTTCGTTATCAGCCAGATTGCCTCTCACCTCGCATCCATAAAAAAGAAGGTGATTGTTATTGATTCCGATTTCGGAGGTGCCAATCTACACTCTTTTTTCGGTATCACTGCCAAAAAGAAAACAATCCGGGATTTTTATCAGAATGACATTCCCCTTCAGGATATAATTGTAAAAACAAAAACAAGAAATCTCGAATTTATTCCGGGAGATATAAATACTACAATTTTTGATGAAATAAATTACAATAAAAAGCTAAAGCTTTTCAGTGAGATAAAAAAACTGGATACCGATTATATTCTCATTGATCTTGGCGGAGGATTTAACAAGAATATTGTAGATTTTTTCCTGCTTGCGGACAAAATGATTGCAGTGACCGTAATGGAGATAACTTCAGTAGAAAATTTTTTTCAATTCATTAAGAGTACTTTCTTTAGGAAACTGAATTTTTTACTGGGAATATACGGACTTAAGAATTATGCAAAAGATATCTGGGACGAGAGGAAAAATCACAATATTGTTACAATTCTTGATCTCATTCAGTTTATTAAAGACAATACCGGTGAAATAGGTGAAATTACATTTAAGGAGTTGTCAAAGTTCACAATTAATATAATTCTGAACAAAGTAAGAGACAGCAGTGAGACAAAAGAGGGATTTTCACTTCGCAGTATCTGTATTAAACTGATAGGTATTAATGCCCTCTACTCAGGCTATATAGAATATGACAGCCATTTCTGGAGAAATCTTAGCATGGCTCAGTTATCTCAGGACATGAATATTTCATTAAAAACAAAAAAGGATATTAAGAGGATCGTAACAAATATAATGAACGATTCACAGATAAAGATCGAGAGATTAAAAAATGAATGATAAAGACCTGGACAGATTTTTTTTCATATTGGAAATTGATAAAAGTGCATCATTTATAGAAATGAAAAATTCATATATCCATCTCAGAAATCTCTATTCGAATAAAAATCTGGGGCTCTCGCCTCTCATCGCAAATTTATCCAACAGAAAGCAGTCAAAAATAATAAAAGAAATTGATGAAGCCTATCATTCACTTGAAAAATATTTTAATGAAAAAAAAGATCTCAAAATGAAGGTAAAAAAGGAGAAATTTGCCAGGAGTAATATCCCGGAATTTGATAAAATTGGCGGTGAATCACTAAAGATCACGAGAGAGGTGCTTGATCTTGATCTTGAAGAAGTCGCTTTCTTAAGCGGGGTTTCAATTAAGCATCTTGAAAATATTGAAAAAGAGAGATTTGAACTGCTGCCACCGAGGATGTACGTGAGAACTTTTGTAAAAAAATATGCGGAACAGATATCTCTTGACCCGGAAAAAGCTTCGGGCGATTATATAGAAAAAATGGAATCCCACTTCAAAAAAAAGAGTCAATAATTTTAAATTGGTACTCCAATAAATGATTAAATCTTTCTAATATTATGAATTACTTTGTTAAATATTTATTCAATGACAGAAGCTACTGGTTTCGGATCTCACTAGGGGGAATTGCATTTATCATTATGATCGACGTTGTAAGTTATATCTATAAAGCCCCGGGATATTTTAATCTTTTTTTTCTAAAACTTTTCTCGGTTCTCGGTATTTTCTTCGGGATAATCTACATGTCTCGTGAATATATTAAAGAGAAAAAACTGAAAGAGATTCAGATTAGTGCCCCGGTCTTTGAAAAGAAAAGAGAGGAAGAGATCAGAGAAATCCTGAAAGAGGGAAATGAATTGAACACCTTCTGTTTTGAGTGCGCATTTTTCAACGAAGAAACCAGAGGCTGTAAACGGGACCGTGTCTTTGAAAGAGTCAAAGAAATTACTATAGAAAAAAAGAAATATTGCCTCTACTGGGAAAAAATGTCATAACATCTATTTGTAAGCGTTTAATAAACCCCATCTTCTTTTCATAAATAATCTGAACCAGACTATTCCTTTGAGATAATATGAAGGAGGAATATTCATTGTCCGTATCAAAGAAGAAATAGAATTATTCAGATCAAAGCAATTAAACACTTACAAAAAGTATTTAAAATATCATAATAATCTTGAATAAAATTGTCATATAATTTATATTTAAAATTTATCGGGCGGAGAGGAATTGGTTATAAATGCGACCTTTCCGAAGTTAAGAATTAAGGGAATGATTATATTTATATTGGAATTAGAGAATTTTCCGGCGGAAGCCTGCAATAAATTCCATCCCCAAACGGGCAATTGATAAAATCAAAAATCCGGTTGATGATTTTTTTGAATAAATGGAGAAAAAATGATAAAAGAAAAATATAAACAAATGTTGGCAACAATCAAAAAACAAACAGCAATGAAAACAATAATATTTGGAATAATTACTTTACTTATTATTTCCTGTAATGAAAAACCTGAAATAAAGTTTTCTTTAAGTGGAAAGACAAACGGATTTGAAAATGGAACTTTATTATTTTTAGACCACAATAACAAAACAATAGATTCAGCAATAGTTAAGAACAACTCTTTTGAGTTTAATACGAGATTACCCTCCTCACCGATTAAATTGTGGCTTCATACTAAAGACAACTCGCATTACAGAGCTTTTTGGGCAGAAGACAAACCAATGACATTTGATGCATCTAAAACTGATTTTAGAAACGCTAAAATAACAGGTTCTGAACCGGAAAATTTATGTTTTAGTCTTTATCAAAAAATTGCCACCTTACCGGGAAAGGAAAGACGAAAATTAGAAAGGGAATTTGTGAGAAACAATCCAAACAGTATAGTAAGTGCTTCAATGCTTTCTGTTTATTCAACAACTTGGGGAAAAGCAAAAACCAGTGAACTTTACAAGCGATTATCAACAGAGAATAAAAATTCAAAATTTGGAAAGGAAATACAAAGATACCTTGAGCTGAATAAAGATCCCAAAATCGGAGAACAATTTGTTGACTTTGAATCGGTAGACCAAAATGGCAAATTAAAAAAATTGTCTGAATTAAAAGGAAAAGTTATACTACTTGAATTCTGGGCATCCTGGTGTGGTCCTTGCCGGAAAGAGAACCCTAACCTTGTAAAAACCTACAAAAAATTTAATCCAAAAGGCTTTGAAATATTTGCAGTTTCATTAGACCAGGACAAAAAAAATTGGTTAAAAGCAATTGAAAAAGATAATTTGAATTGGATACATGTGAGTGACTTAAAAGGTAACAGAAATGAAGCATCTCTTATATATGGAGTTAAAGGAATACCTGACAATTTTTTAATTGCCGGGAATGGAGAAATCATTGGACGAAATTTACGAGGGGAAAAACTGAATGAAAAATTAAAAGAGATATTGAAATAATGCCAGTTGCCAACAATGTAAATAGCCTCCGCCCATTATGCAAAATTTAAAACAAGGATAAAGCACAAAAATTATGTTTTCTTATATCTTCATGAAAATACTCGAAAGTCGTCCCGAAAGGTATGATACCGGGATTAATTTCTTATCAGGTGGACATGCTACAAAAATAAGAAAGCAAATAGTAAAAGATTTTGTAAGACCCAATATGAAAGTACTTGATATTGGATGTGGAACAGGTTTATTAATCGAGGACGCAGCAAAAGCAGGAGCTAAAGCAACAGGGATTGATGTTTCTGCGGGGATGCTGAAAATTGCACAAAAACGAATTGAGAACAGCGGATTACAAGATAAAATTTCGGTTTACAATGTTGGTGTAGTTGAGATGGATGCTCTTTTTGCTGAAAACAGTTTTGATTTAATTGTTTCTACTATGGTTTTCAGTGAGCTTTATTCCGAAGAAAGAGCCGTAGCTTTATATCAAATAAAAAAGTTGCTTAAGCCAAATGGAAAATTAGTGATTGCGGTAGAAGTTCAACCGAAAAATATAATTAAGCGAATTACTCATTTTATAGTCAGACTACCTTTAGCCATTTTAACTTATATTATTGCTCAAACAGGTACAAAGCCATTTAAAAACATATCGGAGGAAGTTACAAAATCAGGTTTTTCAATAATTAAAGAAGAACGTTCATTTCTTGATAGCTTTATTATTTTATCTGCAAATAATTCAGAAAATATCAGTCATGACAAAATTGATTTACCTGTTGCTAAAAAGCCTATTGATGATTTTTCGATTGTCAAAACTATTTGGGATTATATCGGTCGATGGTTCCCAAATCCTGTAGAACCAGGACTACGCGTTATAGGGAACCCGGATAGAAACTCCCCGGTAATACTCACATCAAATTTTCATCTAACAGTAAGGCGAGTTGAAAAATCCTTAAAAAATGAAAATGTGTTTTTATTAGTTGCACCATCAAATGGTATTAATGTATGGTGTGCTTCAGAAGGGGGAGAATTAAATACTCATTCTGTTATAACAGCCATTAAAACAAGCCGGTTAAATGAAAGAGTTGATCATAATAAGATAATTCTTCCACAATTTTCAGCATCGGGAATTAACCTTGAACTCTTAAAAAAAGAGACTGGCAGAAAAGGGCTTTTCGGACCGGCTCATTCCAAATATATTCCGGAGTATCTGGTAAGCCATAAAACGGTTTTTAAAAATAATAAAGCTGATTTGTCACTTCCTTTCAGAATGGAAATGTTGCTTTCAATGAATTTCATTATTTGGGTTGCTCTTGCTCTAATTACGCTAATTGTAGCACCGAAGATGATATTACCGGCGAGTATTTATTTTTGGCTGACAGGCTTTATCCTTTACGCAGGATATCCGATAATACCCGGGAAAAGTGGTTGGCTCAAAGCCGGTGTATTATCAATAATAGAAATACTTACCATTGCACTATATTCATTTTTTATACTAAAAATGCCGCTCTTTTCTAACTGGGGAATCATGGTTGCCTTAAGTGTCATTAATTTAACACTGGGTTTCGATTTAAGGGGAATTGTTGCAGGTTATCCGTCAGAAGCAGAATGGTTAATGAAAAAACTCGGCATGAAATCCTTCGGACATATTTTCTCTGCGGAAAAACAAAATGAAGGATTAATTCAACAGGATATAAATAAATGTAATAATTGCCGTATCTGCTTAATGGTCTGTCCCAAAGGGGTATTTGATATTGCAGAAAATAAAGATATCAGGATCAAGAATAGATCAGAATGTTTTGCCTGTAATGCCTGTGTAACTCAATGTCCTGAAAATGCTTTGATTTTAAAAAAATGAATAAAACTTTGCATAACAATGTGTAAAAATAATTGCCGGGACAGTAGTAAATTCAAGGATTGTAGCCCGCTTCAAAATCGTAACACTCCGAGAGCTTTTGGGGTGATAAGTTTGAAGCCAGCAATCACCTACTTTGCATATACTAAACATTTAGCCGTCATAGCTTCGTATTGTCGGCTCAATGGGCGACGACTCCGCCGTATACCATACAGCTATATGCGATTTTTTTAAAATTATGCTAATATTTAAACAATGCAAATATTTTCAAAAAGAGCATATAGCCTTAGCCGTTATGAGCAATAAAAAAGAACAAACATGAAATATTATTCATACTACAATTCAGGTTCAGAAGATTTCAAAAAAAAAGTATTCAAGACAATTAGAAGTTGTTATCGAAATCATCCAGATCATCGAATAAAGTTAAAGAATCTTTATAACGAGCATTTTTTGGTTAAAAACAAAATGAAAGAAATAATTGATATCCTTTATGAGTCAGATCACTTTTCTTGTGAAACAAAAGTAAAACTGCTTAAATCGCATGGATATAAGTCTCTATGTTTTGGAGGCTCCTGTAACATTGGTTCATCTAAACTAAATGTTGGCACAGTAATACCGAAAAGGAGGTTTAGAAATTACTTAATAGAAGAATATTCTCATAAGTTTACAAGAGTTACTGTAGATGATTTTTTAGACGACCTTGTCTATGATCTTGGCGGAATAGGATCTAAATTTAAAAACATTCCTATAAAAGAATTAGGTCGAATAATCTGGTTCA
>CAZNLS010000066.1:0-13709 GCA_964573895.1 uncultured Clostridia bacterium
ATATTGATAAATTAGATTATCGAAAAAATAAAATAGATCAATTGCAATATAGATTTTCAAAGATATATAATTTAGACATTCTTCGTCCAGAAAACGGATTTAGTGTATTGAATGTTAAGTGTGATATCAATCTTAAAATTAAAATGTATTTACATCGATTTTTATCTTTTAAAAATATCATTGGGGGAGAAAATGCTAATGCAGATGGTTCGGCTGAATTATTTGAAGATATATCTGCAAATTCTGTAAAAAACTATTTAGGTGATGGATCTAAATTAATAATGGTTGGAGAAGGTAGAGTAAACTTGACAGAGACAAGATTAAAACAAATATCTGAAGAGATTCAGGAAGATTTAGGAATATATCTTAATCTTCCGAATAGAGCTAAAGATGATGGTGTTGATTTTATAGTCTATAAACCAATTGATGATAGAAATATTGGCAATTTAGTAATCTTAGGACAAGCATGCGTGGGTAAGCATTATGATCAGAAAAAATCCATTCGTCAGCGTTGGCAGGATGAATATATTACATATGCTGTTAAACCACCCACTACCTTGCTTAGTATTGTATGTTTTTTAGAACCAGAAGAGTTAAGGAAAGTACATTCTGATTTTAACAATTCAATAGTATTTGATAAAGGAAGAATTATGAAATATTATAATACTACTGATCAAGAATTAAATGATAGAATAATTAGTTTTGTAAATAAAAATACAAATGATGAATAAGAGTTTGAAATTTATAGATCTGTTTGCTGGAATTGGTGGTTTTCATATTGCTTTGCAACGGTTGGGTCACAAATGTGTTTTTGCTTCAGAATTAAGTGAAGAGTTAAGAGTTCTTTATAAAGATAACCACAAACTAAAATGTCATGGAGATATAACGAAGGTGGATATTGATAAAATACCAGCTCATGATATTCTATGTGCAGGTTTTCCATGTCAAACATTTTCAAAAGCAGGAAATCAAAAAGGGATGCAAGAGGCAAGAGGAAAACTATTTGATGAAATTTTGAAGATTCTCTCATTTCATAAACCGAGGTATATCATATTAGAAAATGTAAGAAATTTATTAACACATGATAAAGGGAATACATGGGTATATATCTCAAAAGAATTATACAAATTAGGTTATTTTTTTGATATGAAAATATTATCTCCACATTATTATAATATTCCACATCATAGAGAGCGTATTTTTATCATTGGTAGTTTAAATGCCTTAGATATTCAGAATGTTAAATGGATAAGTAAAGAGAATTATCAATCATCTATTAATAATATTTTAAATCAAAGTGAAATTGAATCAGATTTGGAAATTGAAAAAATTAAGGTTTTAAGCATCTGGAAAGAATTTATTAATGATTTGCCTTCAAATAGAGATCCCTACCGTCCTTTATGGTCAATGGAATTCGGTGCTTCATACCCCGTAGAAATTAATTGGCAAAACATTTCTTTAAGAGAATGGCAAAAATACAAAGGCAATTATGGCCATTCTCTTGCTTCATGTAAGAGTATTGAAGATGTATTTAATCATCTTCCTAATTATGTTAAATCACAAAAAGGCATACCCCCCATTTGGAAACAAAACTATATTAAAAACAATAGAGTTTTTTATAAGAATAATGAGAGATTTATAAAGCCTGCAATTCTCAATGCAATAAAATCTTTTAAACAAGAAAGTTGGAAAAAATTTGAATGGAATTGTAAAGGTTTAAGTAAAGATTTCGACAATAAAATAATTCAATTTAGAGGATCTGGAGTAAGGATAAAGAGGAATGATTATTTACCATCATTAGTTACAGTTTCAACTCAAATACCTATAATTGGAAAATATATGAGATACATCCTTCCAGAAGAAGGTGCAAGTGCTCAATCTTTACCTAGTTATATAAAATTACCAAATACAAAGTCTGCTTCTTTTCGGGTTCTAGGGAATATGGTTAATGTAGAATTAGTATACAAAGTTGCTTCTACTTTACTAAATAGTTACAAAAAAAAAGCACAATCAAATAAAAATACTAATGAACAAGTTAATGATAGTCGTAAAAAGTCAACTTATTCTTCATCTCGAGTAGTGGTCTAAAAATAATACAAGAATTTTAGATCAAATTTCGGGAAAAAGATATGAAGCAAATGTTATTGATTTTCCTGAAGTGGTGACCAAAAGGTGACCATCATATGTTAAAAAAATATCATTTTTAAGTATTTTTTAGTGGTTTTTAGAATTTCAGAAAACCTTGATAATGTACTGATAGAGATGGTTGTCAGCTCTATAAGGGATTTTTAAAAGAAATGAAAATTGGATGTCCCTATTATTTGTAATCAAAAGGTCGGTGGTTCAACTCCGCCCATCGGCTTTTTCTGAAATTCTCTCCATATTATCGTTGTCAATAGGCGTATATATTTACTCGTAAAATAACACGCCTATTAACAATTTCAATCCACTTGAAAGGTTTGAGTAGATTTTGAAAAAAATCGGGACGGAGTTTTTATTTTTTGATTCTTCCAATGGGAACGACCATTAGAATTTTATTTATTTCTAATGCAGGGGCAAATGGTAATTTACCCTTTATAAAAAACGAAGACAGGGCGAAATGCCTTCAGTCGCTACAAATGAGACCTAAATCATTGTACATTTCATTGAAAGATCAACTCTTTTCAAGTAAAATAAACCGATGGGTAAAATTGAAAATATTCTTGTAACCGGGGGTGCGGGATATATCGGAAGTCATGTGGTAAGGGATCTTGGAGAAAACGGTTTTTTCCCGGTTGTTATTGATAATCTTTCTATGGGAAATCGGGAGAGCGTTCTCTATGGTGATTTTATCGAGGGGGATATTAGTGATGAAAAACTTGTTTCCGAAACAATTGAAAAATATGATATAAAGAGCGTTATTCATTTTGCAGCATTCATACAGGTTGAAGAATCGGTAGAAAATCCTCTGAAATATTACAGGAATAATTCAGTGAAATCTTTCTCTTTAATCAATACCTGCATTAACAGCGGGATCGAGAATTTTGTTTTCTCATCAACTGCCGCAGTATATGGCATGCCTGATTCCGTTCCGGTAGATGAAAATGCCCCGCTTGCGCCCATAAATCCTTATGGACGTTCTAAACTGTTTACCGAGATGGTCTTAAAAGATACTTCGGCTGCAAACGGCAATTTTAATTATACAGCTTTGAGATATTTTAATGTTGCAGGTGCAGATCATGCCGGAAGGATCGGGCAGAATTATCCAAAGCCTACGCACCTGATAACGCTTGCACTCCGTGCTGCTCTTGGAGATTACCCGTCACTAAAAATATTCGGATCGGATTATGAAACAAGAGACGGGACCGCCATTCGCGACTATATACATGTTGATGATCTTGCCTCTGCACATCTTCTTGCACTCGATTTCCTTAAAAAAGAGAAGCAAAGCAGGATTTTTAATTGCGGGTATGGAAGAGGATTAACCGTATCCGAAGTTATAAAAACGGTGAAAAAAATTACCGGTATTGATTTTCCGACCGAAAGAGCACCGAGAAGAGCAGGAGATCCGCCGAAACTTATTGCAGATTCTTCAAAGTTGAAAAATGAACTTAGATGGGAACCGCATGCAGATGATATTGATAAGATCATAGAAGATTCCTGGAAATGGGAGAAAAAACTAAAAAAACAGATGATATGAAAAAATTTATTATAGGTTTTACTATTCTTATTCTCTCTTTAACTATGCTGCAGTATCCAGAAGAAGAAAAAAACAGTGATAAAAAATCGAGTGAAGAACGAAGAATGCTTCTTATGGAACTCGAGGATGTCGACAACACAACATCAAAATTCCAAATCAACGCATTTCTATTTCCTGAAAAGAGGGAGTTAAGGTGTGAAGAGATTTTAAGGTTCTCCAACAGTTCTGAGAAAGATATAAACAGAATATTATTAAATCTTCCCTATAATGCATTTCGGGACAGGAACAGCACATTTTTTAAAGAATCCGGAATGCATAGGCTATCGGCAAAACAGATTTCCGCATTGAAGTTCGGGGAAATCGACATTAATTCAATCACAGTGATAAACAGTGGAGAAACTTTCAGAAAAAATATTAAATATATTTCTCCCGATGATGAAAATATTAATGACAGAACAGTTGCAGTAATTTCTCTGAAAGAACCTCTTAGATCCGGTAGTTCTATTTGGGTGAAGATTCGATTCAGACTGTTACTACCTGAGATCTTTTTTAAAACAGGCCAGGCGGATGATTATATTTTTCTAAGTCACTGGTATCCGAGGATAGGAGTTCTCAACCGGGACGGGAGCTGGAATGTTCACCAGTTTCACAGGCGGGACAGGTTTATAAACGATTTTGGTGATTATAATGTGAAAATATCTGTTCCTGGAAATTATATTCTGGGTTCAACCGGAAATGTATTAAAAACAAGCGTAACGGCAAAGGGAAGGATGGAATATGAGATATCGGCAAAACAAGTGCATGATTTTGTATTGGTAGCCTATCCACATTTTAAAGTTAAACGCAGGAAGATCACACTTCCGGGAAACGGTTTTGAAACCGAGGTTATCCTGCTGTTATCTCCGGGTCATTTCGGAGCGGCCTCAAGATATATGGGCGCAGCAGTCTATGCTTTGACATATATGAGCGAAAATGTTGCTCCTTATCCGTATAAAACATTTACTATTGTAGATCCTCCTTTGAAAGGATTTAATTCAGCCGGTTACAGGTATCCCGGGCTTATCACTACAGCGTATCTGAAGCTGTTTCCCTACTCCCTTAAGATAACCGAAATGTCTGTTTTTCAGGGTGTAGCAGGTCAATACTGGTTCGGAATGGTTTCCAGTCCTGAATTTGAAGGTGTAAGTATGCAGGAAGCTATGGCTTCATTTTTTGAAATGGAAATAATGGAATCCTATTTTAAAAACCGTCCCTCCTTTTTTAGCTCACTTTTTATGGATGTAAATGATTGGGAGTTTAAGAGATTCATTTACCTGACTTTAAATCCTCTGAGCAAACCTGAAGGAGTAGCGATGAGCTTTCTTATGAATAAGTGTTATTTCAGTAATATAAATTTCAGCATATCTCTGTTGTTGAGAAGCCTGAAAAATTATATTGGGAGGGATAAATTTTTTGGATTTTTTGAGCACTATTTTAAAAACAACAAATTTACCTTGAGCGGAAGAAAGGCTTTTTTTTCATCTTTTAATACTTATTTCGAGGATGATTATTCATGGGCTTTCAATCAATTTGCCGAGAAATATGCTGTTCTGGATACGGCGGTTCACTCTGTCAATTCAGACCCGATTCCTTCGAAACACGGCCAGTATAGAAATGAGGCGGTTTTTGTCAGAAACAGCGGTTACTTTCCGGTTGAACTCAGAATAAAGCTCGGAAATGGTAAAGAAGTCAGGTTTTTTTGGAAAGAGAAGGAAAAATGGAAAAAAATTGTGTTCGATGCGGCGGCTCCTATCGTTTTGGCTGAAGTTGATCCTGAATTAAAAATTCCACTTGATTCAAATCTGGTAAATAATTCAAAAAAAAGAGATAAAGGTATCGGGAATTTTAAAGGAGCAATTCTGAAATTCGGATTCATATTTCAAAACATTCTGGGTTTTCTGCCGATATAGGAGATAAAAAAGTTAAGATAATGAAGACAGGACGATGGATCTTAAGCGGGTTTAACGCCAGGAATATGACTATCTCTCTGTTTCTATTGGGTTTCAACCTGTTTTTTTCATTTCTTGTTTATTTTGGATTTTATATGGTTTTTTCAATATCCGCTGGTTTTTCAGAAATCGGCAGCAATTTATCAAAATTTGGTGTATTTACAATGATTTTTGATGTTTTTAAAAATTTTGAAGGCAGCTTTTCCCTCATGATATCTATTTCAATTATGATACTCGTCATCTATGCACTCTATTCTGTTTTTATTTCGGCAGGGATTTTTTCCATAATGATCGAAGAAGAGCCGGTTACCTTCTTCAATCTGTTTTCCGCATCAGTTGAAAATTTTTTTAAATTTCTCAGGGTTTTTGTGATAAATCTTATTAATTTTTTTATTGCTGTTACTCCAACCATTTTTTTAACAAAATTCTTCTGGGGAATACTTAAAAGTTCAACAAATGAAACAATGTTTAAACTTCTGTTCGCAGTATTTGTTCTGGTACAATTTTTTTTCGGGATAATTTCCATTGCTATTTATGATTTTTCGAGAATAATCAGACTAAGGGAAGGGAGAAATTTTCTTTTTTCGTTCAAAGAAGGAATAAAATTTGTATTCAGAAACAAGAGTGATATATTATTTATCTATCTGCTATATTCCTTTTCAGTTTTTCTCATATATTTAATTTTACGGCTTTCTGTGGGTCCCATTGAGTCATTCCTGAATGTCATTTTTGTATTTATAATTTTCCAGCTGTTTATATGGTTCAGGTATCTGTTGAAAGTTGCAATCATACAGGCTGAAATGGGATTGATAAATATACCTTTTCTGCAAAATAAAGACTGATTTCTTTAGAATTATTTTCTTTCAAAAAATAGTTGTATAATTGTCGGATTATGGATAAAAGCAAACTGAATCTTCTTGAAGGCGGCCTCTACGGGATTATTCTGAAACTTGGGGCACCAATTGCTGCGGGAGCTGCGATTCAGATGCTCTACAATCTTGCAGATACATTCTGGCTTGGTAAACTGGGAAGAAGCGCAATAACTGCGCCGATCATATCATTTCACATACTCTTTCTGATCATTGCACTTGGTATAGGGTTCTCTATAGCCGCAACTTCTCTGGTTTCACAGTATACCGGTGCAGGTGAAATTGAAAAAGCTAACAAGGTAACGGGAAATATAATGTTGTATCTTGGGGGTGGTTCACTACTTTTTGTCCTTATCCTTTTTCCGCTTTCTGATACTCTATTGAGAGCACTCAGGACACCGGCGGATGCTTTCATTCAGACAACATCTTATTTTAGGATTGCCCTGATTGGGATTCCTCTGTCGTTCCCATTTTTTGTATTCCAGGCGGTCTTTAACGGCTATGGAGATACTAAGACACCTCTGAAAATTGAAATTGTGTCTGCCTTTCTAAATCTTATTCTTGATCCGCTGCTTATTTTCGGATGTTTAGGATTTCCTGCTATGGGTGTAAAGGGTGCAGCTATTGTGACAACTTGTACCAGGGGATTAGCTTCATTAATTGCCTTGTGGATTCTTTTTTCAGGGAAGAAAGGTCTCAAAATTGAATTCAGGGACTTTTTCCCCGACAGGAGACTTCTGAGGTTGATATTAAAAACGGGAGCGCCTGCCTCTCTTGGGATGTCGGGAGCCTCTTTTGGTTTCCTTGTTCTTATGGGCCTGGTTAATACTTTTGGAACTCCGGTTGTTTCCGCATTTGGAATAATGTCGAGGATTGTCCATCTCTATATGATGCCTGCGATGGGAATAGGTTCTGCCGTAACTGCAATAGTGGGTCAGAGCCTGGGTGCCGGCATGCAATCCAGGGCGAGGGAAGCAGTCACTAAGGGAATAACATTAATGGTATGGATAATAACTCCATTTATACTCTTTTCAACATTTTTTGGTAATCAGTTAACGGCAATTTTTATTCCTGGTGATTTACTGGTCCGTGGAATTGGTGCAACAATGTTTCTGATAATTTCTCCTTCCGTATTTTTCTTTGGTCTTTCATCTGTTATTAACGGAGCATTTCAGGGATCAGGATATACAATCCCGGTCATGGTTACAAATCTTTCGAGAATCTGGCTCTTCAGGATTCCTTTCGTTTATCTGATTTCTATTTATTTTATGGGCGGTCCCACTAACCCGGAAGCAATGAACGGTATTTGGTGGGGAATGTTTTTTTCGAATGTGTTATCATTTCTGATGATCTATTTTTGGTATGCAAAGGGAAATTGGGTTAAAGCCAGGATCTCTGATTCAGGCGTTTAATTAATCTGTGTAATGTATAAAAAAAAGAGAAAAAGAAATAAAAATATTTTTTCAGGAAAAACTAATGCATTTTTAAAAAGTGAACTTGAAAATTTTGAAGAGATTGTGAGTGTAATTAAACCTTCTTCAGGAAATCTTCCGGCTCTTTTAGGATTTGAAATATACGGGACATCAATTCCCAAAAACGGAGTTGCGGGAGGAGATCACATAATCTATGTCGATTTTAATAAGAGATATGATCTTGATAAGAGAATTAATGAAGCGATCATGAGCGGGAAAAAGAGTGTTGCAGCGAATCTTGAAAAAATGAAGAGCAGAGCCGGGATTTTAATTGCAGATGCAGCAGGGCATAAAATAACCGATGCCGTTCTGATAGCAATGCTTCATCAGGCATTTCTTACCGGAATTCTTTATGAACTCTCGCAATTCGGTGAGGTCACATACAAATTATTTGAAAACATAAATTCCCGGTTTTACAGATCTTCAAGTTTTTCTCATTTTATTACAATGATCTATGGAGAAATATTGAATGACGGGACTTTCAGATTTATAAATGCCGGACATCCGCCACCGGTAATATATTCTTATGAGAAAGGCCGGTTGTGGAGAATCAGCCAGGAAAAAATAGTAAATTTCCCTCCAATAGGTACCCTGCCTTCCAGTGATGATCCTGATGCAAAGAAGAATTTTTCAAGACTGGGTTATAAAAAACGGTATTCTGTAAACAGAATTAAATTAATGAATCGTGGAGATATACTAATTCTCAGCACCGATGGATTGACAGAACATGGAATTGAACAGAAGAATCCCTATTTTTACAATAAACTTGAAAAATTTCTCTCTGAAGTTCGGGATGAAACTGTTTCAACAATTGGGGACGGCCTGAAGAAAAATCTTCTTCTTCATTCGGATCCTTCTGATGATATAAGTTTTGTCCTGATTAAAAGAACTTAGCTGTTCCTTTTACCTCCAGTGACCCGCAACCCAGACCCATCTTCCGCGTCTCTTTTTCCAGTGACCCGCTACCCAGACTTTACCTCTCTTTTTCTTCTTCCAGTGCCCGTTAATCCAATGATAACTTCCTCCTCTCCATGTCCAGTGTCCCTGAACCCAGACATATTGAGGGCCCGGTTTTGCAGGTCTCACAACTACTTTTCTTGGAGGGGGAGCCTGCCTTGGTGTTCTGTAGGTTACACAACTTACAGATGAGAAGATGAAAATGCCTGAAATTAATGTGGCTGAGAATTTCTTGTTCATTCTTCCTCCTTTAATACAATATTAAACAAGTGAAAAATAAATTTCAAGTAAATATTTAACTTAAATTGATTGTTTTTAACTTTATTTCCGTTTCTGAAAAAATGTTTTTGATGAAGTCGTTAGCAGGAATTTTACCGTGAAGCAATAATTCGGAATCTTTCCCTGCATCCAGAAAAAGGTCAAAATCTTCAGAGGGATCACCTATTCGAAAATCGAATCTTCCTGATTGCCTGTATCCCTGGATAAGGCCCGGTCCTCTCATTTTCAAATCCTTTTCGGCAATTTTAAATCCATCTGTTGTCTCCCGGATGATTTTAATCCTCTCTCTTCCCGTACTTGTAATTTTTTCCCGTGGAACAAGATAACAATCTGAAGGGACATCTCCTCTGCCGACGCGTCCTCTTAATTGGTGAAGCTGGCTAAGTCCAAATCTGTCTGCATCTTCGATAACAATGAAGGAAGCTTTTTTCACATCAATTCCGACCTCTATAACAGTTGTTGAAATAATTAGTGAGATTTTTCCTGATCTGAACATTGAAAAAGCCTCCTTCTTTTTTTCATCCGGAGACCGTCCTGAAATTACTTCAAAATTGATATTTTTTAAGATTTTTTCAAAATAGGGGATTTCAGTCTCCAGCGATCTGAGACCTGAAAAATTCTCAGAACTTTCTACCAGAGGAATAACAATATACCCGCATTCACCTTTCACAATTTTGTCTTTCAGATCAGCATAAAATTCATCTCTCTTCGAAGGATTGATAACATGAGTACTGACAGGATGTCTGTTTTTCGGCATGGAAATAATTTTTGATACCTTTAGATCACCATACATTGATATCAATAATGTACGGGGAATCGGAGTTGCGGTTGTTACAAGCAGATCACAGTTGCTGCCTTTGTAAAAAACTGCCGCTCTCTGTGCCACCCCGAATCTGTGCTGTTCATCTATTACTACTGCAGACAGATTTTTGAACTTTACTTTCTCATAAATGAGGGAGTGAGTGCCTATTACCAGATTTATCTCACCTTCGGAGAGTTTCCTGATAATCTCTTTTCTTTCCGAAGATGAGGTATTTCCCGTCAAGAGTTCTACCTTAAATTCTTTGAAAAAATTCCCTGCCCTTTCAAAATGCTGGCTGGCAAGTATCCCTGTTGGTGCAATCAGTGCTCCCTGATACCCGTTTTTTAGAGCTGCAAGCAGAAATCCGAATGCTACTGCAGTTTTTCCTGATCCGACTTCTCCCATTATTAGTCTTTGCATGCAGTAGGTGCTTTGCAGATCATCTTTTATCATTTCGATTGAACGTAATTGATCTTTGGTTAACCGGAATCCCAGTCTCTCTTCAATTGTCTTTGCAAGATCTTTTATATGATTATAGCTATTTACTCTTGACCTGTCTCTGATTTTTTTCCTTATATAATTGAGTTCGAGATGATATTTCAGGAATTCACTATATTTAAATCTGTTATAAACTTCTTTTTTGGGCAAATCTTCTTTTTTTTCGGGGAATTGAATTTGCTTGAGTGTTTCATAGAGATTAAAAAAATTTTGTTTGTTTATTATTTCACCGGGCAGAAATTCGGCTATTTTATCTTTTTTTAAAAGAGCTGTTTTTATAAATCGCTCGACTCTTCCGGTGCCGATAGATCCTATTTTTTTGTAAACAGGAATTATATTTTTATTTCGATCCTCTAATATAAGAGGATTGTCTGCTGTTAACACTGAATCTTTATATAAAAAAAAGCTGAAAATTTTAAGGGTTTTTAAATTTTTAATCTTATCAAAATAGTATGGGAGATTGAAAATTCTAATCCTGACCTGCTCACCAAGACACTCCCCGAAAATATTAATAACAGAAAATCTCCTACCATATCTTCTATATAGGTTGCAATTTTTTACATCTATATTGAAAACAGCGGGCTTACCGGGCAGAATATTATCCGACTCTTCATCTAAGTTAATGTAGAATGCAGGAAATATAGTCAGAATATCATATATTGTGTATATCCCCGCAGCCTCAAGAATTTTTGCTGTCCTCTCCCCTATTCCTTTCAGTATTGTGACCGGAGAATTAAGATAGTCGTTCAATAAAAAATTGTAATCTTTTTATAGGTTATTCGGACTTTTTTTATTCCGGGAAGGAGTCGAAACCAGTCGAATATTGATTTTTTTATTTTGAAACCTGTCTGAGCGGCGGAAAATGCCTGATCAAGAATTTCCGGAGAAAATGTAGTACCGTTTATCTTCAAATTGTCAAAATTATATCTCATCCTGTAGTTTTCACACTCTATCTTTCCTTCAAATTCAATTTCAAAATCTTTAAGGAATGATGGAATTTTCCTGTATTTTATACCCTTCAGGACAACCTTCATATTACCCGAAACGTTGTTGTCGTTTTTGAGGTTAAGTTTTATAAATTTCACTTCGGGGGAATACCTTCTTGTATAGATCAGGTTGAGGTATGCATTCAGCTCCTCCTGAGTGAAATTTGCTCTCTTCATCACAACACCTTTTTTTCTGCTCTGAGCAATTCTAATCAGGTATCTGTTAACTTTCTTTGCCATTTCCGGTGAAAATTCATTTGAGAATATCGGGAACAGAAAAAGAAAAAAAACTAAGATGGAATTAACTTTTTTCATTTTGAAATTATAACTTTTCTCCCCGATATTTTCAATCTTCCTTCAAACCACAAGCTCACTGCTTCGGGATAAATCTCGTGTTCATATTTCAGAATTTTTTCAGAGAGAGATTCTTCGTCGTCATTTTGATCTGTCATAACTGCTTTTTGAAGAATGACAGGGCCGCTGTCGATACCGGTATCTACGAAATGAACGGTGCATCCCGATATTTTAACTCCATATTCCAGAGCCTGCTTTTGGGCGTTGAGACCGGGAAATGCGGGAAGAAGAGAAGGGTGAATGTTCATTATTCGATTTTTAAACTCATTGATGAACAGGGGCGAGAGAATTTTCATGAATCCCGCGAGGCAGACCAGATCTACTCTCTCTTCATTAAGCAGCGATATCATACTCTTTTCATATTCATCACTGTTTTTAAAATCCCGCGGTGAAATAAATACCGATTTTATTCCATATCTCCTGGCAAGCTGAAGACCGCCGGCATTTTTCTTGTTGCTGATTACGAGAACAATATCAAACCGGGATCGTTCTTTTATCGATTTTTTATAAATTGCTTTGAAATTGCTTCCTCTGCCTGAAAGCAGAATTGCAGTCCGTCCTCTCTTTTGGAATTTCATTTCAGATCAATAATATATGCCGAAGGGGGGACTCGAACCCCCACAAGATTGCTCTCACAAATACCTGAAACTTGCGCGTCTACCAATTCCGCCACTTCGGCACATTTATAATGCATATATTATAACAAATATCATAGGAATTGAAAGTCCGAGAGCAGTCAGCCATGCACCGCGTCCTTTTATCCCGTTCTTCCCTTTCAGTACAAAAAGCCCGGTTATTGCAAGTAAAATTAACATGACTGCATATATATCGGCGAACCATGTCCATAGTTTCCCGGGAGTGTTGAGGTGGAGATAATTCATCTCTTTTACTATACTCCTGTTTTTGACAATCTCTACATTTCCCTTTCGGGTATTCAGATCAAACGTCACTGTTTTCCCGGGATAGAATACCTGAACAACTCCAGGTTCCGGTTTGAAATATCCTGTGTATTTCTGACTGAATCCGTTCGTTTTCAAAATATTATTGATCACATTAATTGAGATATTAGTATCCAAAAGGTTTGTTCTCAGTTCAAATACCCTGTTTCCAATGATATAATTCGGATTAAGATCTCTCTTGTGGTTTAAGAATATCCCTGACACTGCATAAACAATTGTCAGACCAAATGCAATATAACCGAGATCTCTGTGAATTATATTATTCCATCTTCTCCAATTCATTCAATAATCCGATCTATTTCTTGTTTTTAATCACAACTCCCACCGGCTTAAACTGATAAAATGTCATTCCCGATTTTACGGAATCCGGATCAAATTTTGTACCGTGTTCTTTCGCCTGGTGTTTTTTCATCTCAATAACCTGTTTTTTTGTTAAAGAAATTTTATACAGTGTCCCCTCGGCAACCGCATATTTCCCTTTCGCAGTCAGTGGGAATACCATATCTCCGTCTTTTACTTTGATCTTTAGTTTTTGAAATTCTTTGTCCGAAGCGATATCCATCCAGCATCCCCTCATCTTGCATACGCCTGTCACCATCCCTTCTATTCGAACTGTTTTTTTGAGGAATTTTTCAGGTGTTTCAAGCATGACTGAAATTTTAGAACTCTTATCTAATTTTAGCTCCTCACCAAATCTTTTTGCAGAGTTTCCCATGAGCAGCAGCTGGACAATAAACATAGTCGTTAAAATGCATAATAATTTTTTCATATTTTTTCTCCTCTAAATATGTAAGTCCGGAAATTTTATCACAATATTTCTGAATTTTGTACAACAATCATCATTCCCCAAAGTATAAAATGTCTTT
>CAZNLS010000067.1:0-13537 GCA_964573895.1 uncultured Clostridia bacterium
TCTATTGAAAGCGATTCGGGAAACTCTCGACAAACTTTGAAGAAGTATTCTGTCTTTTAATCAAGCTGTTTTTCCAACTTGTATTTATCCGAAATTCTCTCTCTGATCTTATGTATGTAATTCAATGCCCTTCTGTTTCCATATTTTTCATAGGCTATTTTTGCCCACTTATATGCAGAATTAAAATTATTCTTCACTTCATAAGCAAAAGCCAGGTTATACGCCGCTCTTCCTGATATTTTGTCATTATTGAGAGTCAGAATACCTTCCCATATTTCTATTGCTTTATCCCAGTCATTCTTCCTGACATATCTTTTTGCCTCTTTTAATTCCGGGCTGCCTTTAATATAAAAATCACGATTTACATTTATCCATGTCGGAGAGATTCGCATTGCATACATATATCCTGAAAAAAAGCCCGACTGGTTCACAGCTTCTCTTTTTGAAGGCAACCCGTGTCTTGCTTCTCTTCTGGAATTCCCGGAATAACTCCAGGTTTTTCTATCCCTGTAAACATTCATATCAATTATTGAATGTGCAGATGGATCATATATCCTCCATCCTGAGTTTACATCAATGTTGAGATCGGCATCATAAACATATGTGGTAATTTTTATCTTCTTTTTTGTTTTTTTATCCTTTATTGTTTTTTTTACTTTCCTTTTACTGAAATCAATAAATATATTGGAATCAAATGTTTCCAAAGCAATAAGTGCGTCTACACGGTACTTTCTGCAGAGCCGTTCAACTGAATTCCAATCCAACGGTAGTGGAAATCTCCTTGTTCCGGTTCCCTTTTGATTTTCTCCTGAGATCACTACTGCATTGAACCTTGGAGAATTATTAAGAGTCTCTGCAAGGCCGGTTAGACACAATCCGGATGCGATTCTGTCTGAGAGGATTGATTCTCCACTGATGAATCCCTCAAGAAAATTAACAAATTTTCTACTTTTCCGGGGAAGTGAACGGTTCACAATTCCAATATTTTTTATGTTTTTACTAACATCAATCTGTGCAGGAACCAGAATCTCCAACGGAACATTAGAGACTGAACAGGAATTCCACAGTGAAAGAGAATAAATTATTAATAAGAATAATAAAAAATTTGTTTTGATAGAATTTATTATTTTCATATTGGGATTCTATATGAAACGAATCTTAATTCCAAATTCTCCCCCCCTCCCATAACAATTCAGATCAAATCAATCGTCTTTCTTCTTTTTTTTCTTCTTTTTCTTCTTCTTATTCTTTTTATTCTTTTTCTTATTCTTTTTTTTTTTCTTCTTCTTCTTCTTATTCTTTTTACCACTGGCTTTATTGTTACTGTTGTTATTGTCATTATTACTTCCCGAAGCTCCCTGATCATTTCCTGATCCACCACCGGTAGAAAACCCGTTTGCAAACGGCCCATAGACAAAAGCCCCGTTTGAAATAATTATATCTTTGTTGAAATCTGACATTTTTGTAACCCTGTAGGAACCCGTCTGTTCAAATCCATCAAAAACAGAATCTTTTCCCGGAGACCCGATGGAATAAATGTCCGGTGATGCCTGGTCACGTTTATAAAACCAGATGTTCCCCCAGAAATCTGTTTTTACCTTATTTCTTATATACATCTGTTTTGAAGAATTTCCACCGAAAGATAGATCAGCCGGTGCATAACCATGATCAACAATGTAAGACTCTATAGCATTGCTTAAAGTATTCAGATCTGCAATTGTTGATTTCTGCTTCCCCTTATGCATTGCAGTGATCATATTCGGGATTGTCAGACCGGAAACGATCCCTATAATTACTACTCCAATTAACACTTCAATCAGACTAAAACCGTCTCTTTTTTTCATAATTCCTCCTACTGCCTGTTAAGGGCAATTTTTTTGCCGGATTTTTTATGTATAAATCGGGTGAAAAGGGTGAGACAATTTTTGCAATTTTTATTAAATTGAATCTGAAAAGAATAATTTTAAATTTTATCTGATCCCGGATTAAATTCCAGAACCTCAGAGCTCTCAATCATTGAGTATAGATCAGACTCAAAATCATGATTGTTAAAAAATTCCTCCATGTATTTTCTGTCACATGTTATAACCGGGTGTTTGGGAGCCAGCATTGAACAGGCATCATCATGTGGGATTATTGAAGTATCATAAGTTCCAATCTTTTTAGCAATATTGATTGTCTCGATTTTATTAAATCCAATCAAGGGTCTGAAAATTGAGATATTTGAAAAGTTATCAAGTGCAGTAATATTGCTCAGAGTCTGGCTTGATACCTGCCCGAGACTGTCTCCTGTTAAAACTGCCGGGGCATTAAGTCTCTTTGCAAGAATTGAAGCAGTATCTATCATATATTTTCTGAAGAATAGAGTTCTATAACCATATTTACAGATGCCGGAAAGTTTTTTCTGAAAATTCCCGAACGGTACAATATAAAGAGATGAATATTTCTGATAAGCTGAAAGTATCCCGGCAAGTTTTATAATCTTATCTTTTACAGAAGCTGCCACAAGAGGATAGGCATAGAAGAATATAAAGGTCTGGGAACATCCCCTTTTTGACATGAGGAAACTCGCAACCGGAGAATCAATTCCCCCCGATAAAAGAGTAACTAACCTGCCTCCTGTCCCGACCGGGAGCCCCCCTGTCGCTTTGATTTTTTCAAATGAAATGAAAATGTGATCAGCAAGGATCCTTATCTCGATTGTTATATCCGGATTCTTCAGATCAACATCAAGAGAGTCAAACTCCTCCTGAATTACAGACCCCGCCCTCCTTGATACTGCCATACTATCGGGAGAAAAATTTTTATCCGCTCTTTTTGTTATCACTCTGAAAGTCTTGATTCCGGTCAGATTTCTTTTTTTCAATTCACTTAAAACGGCAGGATATATAAGTTTATTTTCTTTTTTTATAAGAAGTGCAGGTATTATTGAATGCAAGCCGGGGATTTTTTTTATTCCCTCAATTGTTTCTTTTGAGAAAATCATCTCTGATTTAAGAATGAATCTGTGATTTTCAATATCAATTTTATACTTTTCTCCATGCAGCAGTTCCGTTACTAACTTTATATGCTTCTTCAATTCCCTGAAATATAGAGGACGATTTGAACCCTTTAGCCATAGTTCATCAATGTTAAGAATCAATACATATTGATTTTTCATTTTTTCATGATACCACAGCAATTACAGGAGTGATGATAATTCGTTTGTTATCTCTTTTAGAGTAGAAATAAATTCATCCAGTTCAACTGACGAAGTACCTTTTGAAAATGAAACTCTTAAAACTGAATTCTGTAATTCCGTTGGAATAAGCATAGCCGAAAAGGATTCATTCTTTTTTTCTGATTTTGAAGAACAGGCAGATGAAGTTGAAATAAAAATATCTTTCTCCTCAAGGTGTCTGACAAGCATATCTCCCGGAAGTCCTTTAAGAATAAAAGTGAGGATATATGGACTGCAGGCATCTTCATTGAATGGAAAAATAATATTTGAAAAATTCTCTTTAAGTTTAATTCTTAATTTCCTGTTAATCTCAGAAACATGAAGCAGGTTAATATCGATATTTTCAAACATTATCTCAACAGCTTTTTTAAAACCGAGGATTAGAGGTACCGAACCTGTCGATGGCCTAAGATCAAACTCCTGTCCCCCTCCATACATTAAGGGCCGGATTAATGTCTTGTTACTTATAAACAATCCGGCCGCCCCTTTTGGCCCGCCAATTTTATGAGCTGATATTGATATTGTTTCTACATTCCAGTCCCCAAATCCGGCAGGAATTTTTGCATATCCCTGGACTGCATCCACATGGATTGATATATCAGGAGAAAGATCTTTAATTCTCTGCGAAACTGCCCCTATATCATTTATAATTCCGGATTGGTTATTAACATATGTTAACACTGCAAGCCCTGCATTTTTTAAATCTACCGGGCGCAGCTTTTCAAGATCAATTAAGCCTCCGGCTTTCAATGGAAGGCGTATTTTTTTTATCGTGGAAGGAAGATTTTTTACTGCCTTAACTACACTTGGATGATCTGCCTCGGAGTATAAGACTCCTGAACCGCTTGGGAGTCCGAAAACTGCCATATTATTTGATTCGGTAGCAGAGGATGTGAATATTAAATTGAATTTATTGTTAATTCCTGAAATCTTCAATATGGAATTTCTGGCATTTTCAATCATTTTTGCGGATTCTCTTCCTAACCTGTGTGAAGATGAAGGATTTGCAAAACAATCCCTGAAATATTCAGACATTAGATGTAGTACCTCTCTATGGACCGGAGATGATGCAGCATAATCAAGATAAATCATTATACTTTTTATTTGCTGACGCGTTCCAGATATGTGCCATCACGCGTGTCTACTTTAACAATACTACCCTCCTCAATAAAAGGAGGAACGGATAATTCCATCCCGTTATCAAGTTTTGCCGGTTTATATGATGACTGGACAGTTGCACCCTTCATAGATTTCTCCGCTTCAACAACCTTGAATTCCATTGTAAGAGGTGGAGTGATATTCATTGCTTTATCCTCAAAAGATTCAAGTATATAATCAATCCCCTCCTTTAGATAAAAAACAACATCACCCAGGAAATCACGATCGAGATTTATCTGTTCATAAGTTTCATTATCCATAAAATAAAATGTGTCACCGTCTCTGTAAGAAAAACTCACATTTTTTTGCTGCATGCTGACTTTTTCCACTTTTTCAACAGATCTGAACCTGTAATCCCTGATCGTCATATCATTCAGGTCCCGGATTTTGGTCTGTACAATGGCGTTGCCTTTACCGGGAGTGATATGCTTCATATCTTCAACCCGGTACAATTTATCATTCAGGCGTATGATATTTCCTTTTCTGATCTGTGTTGCATTAATCATATATTCCTCCTTCTATAAATCTGTTTATTTCAACTCTGTCAGATGTTTTTGCAAACACTATTTTTTCCCCCAGAATCCTTATAAAAAAAAATTCTCCTCCACTTTTTGCAGCTTTAAAAGGATTCCCTTTTATATTCCCATTTCTAAAAATCAGTGAATATTTATCTTTTAAAAATTTAAGAAACACCACATAAAATCCTGATGCTGCCTTCTTTGTATCCCAGACACTCTTCCATATTAAAAAATGATCAGAACCTTTTCTGAAAAGCCTGAAATAATCCCCTCCCCATCCGCGGCCGATATTGTCGGTGAGACTCATCTTCCCCAATAACAATCCGGTTAAATACTCTCCTATGACCCCGCTTCTGATCAGCTTAAAATTTGAAGGGATATAATTCACTTTTACCGGTATAGGAGCCTCATTTTTCAAATATTTACCCGGATGAATGATCTGTTCACTTGAAACAGGCGGCCTCTTTAAAATCATTTTCAATCCATTTTTCTTTTTTTTTTGAACAACAGAAAATACAAATCTCAAACCCAAAATATAAGGCATGGAAAAGTATTTTTTTATTTTAGCAGGCATGCCTGCCATATTAAAAGAGAATTTTAATGGAGAGAACGTCAGCAGAGATGTGGAATTATAACCACTGAGACTAAGTCCCGGTTCTACCGGAAACGGAGTGTAAGCTTTTGCATAGAGGGAGAGCATGAACATAGCATCCCCAATAGATGCGGCTTCTGCAGCCAGCTTCCTGTCATCAAACATAAGATATTTTACTGAATTTTTAAATACAGCATAATATCTGTCCTGAAGTAATCTTCTCAATTCATGTATGAGAATGAGTGAATTTAAGGGATCAATATTATCCCTGAAATCTGATAGAATTTTAATTGTTCCTGAATCGGTATCATAATATGCTCCGGCATGGTTCAATAGAGTCCTTTTATATATTTCAGTAAAGTTCGTATATTTGGAAATAAGTCCCACTATTCTTAAAAAGTCACCTGTTTCCATAAGTTTTTTCTTTCCGTATTTTGAAATCATGTTGTTAATTAATCCCGAATAGAAATCCTTAGAGTTTTGGAAAGTAAAAACAGTTTGGGACCTGAATTTCAGTCCTCCCATAAGCTCCAGTCTATGCTTCAGCATTGCTTCTGAAACGGATTTTCCTTCAAATAGATACGGGATTAATAATATCAAAATAACTGCAAATATGGTTTTTTTCATTTTATTCAATTATATAGGCTTAAAAGAGTTACATTATAGTATTACTTCAGCATAAAGTCAATAATCCAGTATACGATTCAAATTCATTTTAAACTCCATTTCGATTTTTCACTGCAATTACTGCATTCCGGGACAACCTGATTCTCTTCCAGACTTATATTTTCATTTTTACAATTCAGGCATTCAAGATTTACCGGGATCAGTGAAACTGTTCCCGGTTTAAAACTTAAATGCAGTGCAACTGCAGTATAGGTAGAGACCAAATACGGGACAATGAAAGTTAGAATAAGCTTAACCAGATGAACAGAACCAAAAGAGAGCGACAGAATATGTTCACCCTGGTTTATTAAATTAAGGAGAACGCCGACAAGGAGGGCTACTTTTGCAGCTCTTCTCAGAATTCTTTTTTCAAATGCCAGTTTAAAGACGTATTTAATTTTTTTCACAAATTATTTTATGTCATTCGCAAATAATTTAAAAGTAAGTTCGATTGAAACGATAACATATTTAATACCCAAACCTGGGATTTACTATATTATTATAAATTGAGCCGAGGGTGAGCCTTAATCCGACAGATGCCCAATAATTATAGCTGGTCTCTATTGCACTTGTTCTTAATAATATTTCTTCGGTAGTCAGATCTCCTTTCGGCAAATAAAGCTGGTCATGTATTATAGAATATCCTCCCGAAACTTCAAACGATAGTCCTTTAAAGATCCGCCAGTTTATACTGCTGTCAAACTCAATTGAATATTTGGAGAGATCATGAAGATAATTTGAAAATTCGAGTGAAGAATCGATAGATCCCCATTTTTCTTTAATTTCGAGAGCTGCCGATATAGAATTTGAAAAGAGATTTTCCCTTAACTTACCATATATCGTTTCCTCATAGTAATCCACTCGTTCAAAAATAAAATTATACATAAACCTGAACTGGCGTTTGGTGGCTTCGGAATATGGATATACATTATATTCAATCTGAGGAGTAAATCTAATATTATTTTTTTTATTACTATATGTTGAGGAATAGTATTGAAATCCGCCGCCAAATGACCAGTGCTTCCCCAAAGATCCAATATATGCAGCGCGCAAGGATTTGGATTTACTAATGCTGTCTATTTTTTCATCATCGACTGTGTATGAACTTTTACGATCAGATACTCCACCCCTGATCCTGATTCTTGAAGACTCCGTAACCCTGTCCGCCGAAACCGAATAATGGATATTTCTGGACTTGTAGGATTCTTCGCCATTAAACCATCCGCCTAAACTTAAATTAAAAACCCACTTATTCCATTTATCAATGACTAAGTCCGGTTTCCCATCTTTAGTGTAGTTGATATCAATATAATCTCCTATCCGGCTGTTCTTTATATATTGGATCATTCCAAGTTTTATTTTTTTAAGAAGTTTTGTCCGTCTCAAATCATCTGTATCGTTTTTCCCGGTTATACAGTAAATCGTATCATTTATTCCCTTAAATTTTTTCTGACCATTAAATTCAATTGTATATTTTCTTCCTCCGCTTCCGGTTCTTAATCTTGTGATCAGTATATAGACCTCAGCCTCTTTTGTATCCCTAACATAATTTACAAATGTCATATTTGTTCTGATATGGTCATTGTCACAATAATTACAATCAATGTAAATTTTTGGGAAATTATTTTTCATCTCCTGATGATCCATGTTTTTATTATTCGGAATATTTTTTGAGATTAATAAGCCACTGCCTGTAAAAAATATCAATAGTAATACTGTTGGAAAAAATTTCATTAATCACCCCTGATTTATTAAGGCTAATTATACAATATATTTTGAAAATTCAAATAAGCAATATTATAATTTTCAGAAATACGACAGGTATTAGATTTAAATTATTGAAATAAGAGAGATTATAGGATAGAATTTTTTTAATGAACACAGAGAAATCTCCATTCATCGGCGGTCAAAAAGATATTATGGATAATAAAAAGGGGGCTGTCAAAAAATACAGGGAGCTTTTTTTAGGAGAAACCGGATTTTTCTTCTTCATTAAATTTGAAATGATTACTTTATTTTTCTCATCCATGCCCGGAGCAGCCGGTTATGCAATGAGAAAATTTTTCTTCAGGAAACTTTTTAAAAGTTGTGGAAAGGGAGTGATTTTCGGGCGAAATATGACTATAAGGCACCCAAAAAAAATTGAGATCGGAAATGATGTTGTTTTTGATGATTATTCAGTCATCGATGCCAAGGGAAAAGGGAATAAGGGAATAAAAATCGGAAATAATGTCCTTGTCGGGAGAAACTCTGTGATAAGCTGTAAAGGCGGAGATATTGAGATAGGAAATTTCTCAAACATCGGTCCGGATAACATCATCATTTCAGAATCTTCATTGAAAATTGGAGAATATGTTTTTACTGCAGGAAAACTTTACATGATTGCAGGCGGAAATCACAGTTTTGAGAGAAGAGACATACCTATTTGGATGCAGCCTTCAATTTCCAAAGGCGGTATTGAAATCGAAGATGATGTATGGATTGGAGCATCATCAACTGTTTTAGACGGAGTAAAAATAGGAAAGGGTGCAATTATTGGAGCAGCAACCCTTGTTCACAAGAAAATAAAACCATTCACAGTCTCAGTTGGAGTGCCTGCCCAGTTCATTAAAATGAGATAGAATAATAGATTAAATGGGAAAAATAGTGCGAAAAACTGACAATCTTGAAACAAAAAATTTTGAGCTGATCATCATCGGTGGAGGAATCTACGGTATAATGATCGCATTGGAATCCGCCAGGAGGGGAATTAGTACTCTGCTTCTCGAAAAAAGGGATTTCGGTGCTCATACAACATTAAATCATCTCAAAACAGTCCACGGAGGACTGAGATATCTTCAGTCGGCGGATATTATCAGATTCACAGAGTCAGTGAAGGAAAGGCGCTGGTTTCTGAAATATCTCGGAGAATATGTCAAACCCATGCCCTGTGTAATGCCTCTGTACGGAGACGGACTGTATAAAAATTCCGTTTTCAGAGCTGCACTTCTTCTAAATGATTTTCTTTCATTATTCAGAAACCGGGGACTTTCGGCTGATAAAAAAATAAAAAACGGGAAAGTTATTTCTCCTGCTTTAACAAAGAAACAATTCAATATGGTTTACCCTGCGGGGCTGAAAGGAAGTGCATACTGGTTTGATGCAGGTATTGAAGAGTTTCAGCGTCTTAATATGAAACTGATTTCAACTGCAGCAGATCAGGGAACAGAATTTTATAACTATTTTAAAGTTGAGACTCCTTTGATTACAAATGGAAAAATTATCGGAATAACAGGGACAGATCTTATTACAAAAAAAAGGATTACAGTCAAATCAGAAAAAATTATTAATGCCGCAGGTCCCTGGAGCAGGGAAATAGCTGAAAGATTCGACAAAGATTATCCGGAACTATTCAAAAAAAAAATACTGCTTTGGAATATCCTTTTTGACAGAAAATCCCTCTCATCCAGTGCACTTGGTCTAAGTACAAGATCAGGGAAAAAGCATACCTATTTCTTCCATCCGTGGAAAAACAGGCTTTTAGTCGGAACAGGTGAGAAAATATGCGGGAGTGAATTAAAAAATGCCGTTGTAAAAGAAGAATATATTTCAGAATTTTTAGATGATTTGAACAATATTGTACCTGATATTAAACTAAAAAGAAGTGAGATTTTGAAGGTCTATTCAGGATTTTTGCCGGGAACAGAAGAGGAAAAATTGTCAAAAAGACCTTCGGTTATTGATCATGGGAAGAGTGGAGGCCCCGAAGGATTATATTCGGTTTCCGGGGTTAAATTCACCACATCCAGATTAGTTGCTGACAGACTTCTGAGAACTATTTTTCCCGAAAGAAAGCCGAAAAAGTATTGTGAACTATTCAAACCGGTAAAAAATGAGGATCTCTTTTTTTCCTATGATGATCTTCCTGAAGAGAAGGATATGAAGCAGCTGATGAATATGATAGATTCCGAATCTGTAATTCATCTTGCAGACCTTGTCATTCGAAGAACATCGCTCGGAGATAATCCCAAAAGAGCAAAGAGAGCCTCAACCATACTCCGCCGGCTATTTTCCTTTGATGACAGAGAATGGAATGAAGAGCTGAAGATGCTTGAAATGGAGATGTCCGGGAAATTCGGAGATTAAATGAAAAATATATTTGTGACCGGAGGTACAGGTTTTACAGGAAGTTATCTGGTAAAAGAATTGACAGACAGGGGATATAAAGTTACTGCACTTGTCCGCAACCCCGAAAAAAGAGGACTTCTCAATGAAAAAGGAGTCAGGATTGTAACCGGTGATATTTCAAAACCGGAAACACTTAAAGGTATTTTGAAAAATATTGATACTGTCTTCAATATCGCCGCTCTCTACAGACAGGAGGGAGTTTCAAAAGATCAGTTCTTTAAAGTAAATAGTGAGGGAACAAGGAAACTTTTGGAGGAATCCGTAAAGAGCGGTGTAAAAAGATTTATTCACTGCAGTACTGTTGGTGTTCAGGGAGAGATCAAAGATCCTCCTGCAGATGAAAACGCGCCATACAATCCGGGTGACCATTACCAGAATTCAAAGCTTGCCGGAGAAAAAACAGCACTGGAATATTTTAATAACGGTAAAATCGGAGGTGTTGTAGTCAGACCGGTGGGAATCTACGGTCCGGGAGACACAAGATTTCTAAAACTCTTCCATCATATTTATAGAGGATCATTTAAAATGATTGGCAGAGGAAAAGTGCTCTACCATCTCACGTATGTAACTGATCTTGTTGAAGGGATAATTCTCGCAGGGGAAAATAAAAACATCAACAATGAAATTTTCACCTTGGGAGGAAATGAATACATCCCCCTTGATGAACTCGTCAGTTTAATCGCAGGGATCCTTGATAAAAAAGTTTCAAAGATACATATTCCATACATCCCGGTCTATATTGCATCATATTTTTGTGAAATATTATGCAGACCTCTTGGAATCGAACCTCCTCTTTTCAGAAGGAGACTTGATTTTTTCACAAAAGACAGAGCTTTTAAAATTTCAAAAGCAAAAAAAATTCTGGGATATGACCCGAAAATACCTTTGGAAAAAGGCCTGAAATACACTGCAGACTGGTATCTCAAAAATAAGCTTTTATAGATGAAACAAAAATCAGGATTCAAGAATATTTTTATTGACGGACATGTTCACTTTTACGATAATTTCAACCCGAATAAATTTTTCCTGGATGCGGAAGCAAATTTTTTAAAATACTCAAAAAGCAGAGACAAAGAAGAACATTCACACTTTGTATTAATGTTTTCAGAAGGACGTGGATATAATTATTACAGGGATTTTATTTCAGGTACTTCAAAATATTTTAAAGAAAAACTCCTGTTTAATAAGACAGAAGAACCATGGTCGCACCGGCTTGAGATGAACGGTCGTGAAATGATGACCGTAATAAACGGACGCCAGATCATTACAAAAGAAAAATTGGAAATCCTCCATTTGGGAACAGATGAAATTATCGACGACGGAATCCCTGCCTCCACGGTTCTTAAAAAGATTTTTAAATCCGGAGGTATTGCCGTTATTGCATGGGGGGTTGGGAAATGGTTTTTTTCAAGAGGAAAAATTGTTAAGACGTTAATTGAAGAATTCGGATCGGAATCTCTTTTTTTGGGGGATAACAGTGCAAGGCCTTTGATATGGGCGGCTCCAAAACTTTATAAAACAGCAAAAAGCAGAGGAATAAAGATACTTGCGGGTTCCGACCCTCTTCCAATTGAAAAAGATGATGAAAAACCGGGATCTTACATATTTTCCATTTCAGGCAATTATGATCCAAATAAGCCTTTCAATTCAATAAGAAAAATATTGATGGAGAGGAATAGCAAAACAGTTTTTTGGGGATCGAGAGATAGCATCTTAAATTTCTTCAGGCGGCAGATCATAATTAACATGAAAAAATATTCCTGAGAAATCAGAGTAACCAAAAGTTTGCCAATCTTAACAATTTTGATATAATTCTAATTCCCTTATTTCAAAACAGGAGCTATTTTATGAGAAAAGGAAAAATACTGTTTACAATATTTTTCATAACATTTTCGACAGTGATAATAGAGATTATGTATACCCGGGTATTCTCGGTCATTTACCTCAGTTCTTTCGCATTTCTCATGATATCTCTTGCACTATTCGGTTACGGACTCAGTGGTTTTGCAATATCAATAAGCAATATAGGAAAAGATGAAAGAGGACTAAACTTTCTTGAGAATTTTGTATTGCTTTATGCATTGCTTCTACCCTTAATCTTCAAAATAACTCTTACCGCCAAAATAGATTTCATGAATTTGTTCAATCCGGTTTCCAACCTGTTTTTGCTTATTCTTAATTTTATTGTGCTTTTGATTCCATTTTTCCTTGCTGGAGTTTCACTGGTACTAATATTTACTCACTATTCCGATGAGATAGGAAAATTGTACTTCATCGATCTTGCAGGAGCTGCATTCGGCGGAATAATGGTTATACCTTTTATTATCAACGCAGGACCCTCCGGAATTGTAATCATCCTTTCAGCGGTTCTCCTTACTCTCTGGTACATGATAAGCAGAAACAGAACAAAATCAAAAACTCTCCTTTTTTTACTGCTTTTATTATCAATGGCCGGTTTATTCAAATACTCCGAAAAAATTTTCCCGATCGCTCCAAAGATCGTGAAAAGAAATTATCTCGATGATTATAGCAGGAACAGGATTGAATATTCTAAATGGAGCCCGATAAACAAGATTGATATTGTCTCTTTTATGAAAAAGTCAAAAGTTATCTGGCTGGACGGTGGAACTCAGCAATCCTTTTTTAAAAAAACCATATCAAACATAGACTCTTTGAAACCAATTGAATATCTTCACAACTCAATTCCATATCAGCTTACCAGACCGGGACCGGCTCTTATAATTGGCTCCGCCGGGGGTTATGAAGTTTTATGCGCCTACACAAATAAATTCAAGCCGATTGTGGCGGTTGAGATGGACCCCGAGATATGCGATCTTGCCAAAGGCAGATATTCCGGTTTCATAGGTGATCTCTTTAAAAAGAAAGGAGTCTTTCTGATAAATGATGAAGGCAGGCATGTGCTGAAAAAAATGAAGAGAAAATTTAATGTTATTCAGATGGTGAACTCTCATAATTCGGATATTCTCCTTTCCGGTGGCCTAAGTATTTCAGAGACATACATTTATACGGTTGAGAGTTTCAAAGATTACTGGAATCATTTAAATAAAAACGGATTTCTTTCTATAGTACATATTTTCGGAGAACGGATGTTCTCAACAGCACTTCAGGCTTTAAAAGAGATGGGGATAGAAAATCCGGAAAAAAACCTTTTTGTTATACAGCCATGGAAAGGTTTTAACTTTTTCTTTATGAAAA
>CAZNLS010000068.1:0-13242 GCA_964573895.1 uncultured Clostridia bacterium
AAACAATCTTTGGATAAAATGGATTTCGCAACGGAAGAAAAGAGAGAAACTCAAGTGAAAGTTTGGCAGAGATTAGTAGGCAAATCCTTTCTAACAAAAAGAGAAGCAATGGCATTGATAGGTTATTTGAAGAAGTTGTGATTGTTCTAATTAGAAGTTTTACAATTAGTTTAACCAAATGTTTTATATAGTTGTTGTGTCTTTCTAGTATTGGCAGTGGGTGAAATGGTGAATTATGAAGAAAGAGATACAAAAGGCACAGGAGAAGACACAGCCCCCACCTGAGATGGCAGAGATGGCCTCTGCGAGGAAGGAAGTACAAGACTACAGGTCTCCTGCAAGAGCGGATGCCAGAATTGAAATTGTAAAGATTAATTCTTCTGATTTTTCACTTCCCGAACCCGATTCTGATGAGAGCAACCTGATCAAAAAAACCATTGATTTCCCCCAAAAATGGTTAAGAAATCCAATTTTTAAATACCCGCCATTCAGAGATGCTGTGCGGGAGTGCCTAAAAAATCCTGAACATTCCCAGATACTTCTCAATTGGAACCGGGCGCTTGTGAAAAATTACAATAAAAACAAGTTTTACCTGTTTTATCCTGAAGAACGAAAGAATGAATTTATCGATCCTTACTTTATTGCCGGCTACAGGAATCTGATAAGAGATTCATTGCCTGTTTTCAACAGGGTGATGATCCACGGAGCTGCTTTAATGATCAGAGACAAGGCAGCAGTATTTCTGGCTCCCGATGAAGGAGGAAAATCAACTCTGATCAAATCGGCATTGGGGAAAAAAATCTTCAGTGATGATAATATAATATTAGAGATGAGAAAAAATTCTGCTCATATTCACTCCACACCATTCGGGGAATTGACCTCGGGAAATATAATGTCCGAGCTCGGTGCATTTTTTTTAATAAAAAAAACCAAAAAATTCGGAATAGAAACTGCCAAACCATCAACTGTTCTGAAATTCATCTGGGATGACCAGTTTGATAAATGGTATCACTTTCCAAAATCTTTGAGAATAAAATTATTCGATATGATTTACGATTCAGCAAAAAAAGTTCCCTGTTTTAATTTAAATGCTCCAAAAAATTTTTCAGCATGGGATGAAATAGAGAAAATATTTTAAAAATGAGTGAAAAAAATCACCTTATTTATAAAGGGAAAAGCATGAGGGGCACTTTCAGGCCGGGCGATCTTCTGGAAATTGAAAAGTCTGATGTTTGCAAGCTGAGAAAAGGTGATATTATAGTTTTTTCTAATAAGATCCAATCAGGCAAAGATCAAATTGTGCACCGAATTGTGAAAATTGAGAAGGATAAAATCGTTACACGTGGTGACAACAATCCTGAACCCGACAATTTAATGATTAGTGAAGAAAATCTGACAGGAGTTGTAACCGGTCTCATAAGAGAAAAAGGTTTTAGACGTGTCAGGAGAGGATCCGCGGGAATTTTTTCAATGTTTCTTATTAAAGTTTCAAAAAAAATAAAAAGATTTATTTTCCTTACACTTATGATCCCATATCACTTATTGAGAATTTCCCGGGTTGGAAGACTTTACACTCCCCGAAGCGAGAAAATTGTTTTAAACTCGAAAAACGGACTATTTATTAAAATGAGGCTAAAAAATAAAATAGTAGCAAATTGGTACCCTGAAAAAAATTTTTTCCACTGTAAAAAACCTTTTGATATTTTCATTGATAAACCGGAATTTAATCAAAATAAGTATAATGAAATCATATCAGGTTCACTTTTAAGATTTGGATTTGTTCCTCAAAAAGATGAATTTAAGTCAGGAGTCCATTAACATCCTGTATTCGGGAACCTGCTTTAATAACTTTTCATGACTGCCATAAGCAATTAATTTTTTTTTCTTTAGGAAAAGAACTTTTGAAGCCTTTTTCACAGTTGATTCCCTATGGCTGATCAATAAAACGGTTTTACCCATCAGTGCTGCCGGCATAAGTTTAAATATCTCATTTTCAATCTTATGATCAAGTGCAGAGGTTGGTTCATCCAGAATATAGATATCCGGATTTTTAATAAGAGCCCTGGCCAAAGAGAGCCTCTGCCTTTGTCCCTCTGAAAGATTTACTCCCTTCTCACCAAGTTTTTCATTATATTTTTTGGGCAGACTGTTTATAAATGAATCGATTCCTGCGATTTTTGAAGCTTTTACTATCTCCTTTTCCGTTGCAGAAGTGTTTCCGTATTTTAAGTTTTTTAGTATTGATCCTGAAAGGAGTAGAGGATTTTGAGAAACATAACCGATCCTGTTCCTTATATCTTTCAGGTTATAAATTTCTGTCTTTTTAGAATCAAACAAAATCTCGCCTTTGGAAGATTTATAAAAATTTAATATAAGGCTGATAAGAGTCGTTTTCCCGACTCCGCTTGCTCCAACGATGGCCACCCATTCACCGGGAGATATCCTGAATGAAATGTTTTCAAGAATATTTTCCTCCCCATCATAAGAGAAATCTACATCACGAAATTCTATGCTTCCCTTAAGTTTTTTTATTCTTTTTCCTTTTTTAATATTATCTTCGGGAACTATATCAAAGAGGGCAGAAACTCTTTCCAGGGAAGCAAGAGCGGATTGGAAATTAATATTGGCAGAAGCCAGAAATTGTGCAGGCCCGTATACATAACCTATATATGACTGGAAAGCAATTAACGATCCCAGAGTCCAGTCTCCGTTTATTATCCAGAATCCTCCGGCAAGCAGTACTGCAAATCTTGCAATTTCGGGGAAAAATCCAATAAGAAATCCTGCAGCCGAACTGACTGTTGATCTTTCCAGTCCAAGATCTACTAATTTCCGAAGGTCATCCGTAATTCTTTTAGCGGTTCTTCTCTCTGTTGAGAAGGATTTTATCAGTGAATAAGATGACAATGACTCCTGAAATTTCTGTATGACTTTAGCATTTTGCTCCATTCCGTGATGGCTTAATATATTGGATTTTTTGGAAAAATATTTTACTGCAGCAACCATTCCGGGAATTATAAGCAGAACAATCAATGCCAGTTCCCATTTAAGATAAATCAGAAAAATCGCACCTCCGATGAACTTGAAGACTGAGCTGACCAGATAGACAATTGTACTTGAAAAAAACCATTTAAGCCCTCCTACATCTGAAATGATCCTTGACATCAGGTAACCGGTATCTTTCGAATCAAAGAAAGATTTTGGAAGGTGAAGTGTATGATCGATCAGTGTTTTTTGAATATCAAGTGATACTTCCTGCTCAAACCGGGTGAAAAAAAATTTCTGCAGCAACGATAATAGTTTCAAAATGATATGGAGCACTGTTAAAGAGAGAACTGTTATAAGAAGAAGCTTCATATTCTTGCCAATGAGTACTTTGTCGATTAAAAACCGGTTGATAAGAGGAGCCGGAAAACTCAGAATGGATACAAGAAAGATAAGAACAGCACCTAAAATTCCTTTCTTCCAGAATTTCTTGATAAATGGCTTCAAATTTGAAAGATTTTGTCTTGTACTTTTTTTTTCTTTACCGGAAATAGGATCTCCCGGTAATTCCCTTTTGAGTGCATTTTTTAAGTAAGAGAACCATGAGTACATAACAGAATTATATCTTAGTCAGAATAAAAGTAAAAAAGAAATAGAAAAAACATTGCATGGAATAAGGATACCTAAAGGGCTTTTTTTAGAATCTCTGCTATCTGTTCCTGATCTTCATATTTTAAATAGGGATGGAACGGGATACTAAATACCTCATCTGCACTTTTTTCACTGACAGGGAATTCACCCTTCCTATATCCGAGGGATTTAAATGCTTTCTGCAGATGAAGCGGGATCGGATAATATATTGCAGAGGGAATTCCGTTTTTTTTCAAAGCCTTCAATAATTCATCCCTTTTTGTTGAGAGCATTGCATACTGAGCCCAGGCAGAGACATTCCCTTCTTTAACTTCAGGAGTTTTTACAATTTTACCAAGAAGATTTGAATAATTCTCTGCAATCTCCTGCCTCTTTTTTATTTCATCATCAAATATTTCAAACTTTGCCAGAAGAATCGCAGCCTGGATTGTATCAAGTCTCCCGTTAACACCAACCCTGATATTATCATATTTATCTGAACCTTTCCCGTGTATCCTTATTGACTCAACTTTTTCCAAAAGCAGGTCATTATTGGTGAACACCATTCCGCCGTCACCATAAGCACCGAGGGGTTTTGCAGGAAAAAAGCTTGTTGCTGCAATGTCTCCGAGAGAACATGCTTTTTTCTGATTATAAGAGGCTCCGAAACTCTGAGCTGCATCCTCAAGGACAAACAGATCATATTTTTTTGCAATTTTATCTATCTTGTCATAATCAGCCGTCTGCCCGAACAGATCAACAGGAATTATACCTTTGGGAACAAGTTTACCCTCTTCAATTGTCTTAACAATCACCTGCTCAAGCTTTTCAGGATCAAGATTAAATGTCTTATCATCAATATCTGCAAAAACAGGTGTTGCTCCCAAAAGTCTGATCACTTCGGCAGTGGCAATAAACGTAAAAGGAGTCGTAAATACAGCATCGCCCGGACCGATTTCATAAGCCATTAATGAAATAAGAAGAGCATCAGTACCGCTTGCAACACCGACAGCATATTTTACTCCACAATATTCGGCTAATAATTTTTCCAGATTTTTAATTTCAGGCCCCATTACATATCTGCCATGATCCAGAACGTTTATTATATTTTTTTCTATTTTATCTCTTATTAGTTTTTGCTGACTTTTCAGATCTATAAAATCCATTCTTATCTCCTTTTTGATCTATTTCTCACAGATTATACAGTAGAAGACCCTGCAGACAAAATAAATTAAACTCTTTAAATATTTTAGTTCAAAATTTCATGGTTGCCAAAAACCGATGAATATTATATATAATAGGTATGTTAATCAAATGCAATAGAGGGACTAAATGAACTCTGCTGAGTATAAAAAAAAGATATATTCCGTTTTACCATTTCTCTGTTTCCTTATTTTAATCCCCCAGGGGAATATTCTATCGAAAGATAATAATTTCTATACCAGATTGTATGAAAAAGGGAAGAAAATGTATCTGGCGGGAGAATTTAAGGAAGCTGAAGAAAATCTTCGGATTGCTCAGTTCGGCCTGCAGGATGATCCGAAAATTTTGAAGCAGGTATATCTATACTATTCTCTCTCAAATTACAGATTAAATAGGGGAGAAAAAGTTATAGATATTACAAAAAGACTTCTTGAACTATACAACGTTAAAAGGGCTGAAGATATCCCCAAACCTGATATTATCAGGATTGATCTTGATGCTATGTTTTCAGCAATTTATAAAGATTATTCAATACCCAAACAGGTGAAAATAAATAAAATCGGTAAAGCAGATACAAAAATAAAAATTAATAAAAAATCAATAAACAAAACTAAACTTTTTCAAAAAAAATTTTTAGAATTAAAAAATTCACTGGATTCGAATAATTTAACTAAGATTTCTGCCGGCATCAAACAGCTGAAAAAAATAAACAAAGGTGATCCGAGGATAAATTATCTTCAGGGGATCATGCTATTCAGGCAGGGGAAATATTCAAAAGCAGAGAAGGAGCTGATCAAAGCAAAAAAAATAAGAATTAACGATCTCTCAGACGATTTAAATTACTACCTTTCACTCAACTACTATTTCCTGAAAAATTACGGGCAGACCCAGGCTTTTTATCAGAATATCAGCAGGAACAGTTTAAAAAAGAAACTTAAGGATATCGTAAACAAGACTAGAGAGATCAGAGATACAATGATAAAAAAAAATGTCAATGTACTTTTTGATAAAAAGCTGTTTCAAAATACTTTGAAAATGTTCTCGGGAGATTATTTTGTTCCCAGGGATGTTTTTCAAACAGCCGCTTTAAAGAACTCAATAAGTCTGATACAACTGAAAAAATATACTAAGTACTGTTTAACAAATAAAAAAATATATGAAAGAGGTTTTATCCTTGTCAGTTCAGATTTTTTCTTTAAAAAAAATGACAAAAAATTTGCTGTAAAAATCCTGAGTAAATCAAAATTTTATGATCCACCGATAGCCGAAAATATTGAGATATTCTATAGACTCGGAATATATTACTTCCGGATGAGAGATAAAAAGAGAGCAACATTTATGTTCAGAGTGACAAATAAGCTGTCACCCGGTTTTAAAAAAACATACTCTTACCTTGACAATTTAAAAAACTTACATTAACATATCAGTGTTTGATCTGAATCTCAGGAGGATCGGAGGCAATATGAGAAAAGTAAATGGCGGTAAATTCGTTTCACTGTTCGTTTCAATTATGTTTTTGTTTATTTTGGTATCAGTTCCGGTCTACTCTGACTCAACATCCACTGATGTCGGTGAAATGATGGGGTTCGTTTACGGGAAGGACATGAAGACTCCCGTTAAGAATGTTCAGATAATTCTTACTGAAGTAAAAGAAAAGAAAGATAAAAGTGAAAAAAAAGTCTTCAGATCCGATATCACCGGAGAAAAGGGCGATTACAAAATATCCGGAATTGATCCCGGAACATACAAAGTTTCCATAAAGGTCAGAAACCAAATGTATAAGATAAAAAAAGTTGATTTTCTAGTGAAGATATTCGGCGGGAAATCAAGTTTTATTTCATTTTCATTAAGAAAGAAATCAGTTCCTCCAATTGCCTGGATAGTAACGGGAACGGCCATCTGCAGACTGGTTTCAAAGTATGAACCTCCCAAAGAGGTTAGTGCTACAACCAGGTAATCCACTCTATATCAACGATTTTTGTTCTATTGAGATCATTGATACTAATATATAAATTGAAAATGACTTCTATATAGCATATAATTTTGTAAAAATGAGGAGAGCCGGATCGATTTCAATTTTTATTCTGTTAACACTTCTTCTTATTGATACAACTAATCTCTATTCTGAAGATTTTTTCCTGATAAAAAGCGATATTATCAGGCAATCATGGCGAAAGATCGGTTTCCTCTATATTACCCCCTCTCTTTTGCTTCAGGAAGTTGGGTATTATACAAATATATATTCTTACGAACAGAATGAAAATCCCGACTGGGCAGCTGACTTGGGAGCAGATATAAAAATTGCTTCAATTTTATCAAACAGGTTTATCCTGAAAATAAATGAGACTCCCTATTACTCATATTATAAAAAAAATAAAAAAGAGGAAGGTTTTAATAATAAATTCAAAGGTGAGGTTTTCACATATATGGGAAATATAAACATTGCTTACTCATACTCTTATGGTAAATATAAAGCGAGACCTTCAACTGAATTCGGAGCAAGAACAGTCATCAAAAAACTGAATCATACATTGAGGTTTGACATCGGTAAACAGGGTTCAATTAACATTTCCGCCTGGCTCGGTTTTAACCGAACCGGTTTTGAAGAAACAGATTATCTGAATGAATATAACCTTTCCAAATCTCTCGACAAGACGGAAAAAACAGCTGGGACTGCAATTAGTTTTCCTCTATTTACCAAAACAAGTTTATCTCTTAACGGGGAATATTTTGAATATGAATTTACAAATGAGGAAATAAGAAACGGACAGGGTGAAAAAATATTTCTTGAGCTTAAATTTCCAAAAATCAGTATAATTAAAGGATCGTTATCTCTCGGTCTGAAGCACTTCAGGCCGTATAAAGAGACAGCAGATGAATATGTCAAACCGTATGGTTCCGGTTCAATCTCAATCCGGCTTTTTTCAAAAATTAAATTCAATTTAAATTATTCCGTTGATAACTACTACTCATTCTGGCAGCCGGATGTATATTATGATAACAGGGCCATTTCAGCCGGAGCTGATTACTACCCATTTCACAAGATCCGGCTGGGATATAAAATTGGTTTTGAAAAGAGCAGGTATAAAAGAATCTCCGGGGAATATCTCGGGAGGCAGGATGATATTACAACCTCTGAGTTTTCAATAATATTCAGGTTGAACAAGAGTGACGGATTAGGTTTAAAATATACTTTTTTCAGAGCAAGATCGACTCTTCTCGATTTTGACATGAATTACAGTTTTATCGGAGGATATCTGACCCATGAATTTTAAAAATATTATAAAATCAGTATTCATTTTTATTTTTGTTCTGTCTGTTATAAACACAACACTGCTTAATAGTGCTGAAACGGGGACATCAACCTATAAAATCGGAGCAAAAGACCTTATCACTATAAATGTATTTGACGTCCCTGAATTGAATATTACAGTCAGAGTAGGAGAAGACGGAACTATAGCTCTTCCTCTGCTGGGGAATATAGAGATCGAAGGATTGACCCGTGCAGGAGTTGAAAAAAAGCTGGCAACCCTTCTCGAGGAAAAATATTTAAAAAATGCCCAGGTAACGGTTTTTATTAAGGAATATCAAAGTAAAAGAGTTTCAATAATAGGAGCTGTTGAAAAAACGGGGAAATATGAGCTGCTTGGTGAAATGACGCTGCTGGAACTAATTTCCACTGCAGGAGGATTGAAAGGAGATGCCGCAAAAAATATAATAATAATGAGGAAATTGAAAAACGGAGATGGAATATCACTAAAGATCAATCTGGACGACCTAATGCTCAAAGGGGATCCAAAGCTTAACATCCCGCTCAAAGCAGGAGACATTGTCAATATACCTGCAGTAAGATTCATGAATATTTATATTTTCGGAGAAGTTTCAAAACCCGGACATCTTAAGATGATCAAAGATGATAACAATACTCTGTTGAAAGCAATTGCACAGGCTGGCGGGTTCACTCCGAGAGCAAGAAAAGGATCAATCCTGATCAAAAGAAAAGTAGAGGGAAAAGAGAGGAAAATACGAATAAATGCAAAAAAAATACTAAAAGGGAAAATATCAGATTTTATTCTTAAAGACAATGACATTATCCACGTTCCCGAAAGTATTTTATAGGAGGATTACAGATGGAATCATTCGAGCCTTTTCTTGATGAAGGCTTTCAGATAGAAAAATACTGGAAAATCATTAAACCCAGGCTTCACTGGCCTGTTCTTTTTGCTCTTTTATTGTCACTGTTTGTTTTTGCCAAAAACTCAATGAAAACTCCAATGTTCAGGTCTGTCGGAATGCTCCTTATTGAGCCGGAAAAGAATATAATAAATTTCAATTCGGGATACGGATATGCCGATTATCGTAATGAATATTTGAATACACAGATCAGGATTCTTAAGAGCAGGTCGCTTGCCAAGTCAGTCTTCGAAGAAATTGGAGTTTATCCTGTGGGAGTCAGGATAATGCCGGTTGAATCCACAAGACTGGTAGAAGTCTCATGTACTAATCCTATAGCTGAAAATTCGGCAAAAATCATCAATACTCTCTTTGAGAAACTTATAGAGTTTAACCTTGCTGCAAAGACAAGATCGTCACGGGAAGCATCAGAATTTATCGGAAAGCAGATCAGGGCTCTCCGGGCAAGTCTTGCTCAAAAAGAACAGGAACTGCAATCTTATGGTAAGAAAAAAGACCTTTTTTATCTTTCCAGGAGTGACAGTACCGTAGTTGCGAAATTCTCGGATTTGAACAAAGCATATACAAAAGCCCAGATCAACAGGGTAAACAAAGAGGCTCATTACAAGGAATTGAAGGGGATGAACTATGAGGACTATCCGGATGTCAAACAGGATACTTTGATCAGTGACCTGAAATCCAACTATTCAAAACTTGAGTCCGAATATCAGAAAAAATCCGAAAAATTCAAAAAATCATACCCACAGATGAGACAATTGGAATCCCAGATGAAAACTCTGCAGGAACGGATAAGTACAGAGACAAGGGTAAGAGCATTAAAAACTTTAAAAAATTCACGTACAAATTACTTGTCAGCAAAAAAAGAAGAGGATTCCCTCAAGGATCTGCTTGATCAGCAGAAAGGTGTAATGATAACAAGTAAAACAAATGCTATATACTACAACAGCCTTCAAATCGAAGTGAGAACATCCAGAAATCTTCTGGATTATCTTGTAAAAAGACAAAAAGAGAGCCTGCTGACATCTAAAATGGAGGGCTTACAAACAACAAACATCAGGATAATTGATTATGCCGAAGTCCCGCATATTTCAATTTCTTCTAATATAATAAAATCGGTGATAATGGCCCTGATCCTTGGCCTCGGAATAGGGATCGGACTCATATTTTTCATTGACTTTCTTGATAAAACTCTTAAGTCTCCGGAAGATGTGAAAACTTATTTGAAACTTCCTACCCTTGGAATTATTCCTTCCAGTTCCGGTAAATCAGGAATCTCTTACTACTCTTATCATTACGGGAGTAAGAAAAAAGCCGAGACAAAAGGAGTAATAAAAAATATTGAGCTTATCAATTTCAGAGATCCCGAAAGTCCTTTTTCAGAGCATTACAGAAGCATAAGGACATCGATACAATTATCTACACCGAAAGAGCCCCCAAAAATAATAAGTGTAAGTTCAGCACTCCCAAGTGAAGGTAAAACGGTCACAGTCATTAATCTGGCAATCTCATTTTCACAACTAGGTAAAAAAGTTGTCGTAATAGATGCCGATTTAAGGAAGCCCAGAGTACATAAAATTTTTAAAATGAAAAACACGGTTGGTCTCTCGACACTTTTAACCGGAAGGGCGAAATTAACGGAAACACTGCATAAGACTCACATTAAAAATGTATTTGTAATTCCTTCGGGACCGATCCCCCCAAATCCCGCTGAACTTCTTGATTCGGATGTAATGACCCTTGTCCTCGAGAAACTGCTGGAAAAAGTAGATTATATATTCCTTGATACACCACCCCTGATAGGTATAGTCGATCCGATACTTATCGGAAAGCATTCTGACGGGATGATCCTGGTAAACTGGGGAGGGAAAACAAAAACAGATGTATTAAGAAAAGCAAAGGATGAAATAGACAGATTTGGAGTGAGGATCCTTGGAGTTGTATTGAACAAAATTGATTTCAAGAAAAGCGATACTTCATACAGTTATACATATAACTACAATTATGGTTATAACTACAGGTATAAGGAGAAAAACCAACAGAAATGATTGACCTGCACTCTCATATTATTCCTTTTGTAGATGACGGAGCAACATCATTTGAAGAAACTCTTGAAATGCTGGAAATTTGCAAAAAAGACGGAATTACAACAATAGCAGCGACTCCGCATATGTTCAGCGCTGCCGGCAGGATCAGTAATATACCTGATTTTTCTGATATATTTAAAAATTTTAAATCACGCATTTCAGCTTCATTTACGGGAATCGAAATTATCTTCGGGGGTGAAATATACTTCACTTCCGAGCTGGTATCTGCCCTCAATAAAAACCGTGATTTAATGACTTTAAACGGAGGTGACTATTTTTTACTTGAGTTCCCCCCGTCACTGATTTTCCCGGGATCTGATAAATTTATTTTTGAGTTGATGAATGAGGGGTTCATCCCTGTAATATGCCATCCTGAAAGGAATCTTATGATCCAGAAAGACCCGGAAATTTTATACAAATTTCTTATGACCGGCGCACTTTCCCAGCTCGATGCCGGAAGCATCAGAGGTGATTTTGGCACCGATGCAAGAATTACGGCTTTTAAACTGTTAAGGTCCAACATGGTCCATCTTATCTCTTCAGACTGCCATAATATTCATGGGAGGAAACCGGGACTCTCATTTTTATATGATGAACTTTCGGAATTTGGAAAAGATAAAATTGATATTTATCTTAAAGAGATTCCGGAATCAATAGTTTTTAACTGTCCGTTGCCTGATATCGGGACAATTGAAAACCCGAAAAAAAAAAGATCATTCTTCAGTTTGTTTAAAAAGTAAAATGAAAAATAAATATCTTGCATTGATAAAAATCATGATATTTCTGTCTCCTGTACCTTTCGGGTGCGTTGGGAAAGTTTTTCATCCTCTTTTCTACTTTATGCTGCTCACTATATCCTGGATCGGGTTGCAAAACAGAGTTCCCGATAGAAACATCCGGCCGGATTTATTTAAACCTCAAATTGCTTTCGGTAGAGAGATAAAGCTTATATTCTTCCTGTTTGCAGGATTTATTCTGTTCCAGATTGTACCTCTTCCGGCATTTTTTACAAAATTGATCTCTCCAGTATCGGCAGGAACTGCTTCGTCATTCGGGAATAGTGATCCCGGATTTTTACCTGTCTCCCTGGTCCCGTATGAGACATTGATGTTTTTATTCAGATTTTTTACTATCTCAATATTCTTTTTAGTCTCACTTAGAATAAATTTGAATAAAAATGATATAATTTCACTGGCCAGGGTAATAGTATTTACAGCGGCGTTCCAGTCATTATTCGGATTGATCAAAGTATTCCTGAAAAGCAAAAAATTCTTTATCTTTTTTCTTAATGTAAACAATGACCCTACTGAAGGATTCCTCACAGGAACTTTCGGGAATCCTAATCATCTTGCGTTCTTCTTAGAAATGACAATCCCGATCCTCACAGCTTTGATCTTTTATGAGATCGGATTTTTCAAGTCGGGCAAAGGAATTCGATCCAAACTGATAAATGCATTTAATCAGGATAAAAAAGTTGTAGTCGATGCTGCAATACTTGTGCTGATTTCAATTTCTTTGATTTTAACCGGTTCAAGATCCGGAATTGTAACTTTTTTATTATCCATATTTATTTTTTCTCTTCTATCTTTCTATTTAAAAAGATCGAAAGCCATCAGAAAGCGGCTTAAATATATCCTTATTGCAATAGCTTTGGTTTCGGTATTTTTCGGCATTAAAAATACTACTGATAAATTCATGAAAATGTCTTTTTCAGAATCCGGAAGATTTCTTCGCTGGCCTAACACAGTGAAGCAGTTTTCAGATTTCCCCGTTTTCGGATCCGGATTCGGAACATACAGGTACTCCTTTTTTCTATATGACACTGATCCCTCCGGGGAGTGGTCAACCCATGCGCACAATGAATATCTGGAAGTTTTGGCTGAAGGCGGCATAATTGGAGGAATTCTCCTGTTTTTGCTGAACGGCCTCATAATATTTTCAATTGCAAAGATGTGGAGGGCAAGAAGACATCCGGGTATCCGAATTCTTGGAATCGGAATTTTATCTTCTCTTTTTGCAGTCACCTTCCACTCTTTTTTTGATTTCGCACTAAGGATACCGGCTAATATGCTTGTTTATATACTGATTTTGATTTCAGGATTAAAGCTTGTGACACATAGAAGAGATTTTTCAAATAGCGGTTCGA
>CAZNLS010000069.1:0-12693 GCA_964573895.1 uncultured Clostridia bacterium
TTGTGATCGGGGCCGGCACCTCCCAAATTGCAGATAGTTTTTTTCCCTGGTGGAGCATTTTGTAAAAATTTGCCAGCCTCTCTTTTCCACCGATCCATCCCTCCCCATCCCCCTGACCACCAGGAGCCGGGCTGTAATCCGATAGTATATTCACCATTGGATTTCACCGGCCAGAGATATCCCAAGTACAAGTGAGTTAATTTATTCCACGGTACTTTTTCTGCTGAAACCTGATTCCACTGGTACATTGGATGATATGCTATCACCCACTTCCCTATTTCAGATTTCTTTTCATTATCAGATTTATGAATTATACAACCGATCATTATCAGAAAAGAAATCAAAATTGAAATAAAGAATACTTTAAGCGAATTCAAATATATTTTCATGTTTTCCCCCATTTCCCATCACTTAAATAGAAGACCTTTTTAAATCCTTTGATTTAAAAATTCATAGATCATCATTATTAATTTTTTTTCTCTTAAATTCAAGAGTAATTATATAAATTTAAATTCATTTCTTAAGAGTATAAGTCTCATTCAATTGAATCTGAAACTATACAGGAATTAATATCAGGAGTCATGGCAGGACTCCCTGAAACAGTGCAATTATTCAAAATGAAAAAATGACCTGCTCCTGTTTTCACCAGCTCAGGAATTATTTCTCAATTGCAAATTGCAGAAAATTCTAAATATTTACCGAATTTTTGTGATATAACAGTTCTTTATCTATATATATATGTAAAAGGAGAAAAGATGCATATAAGAAAATCAGTTTATATTATACTGGTATTATTTTTTGCATTAATTTTTTTGTTTTCATGTACAATCGTAAAAGATGGTAACGGCGGAGGAGATAGTACAACCCAATATACTCTCACGGTGTCAGTCGGAAACGGTGTTACCGGTTCTCCGGTAAGCGGAACATTCAATTATAACAGCGGGACAACGATTAATTATAACTATTCCCTGGTTGATAGTTCCTATTCAAACCTCCAGGTGACTCTGAACGGAACTCCTGTTGCCGCAGCAGGCTCAATAGTAATGAACGGAAATTACAGTCTTAATGCATCTTCAGATGTCACAACTGCAAGTTATGACATCAGAGGTGTCTGGATCGGAACAGCTACAGACTCGAACGGTGATCCCGATCCCTTCAAAATAACTTTCAGCGGAACAGAACTGACAGGTACAACCTCAGGCTACGTGGATGATGCGACTAAAGTAGTAACAGGTACGTATTCCGTTTCAGGCAGCTCTTCAACTTTCAGCTTATGGTATGGTTCAGTAAGAAATTTTCAGTTTACAGGTACATTCAACGGATCGAACAATATAAGCGGCGACTGGATCTGGACAGATGGAAACGGGAAAAAATGGTATGGGAATTTTTCAATTGACCGGCAATAGATAAAATATTAAACTAATTATTCATAACTTCTCAATAAAAGCCTGGACACCTCTATTTAGTAATAAAATTATCAGGTTAATAAATAATTTATTAAGATTGCTTTCCCGGAATTATGGAATTAAATGATCTATAATCGTATCATTTTTGCTACATTTTTCTAAGATTCAGCCGGAATTAAACTTGCTTACTCTTTTTCAGATCATCATTTATTATTGATTGGATCTAATTTGACATTATTGATTAAAAGAATTTCTTAGAAGTATTAAAATGGGGAAAGGAGGAATAAATATGAGAGCTGTTTCAGTAATCGCTTTATTTGTACTTTTTATTATTTCAGGATTTTTTACAACCGGTTGTTTAACTGCATGGAATGTCACTGGAAACTGGAATATAAGCATGCAGTGGGACAATTCAAAAAGAAGTGCCACTTTTAATGCAGAATTTACCGGTAATAAAGAGAAGGGAACATTTACGACTGATATCAATTTTTCGGGAAGCTATACCGTTACCGGGTACAGCACAATGACATTTATATTGAATTCGGAAAAGCACGTTGTTACTTACTACGCCATAAAACAGGATATAAACGATGCAAAAGGAACATTTTTCAACGAGATAGGAGAAACGGGCACTTTCACAATGTCTAAGACAGGTTGAATATATTATTAGGAAGTGTTAAATTAATGCTGATATTAAAAGAAATGATCTGAAAATGAGAAGAATTTCGATAATTATTTTTTTATTAAGTTATTTTGCAATATTATTCCCATCATCTTCCGAAGCGTTAAACTATTCAAACATAAAAATTGACAAACAGAAATCAAAGATAACAGCGAATGTAAAAGTTGCATTTTTCCATAAATTCATAACAGTTTTGAAAGATTATACTTATGACTTCAAATATTCAGTCTCAGAGAGAAAGATCATAAAAGCTGATTTCTCATTTGATCTGACAGACCTGAAAACAGGAATAAATGCAAGAGATAGAAAAATGTTAAGGTGGCTTCAAAACGAAAAATTTCCCCGAGCAGAATTCAAATTAATGAACTCAGAAATAAAAAAAGAAAAATATCATGTGAAAGGACTTTTTCAACTGCATGGGATCAGAAAAGAAATAATAATTATTTCATCAATAACAACAAAAGGAAAACAGATCAAAATTGACGGTGAAACAGAATTTTTATATACGGATTATGATCTTTCAATTATCAGGATGCTTCTCCTCAAAGTAAAACCTAAATTAAAAATTAAATTCCATTTTGAAGGAGCATATAGAAGTGACATTTAGTGTTTTTTCCCTATATTATAGGTTAGTCTTGACATAAAACAGACTTTTGATTCAATATCAAAAATTTTATTCAATGAGAATCTGGTCCCTCTGGATTTAGCGACTGGATCAGTCAAATTTGTTACATAATTATTAGTATTTAAATTGTAAAATTTAATAAATTCATCAAAGCAGTTTAAACCTGATTTATTAAGATAAAGTTTTTCCAATTTACTTGAATAAATGTTAAAAAATTATTATACTTCCTTTTTTAAGGAGAGAATTTAAAAATTAGCCGACAATAAATATGAAATACCTGATATTCAGTGATATACACAGCAACCTTGAAGCCTTCAAAAAACTGATGGAGCATAAAGCATTCAAAGAGGCAGACAAATATATTTTTCTCGGCGATCTGGTTGGATATGGTGCAGACCCCAACGACACCTTATCCCTCTTTCATTCAATAGATAATCTCTCATATATCAGGGGAAATCATGATAAAGTGATTGCAGATATCGAATCATCTTCACTTTTCAACCCGGTAGCCGCCTTCTCAGCCGAATGGAGTAAAGTCCAGCTTTCGGAAGAAAATAAAAAGTTTTTAAAAAGTTTTCCAAAAGGACCGATGGTGATTGACCACTTTATAACGATTTGTCACGGATCCACATTCGACGAGGATTATTACGTCTTTTCCATATTTGAAGCGGTAGAATCATTCAAGTTTATGAAAACTTCAATTGGATTTTTCGGCCACACTCATTTCCCGGTAATCTATCTTCAAAGAAACAACAAAATAAATGTAATACCCCTCAATAAGACAAAAAAAATCAAACTCGATCCGAACACCCGCTATCTGGTAAACCCCGGTTCAATAGGCCAGCCACGTGATAAAAATCCGGAATCATGCTTCATCCTGTTTGATTCGGGAAAAAAAGAGATCAGGTTTCACAGGTTCGAATATAATGTTAAGAAAACCCAAAAAAAAATCAGAAATGCAGGACTGCCTGAGCTGCTTGCAAGCAGGCTTGAATCGGGAGTTTGACATTTCACAGGGAGATTTGTTATGAGTGATCAAAAAAAAATTGACCAGATTTTTGAGAATGCCAAATCAAATATAATTAATAATCTAAATAAAGTAAAAGAATATGTTTCCGGCAGGACCGGATCTGGTGGTTCTATTGAAAAAGTTTACACACCAATAATGAAAATAGCTTCTTCAAACGACCAGATCAGTATCATCAAAGAGATGCTTGAGGGAATATCAGGATTTTGCGCAAGAACTGCAATTTTCCTGATCAAAGAAGACAAACTTAAAGGCTGGGGAGGAGCAGGTTTTACAAATAATAATTCTGATATCAGCGACAGGGAAGTAAAAAAGATATTTTTCTCATTGACAGCTGATACAGTTTTTAGGAATGTTCTGAAATCAAAGAAAATTTTCGAAGGTTCCCCTGATCAACACAAGGATAACCACCTGATCTTCAATCGATTTGGACATGATGTCCCGCTTCAAATTCTTGTATTACCTTTTTTTGTAAAAGGGAAGCCTCAAGCTGTTCTATATTCTGATTCATATGAGAATGAAGGACCGTTCAGACATGAAATAGAAATGATATCATTGTTTGGGGAGATGAGTCTTGATCTTCTGCCATTGAGACAAAAAATTAATGCACGGGTCAAAACCCAGGAGTATGATGATGATAGTGAAAATGAGCCGATCCTCCTGACAGAAGAGACTAATCGGGAACAAAAAAAAGAATCAAAAAAACTTTCAAACGCAGAAAGGCTTGCAAAGGTTATTGTCAATGATATTATCCTCTACAATAAAAAGCAGGTTGAGGATGCAAGGGCTGAAAAAAAACTCTACAAAATACTGGGTGATACAATTGAACAATCAAAAGAGATTTTCCTTAATAAATTTGATGACCTCACTCCATTTGAAACTCAATTATTAGAGACTCTGGCAGCCGGTAACAGAGACGCTTTAAATGGCTATAAATTTGAAAAGATCTAAACCAGCCACACGTTTTAAAACTTTCCTGCATCTCGGCCTGATCACTCTTTTTTCAGTAATTTCAGCAATAATGATTATTCGGATTTTCGAGCCGGGAATCAAAAATTCAAAAACAGATAAAGGGATCCGTTCACTTATTGAACGCTACAGTCTGTTTTCCGAAATAATTAAAACAAAAAAAATAGATACAGATGAAGAAAAACAGTTGGAAAATGCAGATAATGAAAAATTTTTATCTTCCCTTATCACTCTAAAAAATGTATCTGAGCTTATCAAAAATCGTCAATATAACAAGGCTTTGAATTCTCTTAAAAAATCCAACTATGATGAAAAGTGGATCGAAAAGCTAAAGAATTCAATTCTGATGAAAATCCAGTTTTCTCTCAGGGATTACAGGGGCTTATTGAGAACAGCGGAAGATAATGAAAATCTTCTACCTGTTGACATAAGGGTTCTTATAGCACTTTTAAAACTAAAAGAGAGAGAAAGAAGCAGGGGAATTCTAAAAAGAATTATTGCAGCAAAAAGCCCTTCATATGTTATCAGCAGAATATCAAACCGGGAATTAAGATCACTCTACAATATCGCAGGAAGGAAATACTATGACTCAATTATGAAAAGGTTAGCAATTTCAGGCAGTATTACACAATTCAGAAGAATGAGCCGTTATTCGATTTCAGCTAATCTGAAAAACTATTTAATGGCTGAAATAAATTACCGGAGAAAAAATTATTCAACTGCCAGAAAATATCTTTCGAGACTCCCGGACAATTCCTATTTCAATGGGAAAAACAAGCTATTGCTAAAAATGGATGTCAGAGAGGGGAGAATGGATAAAATAGATATGTATCTTGAGCTGATAAAGAATGACAAAAATATATTTAAAATAACACTTCTCGATATTGCAACAATACTTAAGATCAACGGAGAATTTGATCTTTCGGAAAAATATTATTCTGCTTTCACTTCATCAATTTCAGAAAATAAATATAGCAAGGGATACTGGAGAGCATTGTGGAGAATGGGATGGCTTAAGATGAAATCGGGTGAAAAAAGCGGGGCTGTTGAGCTGTTTACTACAGGATCATACTCCCCTATAGATTCCTACAGGATTGCAAATCTCTTCTGGAAGGAGAAGCTGAATGGTTTTAAGACCGGATTAATTGCTGAATTTCCATTTACTTACTACTACTCCAGATTTCCCGGCAGAAAAACAATGCTTCGAAACCGGGAATTGAAAAATTTTAAATCTCTCTTAAACAGACCGGCTGGAAATGAAATATTAAAAATAGTTTCCAAAATAAAAAAAATACTCCGTCGGGGCCTTGAAGTATATGCCCTGAATTATATTAACTGGACAAAAAAAAATTTAAAATTAGATGTGGCTGACCTTAATACACTAAAAATTATCGAATCACTCATTTATCTCAGAAAGAAAAATTTTTACATGGCTTTTTCAACTTTTATAAAAAACTTTCCTCAATATAAAATGATAATTCTTCCGAGATTTTTGAAATCCATATATTCACCGAGAAAATATTTTAAAACAATAAAAAAATATGCAAAAAAAAATGGCGTCGACAAAAATATAGTCCTCGCCTTGATAAAAAGAGAGAGTTTTTTTAATGAAGGGGCAGTATCATCAGCAAGAGCAATGGGTCTTATGCAGCTGATATCAAAAACAGCAAAAAGAATTGCAAAAAAACTAAAAATAAGATTTAGAAGAAGATATCTGTTCAACCCGGAATTCAATATCAGGTTAGGAACATTCCATATCAGGGAACTGCTTGATAAATACAGTGGAAAGATGTATCTTGCACTTGCAGCATATAACGCCGGCACTCACCGGGTAGATAAGTGGATAAATGACTACAGGGGATTCCCCGAAGAAGAGTTTATCGAAATGATCCCATTTACAGAGACCCGTAATTATGTGAAAAATGTCATGAGAAATTACTTTTTCTACAAATACTATTATAATTGATATTAAATAATATAAGAGAAGAGATAACAATGAAGAAAAGAAAGCGGATCGGGATATTCTTCGGTGGAAAATCAGCCGAACATGATGTATCAATACAATCCGGAAAAGCAATATTTACAAATATTGACAGAACTTTGTATGATCCTATTCCGGTATATATAAACCGGGATGGAGAGTGGGTGATCATCGAGGAGTCAGATATCGGGGGTGAAAGTGTTAAATCTGACGGGTATCAGAGTTTCCTTCCCTGGGAAGTATTAAATACTGAAAATTTCAGCTTTGATATTGCTTTCCCTGTATTGCACGGTCCAAATGGCGAAGATGGTAAAATACAGGGGCTTTTTGAGATGGCAGGACTGCCATATGTCGGTGCCGACTCATTCTCATCGGCAATTGCAATGGACAAGATTGTATCAAAGATTCTGTTTAAAAAGAATGGGTTGGATACGGCTGATTTCATTGAGCTGAGAAACAGCCCGGGAAAAGGTATCCTAAAAAGAGTTAACAGGGATATCGGTTTCCCATGTTATGTTAAACCATGTTCACTTGGATCCTCAATCGGAATTTCAAGAGTTAAAAATCAAAATGAGCTTGAAAATGCAATCAAGCTGGCTTTTAATTTTGACAGTAAGATTATTATAGAGAAAGAGATCCGGGGAATGGAAATCGAAGTTTCGGTTATGGGCAACAAAGAAATAAAAGTATCACGTCCAGGTTCATTTATCCCCTCAAAAGAATTTTATGACTATGAAGATAAATATATACTCGGAAAAACGGAATTCTTTATCCCTGCGGAACTTGAAAAAAATATTGAAGATAATATAAAGTCAGAAGCAAAAAAAGCATTCAGGGCTTTATATCTGAACGGATTTGCAAGGGTTGATTTTTTTCTTGAAGATGTCACTAAAAAAATTATTATTAATGAAATAAATGCTATCCCCGGGTTCACCGAGATAAGCATGTTTCCTAAACTCTGGGAAATTGAAGGAATAGGGTTCAAACAGCTTATCACGGAACTCATTGGGTACGGATTCGAACAATTCGAAAATAGAAATAACTTAAAAGGTTGAATACCGAATGAAGATTTTATCCATTGATTATGGTGAGAAGAGAGTCGGCTTTGCAGTTGGTGATTCCTCTATAAAATCATCAACTCCTCTCCCTGCAGCAATTATTAAAGGGAATGAGGATTTAATACGAATTGTCAATAATTTAATTTCCGATTACGGTATAGACAAAATAGTCCTCGGCAATCCTGTTAATATGGACGGCAGCCAAAGTGCTTTTGCGGGGAAGGTGAATAAGATTGCCGGCAGGCTCAGATCTGAAACCGGACTTGAAGTAATTCTTACTGATGAGAGATTATCCAGTTTTGAAGCTGAAGAAATACTCTCTAAAATATCTTTGAGTTTTAAGAAAAAAAAAGAGTTGATCGATTCAGTTTCCGCTCATGTGATCCTTAAAAGATACCTGGAGGAAAAATGAAAAAAATAGCGGTTTCTATTTTATTAATAATTGTTATTGCAATTGCAGTATTCCTATACTTATTTCACCAAAAAACCACTGAGGTTTATAACGGAGGAAAATATCCCGTGAAAATTGAAATCAAAACGGGAGCAAGTGTTTCGGCAATCGCAAGAGCTTTGGAAAAAGAGGGCGTAATTTCGAGTTATTTTTTCTTCAGATTGCTATACAGATTCTACTACAGGGGAACTCCTCTTATGAGTGGTGAATATATGTTTGACCGTCCGGGTACAATGAGAGATGTAATTGAAAAAATGAAAAAAGGCGAGGTCCTACTTTATAAGATTACTATCAAAGAAGGTCTGACAATTGATGAAACGGCAACCTTCCTGGAGAAATCAAATAATTTTAAATATGATGAACTGATAAGAGAAGCACGAAATGTAAAGCTCATCTCCAATATTGACAGCAAAGCGGAAGACCTGGAGGGTTATCTTCATCCCGACACCTATTTTTTCTCGAAAGGGACTTCCCCCAAAGCAGTAATATCGACGATGATAAATCACTTCAAAGAAAATTTTTCTCCATCGTACAGATGGAGAGCAAAAGAACTTAACATGACAATCAGAGAAATCGTAACACTTGCATCTTTGATTGAAAAAGAGACTGCATCCAGGGATGAAAGATTTCTCATCTCATCCGTTTTCCACAACAGACTGAGAATCGGGATGCCGATGGGATGTGATCCGACAATAATATATGCATTAAAATTGAAAAATAAATATAACGGGAAATTGACATGGGAAGATCTGAAGATTGATTCTCCTTATAATACACGTACTAACAAAGGTCTTCCGCCCGGACCGATCTGCAGTCCCGGAATAGCTTCTATCGAAGCAGCACTTTTCCCGGAAAAAACCGAATACCTATATTTTGTTGCCAAAGATTCAAAAAGACACTACTTCTCTAAAACGCTTAAAGAACACAACTGGGCAGTTAAAAAATATATCATCAACAAAAAATGATTTTTTTCATAAACTGAAAGCAATGAAGTCCTTTATTTTGAGATTTTTTTTTATAATTGTATAATTCAGCTAATACTTAGATGAAGAATAAAATCGTTAAACTATCTGCATTGATCGGAATTTTGATTTTTGGTTTCCTGATATTTAAAATCGGACCCGATAAAATATGGGCAAATATAAACAGGATCAATCCATTGAATTTCATTTATCTTTTTTTAATGCGGATACTGTACTGGATGCTGCGGACTCTTAACTGGAAAATAATTCTAAAAGAACTTGGAGAAGATCTTTCACTTTTTCATCTTTTTCTTGCCCGGATGAGTGGTCACTCTGTTGGTCAGTTAACTCCTTCTGCACAGATGGGAAGTGAGGCTACAAGAATACTGATGGCAGAATGTTCTGACAGGAAAGTCTGTATTGCCTCAACAATAATTGATAAAACAATCGAATTCTTTGCAATAATATTTTTTACACTTATTGGGATTATTATCTCATTTATTCATATAAAACTTCCGAAAGATTTGAAAATTGCATTCACCGCAGGGATCATTTTTTTTATATTCATTCTGCTGTTTATCTTTTTCAAACAGAAAAAAGGGATCCTGACCTGGTTCCTGAACCTAATCAGGAAAACTGGTCTGAAAATATCATTCCTTGAAAAGAATGCAGAAAAAATCAGAGAGACCGACGGGTATATCTCGGAATTTTACAGGAAGAACCCGGCAGGATTCTTTAAAGTCTTCTTTTTATACTCTTTATTCATCCTCTTCTGGATTGTTGAAATTCACATGACAATTGTATTTCTGGGCATTGCTAATCAATCATTTACATCCAGTTTTATCATTACCACTCTTGGGAATCTTGCATTTGTAATTCCCTTTATCCCGGGATCCCTCGGAGTTTACGAAGCAACATATATTGCCGTGACTGCTCTTGTTGGCATAAAGCCGGCAATAGGGTTAGCTCTCGTTCTCATCCGAAGGATTCTTGCCCTGATCCTCGCAGGATTCGGATTACTTGGAATGTTCAGACTCTCAAGGTCAAAAAAAAAGATGCTTAAACAAAAATAAAAAAAAATTATTAAAAATGTGACCTAAATTACAGAATTTTTTCAAAGGACAATCCATATTAGAAGCATGAATAAAGGACAACTGTATATAACTATCATTCTTCTAATTTTGATTACAGAAATAAGTCCCGGGCAGACATGCAGCTGTGCAGGTAATCCGTCATTCAATCCTATTGACCAGTCAATTGATCCCGGGAAAAAGTGGTATTTTGAGGTTGGTCACCGTTATCACCGGATTAATGAACTTGTGAGGGGCACAAAAGTTATAGAAAATGAGATAAACAGAAAAAGGAGTGCAACAAATATCTATGCGGAAATCAGATATACTCCGCTTAAAAATATTACTTTCTCATTAATTTCAGGAGCAATCAGACAGTATCGGAAGGTGGGGAGGAATTTTGCAGAGAGTATTACTAATCTCGGAGATACTCTTATATCTGTCCAGTATTCACCTTTTATCAGTCTAAATAGAAGAAAAATTAAAACTTCTACCGGATTCGGAATTAAACTTCCAACCGGGAAATCTAATGCAGTACTGACCGGCATTGCCGCGGAGGATATGCAGCCGGGGACAGGATCAGTCGATTTTGTAATAAGACAGTATATTTCAATTCCTCTTTTTTTTAATCCGTATATAGAGATTTTTGCAGGCAATCTGTTCAGATTCAACGGTACAAACGGGAGATCCTATAAATTCGGAGGCGAATATAACTTTCAATCCGGCTTTTCCACATTATTGGGAGATAAACTTAATCTGTTACTTTATGGAAGATTCAGGAGCGCAGCAGCGGACAGAAGATTCGGTGGTACGATTCCGAATACAGGAGGCAAATGGATATACCTGGCCTCGGGTTTCACCTTCAGACTGAACCAGGGCCCGGGTGTAAGGGCGATAATTGAGATTCCCGTCTACAGGAAACTCAATGGTGCCGAACAATTTACTTCAAAATTTATTACATCATTATCGCTTTTTTTTGATTTTTAAGGAGGAAATATGAATGTAAAAAATAAAACGAAGATTATCCTGATCATGTTTTTGATATTGCCAATGATCTACTGCTCGCAAAAAAACATTAATGATCAGGGAAATGACAAGGAAGAGAGATGGCTGATACCCAAGTCGGAAGTAGTGGACGGCGGTCCCGGCAGAGACGGGATACCCGCACTTGAAAATCCGAAGATGGTGCCCGCCTCTCTTGTAACATTTATGTCTGATAACGAACTTGTCGTCGGAGTGCGAAAAGGGAATACGATCAAAGCATTTCCGCACAAAATCCTCGATTATCATGAAATAGTGAACGATATTTCCGAGAATATCTACTACGTTCTTTCATATTGCCCGTTAACCGGGACAGCCCTTTTGTGGGATATTGAAAACAGCGGAGGAGATCCGACATTCGGAGTTTCAGGCCTGCTCTACAACTCAAATTTGATCCTCTATGACAGGAAATCCGGAAGTTACTGGTCACAAATATTTTTCAAATGTGTCAGCGGAAGCAGAATTGAAGAAAAAGCAAAATTATCCAATGTTGTTGAAACTACCTGGGCAACCTGGAAAAAACTATATCCGGAATCTGAAGTGTTATCTACCGATACCGGTTACAACAGAAACTATGATGATTATCCCTATGGAAAATATAAATCAACAAACAATCTTTTATTCCCGGTCTCAAATGAGGACCCCATACTTCACAGCAAAGAGAGGATTCACGGTATCGTGCTTGAGGGAAAAACTGTTGTCTTCACAATCAGATCTTTCACGGGCGGTATAAACGTTCTGAACAGAGATGAAGGAGAAATAGTCGTAGTAATAAATGCGGAGGACAATTTTGCCGTCTCATTCAGCAGAAAGCTCGATGATGGGAAGCTGCTTGAATTTTCTCCGGTTAAAGATAAATATCCCGTCATTATGAAGGACAAGAGCGGATCGGAATGGGATATTTTCGGTAGAGCTGTTAGCGGTTCACGAAGAGGAACTCAACTGAACCCGGTAAACTCATTCACTTCATACTGGTTCGGCTGGGTCACATTTTTCTCTGCCCCTGAAATTATCGAGGGAAACTCACCTCTAATTTAGAGTTAATCTGTGAAAGGGATTTACTCTTTTACCCTTTTTGAATCCCAATACAGATAATAAAGAAGCCCGGCAAACATAAAAAATCCGAGTATTTCTGCTCCGGCCGATTCGCTCCAGTGGAATGTTCCGACTGCCTTCATGATGGTCCATCCATCACCGAAAATACTCTGGCCTATAAAGATAATTGTTGCTGCAAGGACTCCCATTATAGCTCCGCCTGCTATAAAACCGGAAGCAATCAGAGTACCGCGTTCTTTTCTCGCCGAGGCCAGTTTTTTGTTTTTTGAACTCTTCCCGACCAGGTGTGCAATAATTCCTCCCGCAAGGATCGGTGTATTCAGATAGAGCGGAAGATACATTCCAAGGGCAAATGCAAGAGGCGG
>CAZNLS010000070.1:0-12461 GCA_964573895.1 uncultured Clostridia bacterium
GTTATTTTCCTTCGGGAAGTGTCCCTGTCAGGGCAAAAGGTAACGGCCTCTTTCCGGTCACTGCAAGAGGAGCCAAGGATATTTGGAGCGGATTTTGGGACAGTGAAAAAAAGCAGTATCTGATCAATCCAAAAAAGGGGTTTATTGCCACAGCCAACAACAGAGTTCTCCCTGAAGGTGAACTCCCGGTCTTCTCGGAGGAATGGTTCCCCTCTTTCAGAGCAGAGAGAATCACAAAACTGCTTACTTCAGCAAAAAAACTGACTGTTGAAGACAATATGAAGTTTCAGCTTGACACATATCTTCCGGGAGCAAAATTTCTCATTGACCGGATAAGAAAAATGAATTTTTATTCAAAAGAGGCAAAATATGTTTCAAGTCAGCTTTTTAATTGGGATTTCAAGGCAGACGGCGGCATCGGTCCGGTTCTGTTCTACAGATTCGAATATTACCTGGCGAGAAATTTATTTATAGATGAATTTAAAGAAACAAAAGACCATAAACTGATTTCAAGGCACTGGATATACAAAATACTTAATTATCCTGCAGGGGGGCCGGACAAAAAAATCCTCGAAGAGTGGGCTGATGTAAAGGGCACTCCTCAAAAAGAGACTTTTTCACAAATTGTCGAATTGAGCCTTCGGAACACATTTAACGAATTTAACACACGGGGCGGAGGAGAAAAAATGCAATGGGAGAATGTGCATACTCTCTTTTACAAACACCCTCTCGGATCGGTTTTCCCACTTAAATATTTCCTTAACAGAGGGCCCTTCCCGGTCTCCGGCGGAAACGACTGTATTATGATCACATCATTTAGGAACAGAGCCGATTTTAATACGGTTCATCTTTCTGCATTCAGAATGGTAATGGATTTCAACGATTTTTCAAATTCAAAATTAATTAATTCTTCAGGTCAAAGCGGCCACTTTCTCAGTGATTTTTATGATGACCAGATAAAACTTTTTGTAGATGCAAAATACAGAATTATGGAAAATTTTAAAAAATCGGATGAAACAATCATTTTTAAACCTGAGTAGATGTCAGGGGAATCTCTTCTCAATAATAAATGTAACCGGCCCGTCATTTAAAGAAGAAACATCCATCATTGCCCCAAAAACACCTGTTTCCACCTTGGCATGCATCGAAAGAACCGAATTAAAATAATTATATAGCCGTTTTGCTTCTTTCGGTTCAAGCGCATTTGTGAAATCAGGTCTCCTCCCTTTTTTAATATAGGAAGCAAGGGTGAACTGAGAAACAGACAGGATCTCTTTTTCAGGAAGTTCGAGAACAGATAGATTCATCCGATTCTCTCCATCGGGAAAAATCCTTAAATTGAGTATTTTCTCAGCCATGAATTCAACCTCTTTTTCACTGTCTCCGCGCTCTATTCCCGAATAGAGAAGAAGGCCGCATCCTATTTTTCCCGTAATTTTTTTATCAACCTCTACCGATGCCTCACTTACTCTCTGAAGAACAACCCTCATTTTCTATTGTTCCCCGGCATCAGCTCTGACTCTTTTGAGAAGAAGTTCTGAATTCATGTCTATCAAAGGACTCTCTTTAAAACTCTTTTCTTCTCCTTTACCTTCAGTATATAACAATTGGTAATTTATTCGGGCTGTATAAAATTTCCCTGATTTTTTTATTCTCACATTCCTGATGAAGAGAGGGAATCCCAATCTATCCACATAATTCATAATATTCACAACTACGGAGATCCCGGCTACTGCTGAAATCCTGATAAAATAAGATCCTGCCGGATTTACTGTTGAAATAAATTTCTCCGGGTTGAAAACTTCTTCATTATCACTGTTTTTTACATCAGATGAATCAATTTTTTCTTTCACAATAGTTTTAATTTCCGGAAATTTCTTTTTTAACTCCAAAATCATGGTTTCTGTAAAGATTTGGGGGTCCTTCTCATTGGCGGCTCCCTTTATCCAATTTTTAATCTCATTCTCTTTAGCTTCCAATATCATTAGTTCCCGTTTATCGGGAAAGATAAATGCGGACTCTGTTTTCTTCAGATCACTTAGCCTCAATTCATTATCGCGACCGCTTACCCTGATATCATTAACGGTTTTCAAAGACGGGAAAATATAGAAAATAAGATATAAAAACAGACAGGCTGCTACAAACAGAAAATAGAGAAGGATATTAAAAATTTTACTTTTACTCATTCAATCTCCAATTCACCCGAGACTGCTGCGGACACCCTTCCTTTTACTTCTCTGTCTCTTATTCCGGATTCGGAAGCAAAAGCTACATCCCTGATATTACTGATAAAATTCCGGAATTTTACCACCCCTGTTTTCCCTGCAGCCGAATCAAAAACAATCGTAAACTTTGCAATCCCGGTTACGGGGGTAATCTTAACTTCCCGTAAAACAATTGCAGAAAGATTATGGTTGTTAACCGTTTTCAAAAAACCGGCTATCACTTTTGTAGATTTCCGGTTGAAATTTTGAATGAAAGACTCCGAGTAGTATGCAGCCCTTCTTTTTTTTAATTCAAATATTTTTTTTACCCTTGATTCAATACTTTTAAATGCTTCTCTGCTTTTTATCATCCGTTCCCGCTCTCTTCTTCTATTCCCTTCCATCCAAAAGAATGAAATAATAATGATAACAAGCGGAAAGATGATCCATTTTATCAATCTTTTCATATTACAGCTTACATCCTTTCAGGCACCGGAATTCCCAGGAGGTCAAGAAGCCTTTTCAATTCTCTTGCAACCAGTTTCAGAAAATCAACCCTGAAAACCTTCAGTTTCTTATCCTGTTCGGAACTTATGGGATACTTGTGATAATACTGATTGAAAAGATGGCAAATAGTGTAACAGTGTGTAGAAATAAATGATAGTTCCCGTTTATCTATAGCCATTTCCACCTGGTTTTCCGTATCGGAGACCTTCAACAGAATTTCCATTACCAGTCCGGACTCATCTCCATTGAGAGATTCAAATACATTTTCCGAAGGACTCATATCATCACAATCTTCACCAAGCTTTGCCATAATACTGTTTATCCTCACCATAGTATATTGCAGATAGGGGCCTGTATCACCCTCAAAGGAGAGAGCATCGTTAAAATCAAACGTGATAACGCTATTTGAGTTAAATTTGATCATAAAATATCTAAGGGCGCCAACAGATATCTGCTTTGCTATTAGATCAATTTTTACCTGATTAAGTTCAGGATGTCTTTTTTTTATTTCTTCCGAAGCCTTTTTTAAAAGTTTCTCCATCAGTTCATCTGCACTTACTGCAATTCCTTTTCTCCCTGAAACCTCAATGTAGGATCTTTTTTTATCCTCTTCAGGGATATTAAATCCGAGCTCTTCGACACAGCGCGGAGAGAGTGCAACCATCTCATAGGAAAAATGGATGTATTCCTTTTTAGAAGCCTCGGAAGAGAGTTTGTCAATCACTTCTTCTGAAATTATCTTTTGAAGATATGATTGCCTGACATCGATCACTGTGAAAATATATGAAGCATTCCCAAAGTTTTTTGAGCAGTCCCTCTTTTCATAATCCGTTATGTACAGCTCAGCCTCATTGTCACGGGTGGAAAATATTTTATAATAAAAATCCATCCCGAGAAGACCCACCTTCCAGAGAGCATATGCTATATCTTTTCCTATATATGTAATGGTCCCGTTTGACCGGACGATGATCTTTTCAATATTTTCTCTTTTATATAGAATAACCCGGCATCCTTTTTTATCCGGATCCTTTGAATCATACATAATCCCGTGTTCCATTAGAACTTTTGAAGCTCTGCCGAAAAAATCGAGTTTGATGATGTCCCTCTCTCTTACAAGCAGATCATATCTGATATCCAGAAGGCTCATGACCTCTATGTGCGATCCTGCGACAATTTCAGAAACATATTCACCTATAGAATAAAAAGGCTCTTTACCTGATTCCATATCCGCATGGACACGTCCTCTTTCAATTGACTTTTCTTCATCTTTTTTAAGAAAGGAACTGTATTCAGGATATTTTTTCCATAGATAACCAGGCAGATCATCTATCCTCTTTATTTCATCAAGGTCTTTGCCCTCTTGTTTGACGAGCCCCCAGACTACATCGGCAACCTGGATCCCTGTATCATCCAGATAGTTCTGGACCTCTACATCATAGCCGAGAAGGGAGAGTCCCCTTGCCAGTGTATCTCCTATAACAGCATTCCTTAAATGTCCGATGTGAGCCGATTTGTTTGGATTGATACTTGTGTGTTCAACGACAATCTTTTCATTTTTCTTATCTACTTCATTTCTTTTCAGTAAATATGAAAAAAAACTTTCCCTCTTCAGTTTAAAATTTAAAAATCCCCCGCTCATAACAGAGATATCTGAAATGAGGTCCCCTTTGTCTTCAAAAGAACCGATAATCTCATTTGCAATGACAAATGGTTTCTTCCCGGTCTTTTTTGCAATAGTGAAGGGCAGGGTTGTCGATATATCACCAAATTTCCTCTTTGGCGGTATGGAAAATACTATTTCAGGGGGAATAAAACCATAATTCTCCTTAATAATCCGTATAAGTTTTTCACTGATCAATTTTTGAATTTTTTTCATTTTCTTTCCTGCTTCCGGTTAGCCGTTTCCCGATTATATCATCAGCGAAAGTCTTCTACAATCAGTCACTGCCGCTTTTCAGTAGAAGGCGTAGATAATTTTCATACTCCCCGCTGCTTCTGAATTCCTGGAACCTTTTTAACCCGGTCACATCCTCATCGGGGACAGATTTTGCCCCGCTTGATTTTATCAGAAACGAGAGAAAAATTTTCAGAGCATGGATCCTGTCATTTGCCTTCGGAACAAACTTCATCAGATCCAGTTTTTTCCCCTCAACCCTTATGATCCTTATCAAATCCGCATCATTTGAAAATGAATCAATGAAAAAATCAATTGTCAACTCAAATTCAATCTCTCCTCCTGCAATCCTCCAGACTGAAATACCTTTTATACTTGCAACCGGAATACTCTTCAATTGCCCATTCCCGAATTTCAATTTTATTCTCTCTTTAGAGATTCCCGATAAAACAGCTTCATATATTTTAAATTCTGTTTTTTTGCTTTCTGCAGGTCCTGTATCATCAGCTTCTATCGAAATGCCCGAACTTTTAATTTTTGTGAGTAGCTGATTCTTTTTCTCTTCATCAATAACAGTTATTTTTTTAAGAAGGCCCGCTAATCCCGAACCTATTTTTTTTGTTAATTCTTCTGAAATCACAATCAGGCCGGCAAATTCCGATATAAGTCCCGGTGGAGTTTTATCTGAAAACCGGGGGATCATATTTCCGGCAGTTTCTACCGCCCACTCTGTATCACCACGTTTCAGCAAATGCTTCAGAATAGATATTTCATATGACAGGTTTATCTTCTGATCAGGATAATCCCTTTTCAGTTCTCCATAGTGTGTAAGGGCAAGATCAATTTTCTCCTTTACAATTTCATGCTCAATAAGCCTTTTCATGTATGGGATAACCTCAGACCTTCTTTTGAGATCAAACCCGGCCCTCCATAAAAGTTCAACAAGCTCCTGGTTTGTCGGGAAACTTTTTACGGACTGCATCGCAGATATGAACGCTTCTTCCTTTTTGTCCTGATCAAAAAGATCTTTTGCTTTAGTATATTCTTCGAATGCTGCATCTATAAAAGAAATCTTCTCTTCAATTTTCTTTGAAAGATATCTGCTATCCAATTTTGTAAGTTTAAAAACAAGTGCAATTAAAACACCAAAAACAAAGCCCCAAACGTGAACATGATGTGCAACTCCGCCTCCGCCCGTATTCATTTTTGACACCTGTGAAGCGTCAAAAGCTTCAAAACCAAACCATAGGGGGAGCATGATCCAGGCAGGAGCCTTAAATGTTCCGAAAATCCCGAAAAAGAAAAAATATACAAATTTAATTTTAGTATTCCAGAAATATACAAGAAATGCCCCCATCAGGCCTGCAATTGCCCCCGATGCACCTATAAGCGGGATATTCATTTCCGGGAATCTGAGCATGTACATGAAGGCGGAAAACATCCCTACGATAATATAAAAAACAGGATAAACAATACGTCCCCAGAGGTCCTCAATATAGGGCCCTGTCAAATAAAGAAGAAGCAAGTTGCCGATCAGATGAAGCCATCCCCCATGTATGAACATGTATGTGACAGATTTAAGAAATTCTTTCCGCTTCGGTATATAGCCCCATTTATTAAATGGAAAAGATTCCGAAAGCCTAATCAGTTTTTCACCCATTTTGTCAAACTCTTCCTGCTCTTCTTTGAGGAGTGCCTCGTCAGGAGTGATATTACCCCGCCCTCTGCTTAATAATTTGATCCTGTCAACAGCTTTTCTATTTATTTTCAGTTTTTTACTAAGCTTAACATCTATCTCAAGATAAGGATGGTTTATTAAATAATAGAGATATTCTCTGGCCTGATATTTTAGTTCCTGAGTCTGTTCTTCGACTCTGTTTGATATATCAATATGGATTAAAAAACAGGATAAAATTATAAAAAAACTTATCCATGGAAGCCGCCTGACTTCATTGTTTTCATGTGAAACCGGAATAATCAAAACCTTTTCTCCCCGGGCTCATTTCTGTCACAGATATACCTGTAAGAACAATACATGCAAACTTTTTTGTCCTCGGTTTGTGAAAACTTATTAACCGGTGAAAAAATATTCTCAAGAATTCCTTTTAGCCCGCTCTTAAATTTTTCAATCTTTTTTTCTTCAATCACTGTTATTCCGCCGAGAGAAACATCTAAAATGCCCGAAGAAAAATCTCTGAAAGGATAAATAGACAACTTGAATTTATCTTGCAACAATCCGGACTCACTGAGAAGCAATGAGTATAGCATAAGCTGAAAAACATCCGGATGTTTTCTCCAGTCCACACCATCATTCCAAATACTATTCTCTATATTCAGTGAGGATATTTTACCGGTTTTATAATCTACTACTCTTTGAACACCTTCTTTTTGGTCAATCCTGTCAATGCGGCCTTCCAGCTTTATATCATATTTTTTATCTCCTGTTCTGATAGTAATTGTGGAAAGTGCCTCCTGTTCCACATTAAGAATTAGAAATGGGGATTCATCTCTCTCCTTTTGAATAAAGTTTTTAATTAACCTGAAGATAATTTCAAATGCCAGCCTGCTCCTGCCGCTCTCTTTCAGTCTGACTTCGGAATTATGGAAGGATTCACTTATGATATTTTTTATTTTTATTGAATCAAAATTATCAAAAAATCTGCTGTCAATTGTTTTCCCCGCACTGTTTCTGTAAATAATTTCTAATGTTGTATGTATCAGTTTTCCATAAAGTGCGGGAACGAGCGAATCCTCTGTTTCTTCCATTTCCTTAATTCTTTCTATATATCTGAAATAGAATTTAAGTGTGCAGGATAAATAGGTTTTAAGAGATGTCGCTGAAAATTTCTTTTCTTTTAATTTTTCCAGGTGCCTATCTGTTTTTTTGATCTCTATTTTCCCGGGTTTGGCTGATGTAACCGGAAAACCTACAGTTTCCTCTGAAACCCGGCAGTTTTTTGCCCTCTCTGCATATTCAATTAATACCTGGCTTACAAACCTGCTCCTTTCTCCGACACTGCTTTTTTCCGGCTCATCAATATATAGAATATCCACCTCTTCAGCCCCCTTGATCAGACGGTAAAAATTATTGGCAGATACTGCATCCCTCTCCCTGTCATATGTCAACCCGAACCCGGACCTTATTTCAGGAGGGATGAAGGAGTCAATCCTGAATTTCCCGGGAAATATCGAATCATTCATGGAGGGAATAATGACTTTTTTAAACCTCAAATTCTGCGACTCAATAAATCCAAGGATCTGTAAACCCTCAAGAGGTTCTCCCGTAAACGGGATCCTGACCGTTTCAGCCATCTCCCTGAAGAGTCTCAAAAATCCTTTCGGGTCGGGAGTTACACCACTTTTTTCAATATATTTTTCAGTCCGTTCAAAGAGAAGATAGAAGTGATATATAAATTCAGCTTCAATTTCAGGGAAAGATTTCTCATCACTTTTATAATTTAAAAGAAGCTGTTTCAGGATAGTTTTAATAAAACCTATCAGTTCACCTGTATCTCCCTTAAAGGATATGATTTTATTTATAACTTCATCAATATCTACTCTCTCTTCCCTCTCTTTTTCATCCCGGATCATATTTATCAGCGGATGAGAAATAAGCCTGGAAATTTCTTTTTCGGAACTCTCACTGCCGGAGATACTCAGTTCTATTATCATATTTATTAGTGAATAGAGTGATGTCTGGGAGAGAGGGAAACCCAGAGTAATGTTACCTTTTTTGAATCTGAGCGGAATCGAGTTTAAAACCGGAAAGAGAAGAGATTCATCCGGCAGCACAATCGCTATTTCATCAAACTGAAATTTATCCGTATCTATCCTGTCCAGGATGTAACCGATAATTTTTGCCTGCCCGGAAGCGGAAGGAGATTTCCAAATACGAATATTCTTCTCATCTTCAATAAGATTATTGTCAACACTTCCCAGATATTCACCAAACATTCCGCTTTCCAGATAATCCCGCGCAAATTTTCCCGCCTCCTGTTCACTGTTTTTCATGAAATATTCATCCATTTCAATTCTGCATTGAGCAATCCCCTCACTTGTAAGTTCCGAAATGATTTTCTTTTCTGAGCCCGAAAGTGCATTAAAACCGCAGAAAATTATCTTATCCCATCCCACGTTTTTAATTATCTCAATATTTTCAGCTGCTTCCCTGAAAGCCATTCCTTCATATCCCATGCGGTCGGAAAGAAGGTTATCCCTGAACCTGTCATATAAAATTCCCAAGTGTTCCCATTTACCACTAAAGGCCCTTCCACTCATTCCACCGGAATTATTGAATCCGGTCAATGTTTTAAAAACTTTTTTTGGATCTGCAAGATTTTTGTCTATATCACTGAAATCATTCAGGATTATCAGACCCTCCCTGTAAAAATCGGCGAAACTTCTGAAATCATCTGAATCTATATTTTCCCACTCGGAAAAAAGTCTGAATATTAACTCAACCCTGTCAGGAACTTCCATTCCGGTACACTTTTGGACTAAGTCTCCCATCGAATATACATCAGGACCGACTACCGGTTTATCAGAAAGTTTCGAAAATTCTCTTTTGAAATAGATCCCCGATCTTCTGTTAGGAAATACAAAGAGGTATCTTTTGGAAGCGTCAAACAACCCGGGATAAAACTCCCTTGCTATATTTAAAAGAAATCCTTCACTTCTCATCTGTTTTAACCTCTTCAATCTCACAGTTTTCTATATAGTAGAGTATGCCTCTCACACTGCGGTATCCTGCCCCGTAAAGCAGCCGGATATATTTTTTCACCTGCTCCCTGTTCTTTTCGTTTTTTTCACCGGTTTTAAAATCGATTACTGTGGCATTTTCATCATCAAGGATCATTTTATCGGGCCTGTAATTTTTCCCTTCAAATAAGATATCTCTCTCATTATGAATGCGGGATCCGCCGTCAAACCACCCTTCACATGCCCGATCGTTAAGGACGTTATCAACCATTTTTTTCACTGTCTCAACAGAACTTTTATCAAGACCAGCAGTTTTTAAATTTATTTCTACAATTTCATCCTTTTTTTCGATCGAAGAAATTTCAGATAATATCTTGTGAACGGTATTCCCGATGGCAATTTTAGTCTTCAGTGAGCTGCTAAGTAGAATATCAGGATCGGTTATTTTTCTTACAATGGTTACTCTTCCGCTCCACGGGAGTGAGATAAAAGGAACTTCAAAAATCTCCTCATTTTTATTTCCAACCGCCAATTTTTTGAGCATTCCGATTTCATATCTCTCATCCTCGCTTACCTCTCTTATCAAATCCATGTTTTTCACGGCATCATACAGAATACCGGCATTGGAGATTTTCTCTTTTGACGAAGGTTTTGCACAGAGAATTGAAAGTGATTCTACCGCCCGTGTGCATGCAACATACAATAAGTTTATATTGTCGATTATAATCTGGCTTTCCTCATCCTTCCAGGATCCTGAAAAGAGTGATCTTTCGAGAACTTCATGTGACTTCACATAATATTTTGGGCCTCCGGGAAGATCCAATTTTATGTCCGGGTCGGGTTCAACCCAGATCATTTTATCACTGCTCTTATATTTCCAATTCGCAAACGGAATTATCACACAGTTGAACTGAAGTCCCTTCGCCTTATGAATAGTCATAATTGATATCCCGTTCACAGCTCCACTGCCGGGGATCAGAAATTTATCCCCGTTTATTTCCGACCAGTCAAAAAAGCCCGACAAATCTCCACCCTTCTCTTCGGAATATTTTTTAGTCATATCGAGAAAAGAGAGAATCAGCCCGCCGGTTTCAAAATTGGTCTTATCAGAAAGCTTAAACCTTCTTATAATTCCCTCTACAGCTTCATATGCAGGCAGGCGTTTATAGAGGCTGCGTTTAGCCAGGTAATCGGTCAGAATTTTTGGCAGAAAAATCTTCCCGTTTTCACTACCGGAAATTTCAGTGCTTATCTTCTCAGAAATATTTTTCCCATACTTTTTCATAAAATAGAGGATCTCGGCAATCAACAACTTATCATCCGGACTGAAAAGAATCTTCAGGAGATTCATAATGAACCTGCAGAGCGGAGAGCGGAAAAGTTTCAGTGAATCCGGGGAAATAACCGGGTAACCCTTCTCAAGTAGATATTCGGCGGTCTTTACCGACTCACTATTCTTCCTTGTAAGAATTGTTATATCACCCTCCGCGAATCCGGCATCAGTTATCGAACCGATTATCTCTTCAAGCCTTAAAAAAAGTTCATTATGATCCTCTCCGGCGCCATTTTTCCCGACAAAATCGACACTGACAAACCCGCCTTCGTCCCTTGCAGGAGATTGTGCCGGATCCTCAAATATTTTTAAAAGATCCGCATTGGAACCGTCCAGTGATTTCAGGCTCAAAAAAAGTTCGTTATTGAATTTCACAATATTTTTTAGAGACCTGAAATTCGTCTTTAGATCCACCGTTTTTAAATTTTCCGGGAGAATTTTTCTTTGAATTCCCCTTAAAAGAATATCAAGATCACCACCCCGCCACCTGTATATTGACTGTTTAGAATCTCCGACCGCAAGGCATTTATTTCCTTCTGAAAGTGAATTTTCGATAAGTGGAAATAGACAATCCCACTGCATTTTAGAGGTATCCTGAAACTCATCTATCAGTATATTCGAAAATCTGTTCCCGAGAATCGAGTATATGAAAGGGATATCACCTTCCTTGACTATCGAATATATTTTTTTATTGAATTCACTGATCGGAATGATCCTGTTCTCACTGCTGTAATTGTCAATGAAAGCGGATATCCAGCTGTTCAGGGCAAGTAGATTGAGATTTTCATAGATAACATAAGCAGAAACGGCTTTGGAAAATTCCCCGTTATAAAAGTCTTCCATCCTGTTCTTTAATGTCTGCAAACCGCTATGCAGCAATAACTCAATTTTTTCGGATATTTCACGGGGAGTCTTTGCCGCTATCCAGTTATCGGAGATAAACCTTTTACCGGGTTTAAAAGCTTTGAGCCCGCTGAATGAGAGTTTTTCAGCCTTTACAAAAGTTCCTGCTATCCCTTTTGCCTTGTAAGAGAAATTATCAATCTTAAGACCGGCATCCGAAACCATTTTCTTAAATTCTCTTCCGTATTTATTCATTGACTCGATAAAGGGTATAAAAATTTTTTTCAATTTATTCAAAGCCGGCCTTAATTCCGCATGTTCGATCTCCTTAAGGTTTTCAGATCTCTCGTTCCATTTCTCATTGACTATCTCAGATTCAAGTTTGAGCAGATCTTTTTCTATATTGAAACTTTTTTGCGCTTTAATCTTAGAGATTATAAAATCGAGAACAATTTCAGTCAGTTCCCTGTCTCTTCCAAACTGATCATAGACCTTTTTAAGGATCACATCGCTGATCTTCTCCATATCAAGTTCAACATCAAAACCCGCCGGGATATTCTCTTCGTATGAGAAAGCCCTAAGCAGCCGTAAAAAAAAACTGTCGATTGTCATAACGGAAAAATTTGAGTAATCGTGCAATATTGCTGTCAGTACTCTTTTACTTTTTTTTGTAATTGAAGTCATCCCGGTATCTTCTGCAATCTCCAGTTCCAGATTTTTATTTTCACCTTTTGAAAGTGACTGAAGGGAAGTCAATATCCGGTCCTTCATTTCAGCTGCAGCTTTATTTGTAAAAGTTATCGCAAGGATTTTTTTGTACCTTCCTTTTTCCCGAAGTGCAATCTTCAGATACTCTCTTACGAGTGTATAGGTCTTCCCGGAGCCTGCAGAAGATATATATCTGATAAAAGTCATTAACTGTTTATAAAAATAGAATTATATCATTACGATTAAAATATATCACCAAAAATGGAATTGACCT
>CAZNLS010000071.1:0-12332 GCA_964573895.1 uncultured Clostridia bacterium
ACTAATACTCCTGTTTGAGTAATTGTATACTAATCTACTTCATTTTTCCACTTCAGAAATAAACAGGCAGTAGTATTAAGTTATTTTATTTAAAGATATTTATTCTATATCCGCCTCACTTTTCCTGCTAAATTTGAATGCATTATTAAGTATTGATGTGATAATTGCAATATCTGCAATATTCGCAGGAACTATTAGTGAAATAGTCTCCTTCTTGTCACTCATCAGGTTCAAAATTAATAAATTTTGTGATATAATATTAATGGTGCTTATTTGAATTAAATGACAACATTTACAAAATATTTCATAAAGTATAGATCATTTATAGGTATTATAGCACTTATAATTGTATTATTTTTATCTAAACCTGATGCAAATTCAATAGCTATAGGATTCTTCTTAATAATAATCGGAATTATTTTTCGTGGTTGGTCATCAGGTTATCTAAAGAAAAACAGAGAACTTGCAACTAAAGGTCCGTATGCTTTAACAAGAAATCCACTCTATTTCAGTAACTTAATTTTAGGAACTGGTATTGTAATCGCATCTAACTCTCTATACGGATATCTGATTTTTGTAATCTATTATTTAAGTTTCTTTCCCGCCCTTATTCTAATTGAAAATAAAAAACTTAGAAAACTATTCGGTTCAGAATATGAGAATTGGGCAAAGAATAAAAACACATTTTTCCCGAAAATTAAAAAAATTGATTTAAATGGATTCAACATCTCATATTACATGAAAAACAGGGAATATAAAACACTATATTTTTCACTTTTTATAGTGCTTGTTTTGATTTTTAAAGCAATATTAAGCCTCTAAATTAAATTTATTTTTATCTTGTCTGATTAAAGTTTTATTTCACAACTGCTTCTTTAATATCCTGGATATCAGCATTTTTACCTGTTGAAAAATCATGATATTTTTTATATCCGGTCCCGGCCGGGATAAGTCTCCCCATTGTTACATTTTCTTTTATTCCAACAAGACGATCTTCATAACCGGCAATTGCAGCTTCTGTCAGAACCTTAGTTGTTTCCTGGAATGCCGCCGCCGATATAAAACTTTCGTTTGCGAGCGCTGCTCTGGAAATCGGAAGCAGATGAGGTTTAGCTTTTGCCGGGCTCCCTCCCTCTGCAATTACTCTTTCATTTTCAGCCATAAATTTCCATTTTTCAACTATTTGATCAGGAATGAAATTTGTGTCTCCAACCTCTTCTATTCTACGCCATTTAATCATCTGTCTGACAATGACTTCAATATGTTTATCATTAATTGATACACCCTGAAGCCTGTAAACTTCCTGAACTTCTTTTAATAAGTATTGTGCAAGCCTCGTTTCTCCCAGAACAGTAAGTATGTCAATCGGATCTAAAGGTCCGTCCATGAGAGGAGTTCCAGCGGAAATTCTATCGCCATCTCCTACAATGATATAAGACCCTCTCGGAATATTGTGTTCATCCGGCTTCACATTGGTGTCATCAGGCTGAATAATTATCTTTCTTGATCCCTTCATTAATTTACCATATTGTACCGTACCATCAATCTGTGCAATTTTTGCTGGAATTTTAGGTTTCCTTGCTTCAAATAACTCAGTTATGCGAGGCAGACCTCCGGTAATATCTTTTGTTTTTGCAAATTCAGACGGAATTTTCGCAATCACATCTCCAACCATTACTTCTTCATCCGGTTTTACGCTCAAATGAGCATTTACAGGGAGCAGAAATTTACTTTTAATTTTATTGGTTTTTTTATCACGAATTATTATTTGAGGCTGAAGTTCGTCCCTTAATTTTTCATTTTTAATGTCAATAACTATTGTTGTGATTTTACCGCTTGTTTCATCCCTGTCATTAACATATGAAATATTTTCCTCAAGATCTTTAAATTCAACAATTCCATTATCCTTTGTCAGAATAGCATTTATAAAGGGATCCCATTGGACAAGCAGATCGCCTTTTTTAATTTTTTGGCCGTTTTTCACCTTGATCTTTGACCCGTAGGTAATTGGATAGATTGCTTTTTCTCTGTTTTTCGGATCGATGATCTGGATCAGTCCGTTCCTGTTCATTGCTACAATTGAATCGTTTTTGTCTTTAACGACTTCAAGGTTGGAATATACAATCTTTCCATTATAATTTGCATGAAGAGTAGATTGACCTTCTCCACCTGAAGCAACACCGCCGATGTGGAAGGTTCTCATCGTTAACTGGGTCCCGGGTTCTCCAATCGACTGGGCTGCAATTATTCCTACAGCTTCTCCCAGATTTATCAGCTTCCCGGTTGAAAGATTCCTGCCATAACATTTCTGGCATACACCGGTAACCGTTTCACAAGTGATTATTGTTCTGATCTTTATTTTTAGAATTCCACTTTCAAGAATTTCTCTTGCAGAGTATTCATCAATGATTTCATTTGCTTTCAATATTATTTTTTTCGGATCATCAAGTGAAACGATATCTTCAAGAGAAGTTCTTCCCACTATTCTTTCAAAAAATGATTCTATCTCTTTTCCATTTTCTACTATTGCTGATACTTCTATTCCTTTTGCAGATTTACAATCTTCCTCTTTTACTATTACTTCAACAGACGAATCAACTAATTTTCTTGTCAGATATCCTGCATCAGCAGTTTTTAATGCAGTATCAGCTAATCCTTTTCTGGCACCATGTGTGGAAATAAAATACTGAAGAACTGACAGTCCCTCTTTAAAATTAGCAGTAATAGGAGTCTCGAGAATATCGCCGGAAGGTTTTGCCATCAATCCACGCATACCGGCAAGCTGTTTCAACTGGTCCTGACTTCCCCTCGCTCCGGAATCTGACATGACATAGAGAGGATTTATCGATTCGCTCTCATAGCTGATCTTCTTCATCGTTTCAAACATTTTTATTTTTATCTGATCTGTTGCCTTACTCCACATATCGATAATTGTGTTATGCCTTTCTCCAGGGGTTAAATGGCCCTGGGAATATTTTTTTTCTACTTTATCAAGTTCACGATCGGTTTCAGCAATAATATTTTCTTTCTCAGCAGGTGTTACGAGATCAGAAATTCCGATTGTGAAGCCTGCTTTCGTCGCATATTCAAAACCTGCTTCTTTCAGTTTATCGAGGGTTTCTATTGTTGGTTCAAATCCGAGTGTCAGGTAAATAAAATAAACTAGATTCTGTATCCCGTTTTTTTTCAAAAGACCGTTAATAAAAGGCAATTTCTCCGGAAGCAGCTTGTTAAAAATTATTCTTCCTGGTGTTGTATATATAAGTTTATTGTTTCCTTTTGCTAAACGGCTTAAAGGACAATTGGCTATATCCTGATGATCAAGATGATAACTATCAAGATTCTTTAATTCACCCGTGTATTTCAGTCTGATCCCGGCATTAAGATCAACAATTCCGTCTTCCATAGCCTGAAGAGCATCTTTTTCGGATGCAAACACAAGATTTTCCCCTTTTAAATTCTTCTTTTTAAAAGTCATATAATAGAATCCAAGGATCATATCCTGGGTCGGAACCGCAAGCGGTTTACCATTAGCGGGATTGAGTATGTTATTGGTTGACAGCATTAGAAGCCTGGATTCTGCCTGTGCTTCCAGAGAAAGCGGAACATGTACAGCCATCTGGTCACCATCAAAATCAGCATTAAATGCAGGACAGACCATCGGGTGAAGTGTAATTGCATTTCCCTCAACCAGGTGCGGCTTAAATGCCTGAATGCCAAGTCTGTGAAGAGTCGGTGCCCTATTCAAAAGAACGGTGTGTTCCTTTATAACTTCATCAAGGGCATCCCAAACCTCATTTCTGTTTTCTTCAACCCAATTTCTTGCAACCCTGAGAGTCGTTACAACTCCCTTCTTTTCCAAGCGATTGTATATAAATGGTTTAAATAGTTCGAGTGCCATTTTTTTAGGCAGGCCACACTGTTCGAGTTTAAGTTTAGGGTCAACTACAATTACTGACCTACCCGAATAATCAACTCTCTTACCGAGAAGATTTTGTCTGAATCTTCCCTGTTTTCCTTTAAGAGAATCAGACAGAGATTTTAGAGGTCTTTTCTGAGAGCTCATATAACTTTTATTTCTTTTTTGATTATCAAAAAGTGCATCAACAGATTCCTGGAGCATTCTTTTTTCGTTCTTAATAATTAATTCAGGTGCTTTCAGATCAAGAAGTTTTTTTAACCTGTTGTTCCTGTTAATAACTCTTCTGTATAGATCATTTAAGTCCGAAGAAGCAAAACGGCCTCCATCGAGCCTGACGAGAGGTCTCAAATCCGGAGGCATAACGGGAACGACATCGAGCACCATCCATTCGGGTCTGTTGCCGGAGTTAAAGAAATCTTCAATTAGCTTCAGCCTTCGTGCAAGTGTTTTTTTTCTCTGAATAGATTTCTCAACAGATAATCTAGATTTTAATTCAGATAGCTCTTTATCAAGTTCTATTTTTGTAAGAAGTTTATGGACAACCTCTGCTCCGGTTCCTGCTTCAAAGGAATCATAACCGTATTTATCTATAAGATCGTTATATTCTTCTTCGGTAAGAATCTGTTTAAATTCAAGATTTGGCGCTGTTCCCGGATCAGTAACAATATAGTTTTCGAAATAAACAATATTTTCAAGATTTTTTCCTGAAATTTCTAATAAGACAGCAATCCTGGAGGGGACACCTTTGAAAAACCAGATATGAGCAACTTTTGAATTTAACTCAATGTGTCCCATTCTTTCTCTTCTGACAGAAGAGAGAGTGACTTCAACACCACATTTTTCACAGATAATACCTTTATACTTTAATCCCTTGTATTTTCCACACAAACATGAGAAATCCTGGGTTGGGCCGAAAATTTTTGCACAAAATAATCCATCTCTCTCAGGTTTGAAAGTTCTGTAGTTTATGGTTTCCGGTTTTGTTACTTCACCTGACGACCAGCTTCTTATAGTTTCGGGTGAAGAGATACTTATTTTAACCTTGCTAATATCCATAATATTTATTTCAGATTTTTCTTTTCTTAACCTTTGCATTTTTTCTCCTTACCCCTATGAAATATTTGCAATATTTTCAGCTACTTTGTCTTCATCGGTATCTTTTTCTTTTCTTACCAGCTCCATATTCAGTGTCAGACTCTTTAACTCCTTTATAAGAACATTGAATGATTCGGGAATCCCGGGGTTAAAATTCATTGTTCCCTTTACTATCGCAGAATATATCTCATTTCTGCCGCTGATATTATCAGATTTTATTGTAAGAATTTCCTGTAATAAGTACGCGGCTCCATATGCTTCAAATGCCCAGACTTCCATTTCACCTACTCTCTGGCCTCCGAATTGTGCTTTTCCACCAAGCGGCTGTTGAGTTATCAATGAATATGGACCTGTAGACCTTGCATGAATTTTATCATCAACCATGTGTTCAAGCTTCAAGATATACATATATCCTACGGTAACCTTATTTCTAAAAGCTTCTCCTGTTAATCCGTCATACAAAGTAACCTTTCCATCATCCGGTAATCCTGCTTTTCTCATATATTCAATCACTTCTTCTTCTGTAGCACCATCGAAAACAGGAGTTTCAAAATGAACTCCGAGTATTTTTGCAGCCCATCCCAATATCAGTTCATAGATCTGACCAACATTCATTCTTGATGGCACACCCAGTGGATTCAGAATAATACTAATCGGTGTCCCGTCTTCAAGAAACGGCATATCCTCTTCAGGCAGAATACGTGCAACAACGCCCTTATTCCCATGTCTTCCGGCCATCTTATCACCCACAGAAACTTTCCTGTTGACTGCAATAAAAACTTTAACAATTTTTATTATTCCCGGGGCAAATTCATCTCCCTTTTTCATTATATCTATTTTTTCGTTGTTTTCTCTTTTTATGGCATCGATATACAACAAGGTTTTTGCTTCTATTTCACTAATTTTTTCAATCTCTGCTTTCCCTATGCCTTTCTTCAATTTTGATAGTATCTCATTATTAAGATTCTTTAGGATGCCTGCAGAAATTGAATCTCCTTTCTTGAATTTTTTATCTCCGATTGACACAGATTTTGAGAATTTTTTTCCTTTTATAATTTTTTTTATTTTTTCGATTTTGTCCGATTGAATAACTTTACGCTCATTAGCTTCATATCTTTCAAGTCTTCTAATCTCTAATTCATCAATTTCAATAGCTCTGTTATCTTTTTCAAGACCTCTTCGGGTAAAAATCTTAACATCAATAACCGTGCCCTCCACACCGGGAGGACAGTATAGGGAAGTATCTTTTATATCCGATGCCTGTTCACCGAAAATTGCTTTGAGGAGTTTTTCTTCAGGAGTAAGCTGTGTTTCTCCTTTCGGAGATACTTTTCCGACAAGAATATCTCCGGCATTAACCTTAGCTCCTATTCTAACAACACCATTCTCATCCAGATTTTTCAAAAGATTTTCGGAAACACCGGGGATTTCTGCAGTAATTTCCTCTTTACCAAGTTTTGTTTCTCTTGCTTCCAGTGATTCCTCTACAATATAAATTGAATTGAACACCGATTCTTTAACAAGCTTTTCACTCAGTATAATTGCATCTTCATAGTTATATCCACGCCAGGGAAGAAAAGCAGCGAGGATATTCCGGCCAAGGGCAAGTTCACCTCTGTCCGATCCGGGACCATCACAGAGTATCTGTCCCTTTTCAACTCTATCTCCGGGTTTGACAAGCGGTCTCTGGTTTATTAGTGTATTCTGATTCGACCTTCTGAATTTTTTTAACTCATACAGATCGGCAGTAACACCCTCAAATTCATTTTTGTCGTTAATATCTGCTTTTACAATTATTCTTTCCGCGTCAGAATTCATAACAATTCCGGGTCTTTTGCAGATAACAATGCTTCCGGAATCCTTTACAAGCTTATATTCCATTCCCGTCCCGACCAGAGGTGTCTCCGGATTTATAAGCGGAACAGATTGTCTCTGCATGTTTGAACCCATTAGTGCCCTGTTGGCATCATCATGTGAGAGGAACGGAATAAGAGCCGCAGATACTGAAACGATCTGCTTAGGGGATATATCCATAAAATTAACAGTTAACGGATCGGCTAAAATTGTTTCGCTTCCCTTTCTTGAATTCACTTTTTTAGTAAGAAATTTGCCCTCTTTATCGATCTTAGCATTAGCCTGTGCAATTACATAACCCTCTTCCTCCCATGCAGTGAGAAAAAATGGATGGTATTCAAATAGAGGAACTTCTTTCCGGGCCTTCTCAAGTTTTTTTATTTCCGAATTCAATGCTTTTTCTTCAACAATTTCCTTAAAAGAAAATTTTGAATCACCGGGATACAAAATTTTGAAATGATTCAACACATTCCCATTTTCTGCTTTTCTATACGGAGTTTCAATAAATCCATAATCATTCACTCTCGCATAAGTAGTAAATGATGATATCAGTCCGATATTCGGTCCTTCAGGAGTCTCAATCGGACAGACTCTGCCATAGTGTGAAGAGTGTACGTCTCTAACTTCAAATCCTGCCCGTTCCCGGTTCAATCCACCGGGACCTAATGCAGATATTCTTCTCTTGTGAGTAGTCTCTGCAAGCGGGTTAGTCTGATCCATGAATTGAGATAACTGTGATGTACCGAAAAATTCTTTAATTGCGGCAAAAACCGGCTTTGTATTCAACAATTCGCGTGGAAGAAGAATTGAAATATCCTGTGAATTAGTAATTCTCTCTTTGATGATTTTTTCAAGACGGAGCAGTCCAATCCGAAATGCATTTTCGACTAATTCTCCAACAGCCCTTATTCTTCTGTTAGCAAGGTGGTCAATATCATCTGTCATCATTTTACCGGTTCTGTCATATTTGAGTCTCAGGTAATACTTTAAAATTTCAATGATGTCATCAAGTGTGAGAACATATATATTTTCTTTATTATTTTCCTTCTGTCCCAGCCTTATATTCAGTTTTAACCTTCCAACCGATGAGAGGTCATATCTTCTCGGATCCGACAACATATTTTCAAAGAACTTTTTGGACCCTTCAAGAGTTACAGGTTCACCGGGACGCAGTTTTTTAAAAACTTCAATAAAAGCATCCCCCTGATTTTTTGGAACCCTCTCTTCAAAATCATCACTTTTGATAACAACTTTGCTGGTTAATTCAATATCTTTCTTCTTTCTGTCTTTTCTAAGTGTATAAGCAATAATTGAACCGAATTCTTCTTCCTGGTTTTCAGGAAAAAAGACCTCAAAAGTCTCGTTTATCTTTCTGAGCTTCTTTATCTGTGTAGTTGTGATAAGATTATTAACTGATAGAATTTCCTTTAAGTCGCATGCAGAATACATATCTTCGAAAAGCTCGATATCAACTGGAACATATTCGATATTCTCTTTTTCCAGATCGGAAATATGCTTAATCATTAGTTTAGTTCCTGATTTCAGCATTTCTTTTCCCTTCGAATTCAGTACCGGAGCAGTCAGCACTGCATCCTTTAGAAACCGAGATGTCTTGAAATAAAATATACCGTTCTCCACTTTTACAGGTGTCAGAGTATAGAATTCTTTAAGAATATCGTAGTCTTCGCTCATTCCCATTGCTTTTAGAAAAGTCGTGATATTAATCCTTTTTGTTTTTTTATCAAGTCTTATCTGCAATAGATTCAGCTTTTCTTCAATTTCTATCCAGGCACCCCTTGCCGGAATTATCTTTGCACTGAATTCTCCTCTCGATTTACCCGGCAGAAAATATACACCGGGTGATCGCTGTAGTTGAGAAACAACAGCACGCTCGGTTCCATTTATAATGAAGGTTCCGCGGTCAGTTATATAAGGGATCTCACCAAAAAATATTTCCTGTTCTTTAACATCTTTGATAACTTTCTCTCCCTTCTTGTCTTCGTCATACAAGGCAAGTCTGAGTTTGACATTCATGGGGATAGAATAATCAAATCCTTTGTCCAGGCATTCTTCCGGTGAATATCTTATCTTAAGTCTTACATTATCACCGCATTTTTCGCAGGTATTGAATCTGACAGTCCCCCTGGAAACACAATCCGGGCAGACAGAATTTTTACCCGGAGAAATATCGGTTCCAAGAACTGATCCGCATTTTTCACAATACGGCTTGGATTTATCAATACCCTGAAGATTACCACATTTACACGACCATTCTCCGAGAGAATATGAGTCAAAATCAAGGATTGCTGTTTCTTTAAAATCCGTAATTGGAAATATGGATTTAAAGGCTCCCTGAATCCCTATATTCCTTCTCTTCTCGGGGAGTTCGTTAATCTGCAGAAAAATATTATAAGATTTTATCTGCACTTCGAGTAAATTCGGAATCTCCACAGGAGAATCTATTTTTGAAAAATTTACTCTGTCAATATATTTGTTTTTTTTTGGCATACTTATCCCTTAATATTTAAATTTCTATAGCTTTAAAAAACAGATTCATCTACTTAATTTCTATTTCAGCTCCTACCTCATCAAATTTTTTCTTGATCTCATCTGCTTCTTCTTTTGAAACGCCTTTCTTGATCTCGCCCGGGGCTTTGTCTACAACATCTTTTGCTTCTTTCAGACCCAGATCCGTCACTTCCCTGACGACCTTAATTACATTTATCTTCTTAGCGCCTACACTTTTCAGAATGATATCAAAATCAGTCTTCTCTTCCGCATCTCCCGCACCACCACCTGCAGCAGGCGCAGCCGCCACACCGGCAACCGGCATTGCAGCCATTTCAGCTTTAATACCATATCTTTCTTCGAACTCTTTTACATAATCAGCCAGTTCAATTACTGTCAACTTATCAAGATGTTTAAAGAAATCTTCCTTTTTCAATTCAGCCATTGTTACTTTCCTCCTTAGCTTTTTTATCTTTTAAATTTTGCATTAATACAAGCATTGTTTTAAGAGGGGATGAAAGAGCCATTCCCATCTTCTTTATTGGATAAGCCAATGAAAACGCAAACTGACTCATCAACTGGTCTTTCCCCGGAAGTTTAGAAACTTGAATTATTTCATCAGATTCAACAAACCTGCTATTAATAAATCCGGATTTTATATTTGTTTTTTTCTTCTCTTTCCTAAAATCAACCAGAACTTTTGCTACTTCAACAAATTTTTCATCAGAGTATGCAACAGCTGTCGGGCCGTTAAATATATTTCTGCCATATTCGGCATTCTCTTTTTCAAAATGTTTTATGATCAGTCGATTTTTTACAATCCTGAAATCGGAATTCAGAGCCTTTATTCTCTTCCTAAGGTCCTGTATCTCAGGGACTGACAATCCTCTGTAGTCAACAAAAAATACTCCGCTTTTGTTAAACATTTCACCAATCTCATTTACTATCTGTTTATTTTTTTCCAATGATTTTTTACTTGGCATTTTCTTCTCCCTATCCTTTCTCAAATTCAATTATATCTAATTTGAAAGAGGGGCTCATTGTTGAACTGAGAAAAACTGAATGAACATATTTACCTTTTAGAGAAACCGGCTTCGCCTTGAGAACAGCTTTAATAAATTTTTCTGCATTTTCTGATATTTTTTCCGCATCAAAAGATTTTTTTGCGATACCTGCATTAATAATCCCTGATTTATCTACTTTAAATTCTATCCGTCCCTTCTTAATCTCAGAGACAGTCTCTTTAATATCAAATGTCACTGTTCCTGCTTTCGGGCTTGGCATCAACCCTTTCGGTCCAAGAATCTTTCCCAGTTTTCCTACTTCCCTCATCATATCCGGGGTTGCAACCAGGACATCAAAATCAAACCAATTCTCATTTTTTATCTTTTCTACGATCTCCTCACCACCAAAATGATCGGCTCCTGCTGTTTCAGCTTCTTTCTGTTTTTCACCCTGAGCAAGAACCAACACTTTTTTTGTCTTTCCGGTTCCATTTGGTAATACTATAGTTCCCCTGACCATCTGTTCCGGGTATTTGGGATCAACTCCGAGTTTGAATGAGATATCAATTGTCTCATCGAATTTTAATGCTTTCATCTCTTTAATTTTCTCAACAGCATCTTTTAAATTATAGAGTCTGTCTTCCATAAGCTGTGAATTTTCTTTATATCTCTTACTTCTCTTCATCTCTCTATCTCCACTCCCATACTTCTTGCTGATCCCATTATTATCCTCGATGCCTGCTCAACGTCATCGGTATTAAGATCTTTCATTTTCAAATTTGCAATCTCTTCAATCTGTTTCCTGGTCACTTTTCCTACCTTTTCCTTATTGGGTTCCCCGGATCCTTTCATTATTCCGGCTGCTTTTTTCAGCAGATATGAGGCCGGCGGGGTTTTCAGCTTCAGGGTAAAACTTTTATCCGGATGAACCATTACTTCTACCGGAATGATCATTCCGTCTTCCATTTTTGCCGTCGCCTTATTGAACTGGTTTACAAATTCCATAATATTCAACTGGTGCTGACTCAAAGCCGGGCCTACCGGTGGAGCCGGAGTTGCTTTTCCCGCGGGTAACTGCAACTTAAAGGAAGTTTTTACTGGTTTTTCTTTTGGTGCTGCCATTATAAATCTCCTAAATTTTTTCTACCTGTAGAAATGTAAGATCGACAGGTGTCGGCCTGCCGAATATAGTTACTATCACTTTTAACAGGTTTTTTTCAGTCTGAACATTATCAACTACTCCGTTAAAGTTCAGAAAAGGACCATCTATGATTTTAACCGAATCACCTACTGAAAAATGGTATTTCGGTTGTGGTGTCTCCTGTGTTACTTCTATATGCTTGAGAATTGTTGCAACTTCTTTTTCAGAAAGTGGTTTCGGTTTTTTTCCGGACCCGACAAAGCCCGTAACCTTCGGTGTATTTCTTACAAAATACCAGTTTTTATCATTCATATCCATTTGAACAAGAATATATCCGGGGAATGATCTTTTTTCAGTGATTACTTTTTTACCACCTTTTATTTCAATCACATTTTCCTTTGGGATAACAATATCAAAAATGCTGTTTTCCATTCCAAATTTCTTGATCTTTTCGTTCAATGCCTTAACAACAAACTCTTCCGCTCCGGAAAAAACATGAATGATATACCACTTTTTTGACATGATATCCTACTTAAAAATCCCTACGATTTCTCTAATAACCCTTGAAAAGAATGCATCCACAATAAAAAGGAAAACACCGAAAATAAAAGAAGAGACCAGAACTGCAATTGTAGTCTTAACAAGGTCATTTTTGTTTGGCCATGTAACCTTTTTTATCTCACCTTTGATTTCGGTTAAATAATTACCAATCCGTTTAAAAATTTTTTTATTTTTCATTTGTAAAGAACAGGTCAGGAGGGACTCGAACCCCCAACAGCCGGTTTTGGAGACCGGTGCTCTACCAATT
>CAZNLS010000072.1:0-12181 GCA_964573895.1 uncultured Clostridia bacterium
CTCCCGTTGGTTCTTACTATAAAGAAGGTTTTAACCCTATTGGCCTATGGGTCAGCGACAAATATACAAGGGCTGCAGAAGGTGGAACAGGAGCAGCCAAAGCAGGCGGAAACTATGCAGGCAGTCTGTATGCAACAAAAATTGCAAACACAGAAGGATACAGCCAGGTTTTATGGCTTGATGCTAAAGAGCACAAATATATAGAGGAAGTCGGTGCTATGAATATAATGTTCATAATCGACAACAAACTGGTAACTCCGCCTTTGCATGGAACTATATTGCCGGGAATCACAAGAAAGTCTGTATTGGAAATGGCCTCAGATCTGGGAATTGAGCCGGTTGAACGGCCTATATCTATTAATGAAATTACCGAAGGTATAACTTCAGGAACAGTCACCGAGATCTTCGGAGCAGGAACTGCCGCAGTTATTAGTCCTGTAGGAAAACTGAATTATTTGAATAAAGAATATATCATCAATGAAAATAAGACCGGAAAATGGTCTCAAAAATTCTTTGATTCACTTACAGCAATACAGTATGGTGAATCGGAGGATAAGTACAACTGGGTAACGGAAATAAATTAGGGTTCAGGGCTTATAAATTACACCTATTGAGTTTTTAGCATCTATCTTGACTACTACAGGTTTTTTAAACTCAATATGTGAAATGAAATTAAAATCATTACCTCCCCTTTTTTTCTCCTTCAGCCAATTCCAGTCTATAAAATCCCTTTTGTCATTACCTTTTATATGCATGTAACCCATCTGTAATGAGATCAGGTTGTGGAAGAAATGACTCCCCTGTGAGGGCTCAACCTTGAACTTCCCCATATTTGATTCAATTATAACTTTCGCACCGCTCATCTGGTGCCAGTCCAGAGGAATACCCAGCCAGGGATCCGTAGTCCCCCATCTGCCGAATCCTATCAGAATATACCTCCTTTCGGCGGAATTGAGTTGCGAATTGATCATACCTATCTCAACTGCTATTTCCCTCGACCGGGAAATATCGAATTTTTCAGGATCAACATATACGATGTCTTTTATATCACTAAATATCCCATTTCCAAGGGGATGAATTGATGAAAGAAACAGTTCTTCATGGTTAATTTCTTCAGGGAGAATATTTAAATTCTCAACCGAAGTCACCATAGGCCTGATCTGGAGAAAATTAAATTCCGGTTTTTTATTTTTATCCCTGTAGAGATTAAGGGCAAATTCAATTTCTATATGAGAGCCAAATGATTCTCTTCCGATTCCGAGTATCTCATTAAGAATATCTGCAAGCGGGAATATATTATATTTCAGTATATTTGCAAATGTAACAACTCTCGGACCTTTAATGGATATTGTGTCCCTGATTGCGTTATCATTTTTCGAATAGGTACTACCGGCAAAAAAAAGAGTCCCATCCTTTTCGGATGATGTCAGATCGCATTTAATCAGATTAAATTTTTCGTCACTAAAATCCGCAACATCCCCCATGGACATATCGAGTGCATAAAAACTGCTCTGTGAATTTTTTATCAGTTCGGAAACATTTGAATACGGCGGATTCATATTCGGGTATTTTGGAGAAAACCTGTAAACATGCCCCCCTTCAACAATCGTCATACCGAGGCCGATTGCAAGTTGAACAATTCCATCATCCGCTTCCATATGTGAGAACGGATAAAAATTGTATGACTGGGCAACTCCTGAAATAACGGGATAGAATCTCTTCTCAAACTTCATTCCGGCAATCTGCTGTATTATTACAGCCATCTTCTCTTCTTCGATCCTGAAATTTGTATTTTTCACATATTCTTTAGGTGATTTGAAAAAGACAGAAGCATAAACGAGTTTGATTGCATCTCGGAGCTGCTTGAATCTGACGCTTATTTCAGAACTGTTATTAGACAACATATATGTGGAATAGAGCCCTGCAAACGGTAGAAGTTGTGAATCTTCCAGGAGGCTTGAAGATCGTACGGCTACCGGAAAATCTATATTCTCAATTATTGTGAGAAGATCTTTTCTAAGGCTCTTCGGCAATTTTGCGGAAAGGAATTTTTTTGCGATCTTCTCGTTATTCTGCTGCCTGATAGCATAATGCTGCAATTTATTCGAAGCAATAAACTCTTCATAAACTTCACTGCAAATGACGAAAGTGTGCGGAGTTTTAATTTCCACATCAGGGAATTTTTCTTTCAACCCGGTATTTGCAAGTAGGGAATTAATAAATGCCACTCCTCTCGCTTTTCCGCCAAGCGACCCGCTCCCCAGACGGATAAAGGAATTATCCGTATAAAAAGTTGATGCCCCAAAATCAGTGATAACACCAAACTGGTTTTTTTTTATTACTGTACCAATCTCGTTCTTTATAAATCTCCTCATTTCATCAATTCCGGTAAAATCAGAGACCTTAAGTGGCCTAAGCTTGTCCGCTATTTCGAACTCCGTTCTTGCACGAAGCCAGATAGAGACATGATTTTTCCCGGCATGATATTCAAGAACATCATCAGGTATAAGATCAATCATTTTGATGAATTCGTGAAGGTTTGACGCCGTTCCGATAATTTTCCCCTTACTGTTTTTAAATACAAAATCTCCAAAGCCGAAATTAGAGAGGATGAAAGTCCTCAGATCTTCAAGCAGGTTTTCAGAGTATTTGTTAAGGAAATCCAGACCCTTCTTTTCAGCTTTTTCCCTGTTTTGGGGATTCGAGGACTGAAGAAGAAAAGGAATGTCCGGTATATCCTCTTTTATTTTCCGGGCAAATCTGAAACCCGCATCAGGATCGATCTCTCCCTTTCGGGGATATCTGATATCGGATATAATTCCCAGAAGACTCTTTTTATACTTCCTGAATATTTCTCTCCCCTGCTCAAACGTTTCCGCCATAAGGATCTTGGGCCTTGCCCGCATTCTTAACATACGGTGGAGATCATTAACTCCTTCGGAAATTAATGAGCGGGTCTGTGTCATTATTTCCGTATATATCAAAGGTAGAAAAAGTGAATAGAACCGGGGTGAATCCTCAATTACAAGAATTATTCTAACACCGAGTGCAATGTCCCTGTCAACATTTTTTCTATCCTCAACAAATTTAATGATTGCAAGAAGGATCCTTGTGTCTCCGGTCCAGTAAAACACCTTATCTATACCGTCCGATTCCCGGAGGTACGCAAGTTTTTCCGGAGCAAGCCAGTCATAAGTCAGCAGGATTACAGGCAGACCGGGATCTGTCTTCTTTACCCGCCTTCCGAATTCGTCAGGGTTCATATCTTTTAATCTTGTCATTGTTATGACCAGATCAAATGAACTTTTCTTTAAAAGTTTTAACGCCTCATCGGCACTTGATACCCTGATTATCCTGGGAATAAATCGAAGATTCAGATCTACATATTCACTGAATATCCTCTCCGAAAGTCTCCCATCCTCTTCAAGAACGAATGCATCATAATAACTTGAAACAAGAAGTATCTCCCGTACGCGGAATTTAATCAGATCGTGGAATCTTTCAAACTGAGGTTCATAATCTGAATTAAGCTCTTTCTTACCCACACTATTTTCAATCGCCATATCGATATATTAGTTCAACCAGTGTTTCAATTCAACTCTATTTTCACTGTTTATTTCGTTAATGATGCCGTCTTCAGGACAACTCCTTCTCTTTCGAACGGGTAGATTTTCTGAAGCATCAGTTCCCTTCCGGTAAAAATTGATGAGAATCCGAACTTTCCCTTGACACTGTGGATTCCCCGGCTCACCTCCTCATCCTTCAACCGGATGAAAGGAAGAATATCCCTCTGCTCCGATATATCCTCCGCCTTTATTCCCACAAGTCTCACGGGCAGATTTCTCTTCTTCAAAAGCTCATCCAGGAGCGGAACGGCACTTCGGAAAATGCTTCCGAAAGAGAAGGTGGGGAACTCCAGGGGTGCCCTCTTTGTAAAAGTTGAAAAATCGCTGAAGCGTACCTTTACCTCGACCCTTCCGGTAAAAAGGTTCTTATCCGAAAGGTAAACCGAGATCCTGTCGGCAAGGTATGACAGATGTGAGACTATCATATCCCTGTTACGTATATCATCTGGAAACGTAGTCTCCCTGCTGAAACTCCTGCTTTTAGGCTGCCTCCTCTCTCTGTATCCCGACATTGAGTAGAAATGCTGTCCTATGACCCGCTTCCAGAGGGAAAAGTATTTCTTTTTCAGTTCCCCTACCCTTCTTATTCCCATTCCCTGCAGGATCAGTAGAGTATGCGGTCCTATTCCGGGAACCTTCTCAAGTGACAGTTCGGAGATAAATTCCCGCTCGTCGGCCATAAAGAATATTCCCCCCGGCTTTGCGGCTTCAGTTGCAAGCTTCGCGCCGAGACGCGTAAAACCTGCGCCCGCAGATACCCTGATCCCGATATCCCTTTCAACGGAGGCCTTTATATTAGATACGAGTTCATAAATGTGTTCAGTGCGGTACTTCATCCCGCTCATGTCAAGATAGGCTTCATCAACGGAAACCGCCTCGACAGTCGGTGAGAACCTGGAGAGGCACTTGAAAAAGCGCTTCGATATGCGGTCATAGACATGGTATCTTCCCCTGAGAAAAATCCCGTGAGGACATTTTCTGTAAGCATTCCTCAGGGCCATTCCGGAGTGGACACCGAACTTTCTCGCTTCGTAGGAAGCGGTGCAGACCACACCCCTCTCATCAGGCATTCCGCCTATGATTACAGCCTTCCCCTTTAACGACGGATCGTGCATCACTTCAACAGCTGCAAAGAATGCATCTATATCGACGTGAAGGACAAAAGGGGTATCCACACTAATATCTCCTCATCACCCCGATGACCTTCCCTGCGATAGTGAAAGGATCATATATAGGTTTGAAAGAGGGGTTTTCCGGAACCAGCCAGACATTTTTTCCCTTCTTGCGGAGTCTCTTCAGAGTAATCGAAGAGTCTTCCAGGAGAGCCACTACCATATCCCCCGAATCAGCATCGGGACATTTTTTTATTATGACCACATCGCCGTCACGGATAAATGCATCCTTCATACTTTCCCCCTTCACCCTGAGTGCTACCTTCTCCCCCCCCTTCTCAATCATCCATTCGGGAAGCTCTATCTCCTCCCCGAGTGACTCGAATATCTCCACGGGGGATCCGGCAGGGACCATGCCCACGACCGGAACAGATAGAGGACCCGCAGCGAGTGCCCGGGAACGACCGTCCCTTCTGAGGAAACCGTTCTCTTCGAGGCGTGCAAGGTAGGAGTGAACGGTTGCGGGGGATGAGAGACCGGCAGCTTTTCCGATCTCCCTGACGGAAGGGAAATATCCCAGTTTTGATACCAGTGATCTAAGTATATCAAGAAATTTTTTCTGTTTTCCGGTTATCATTTTAGTTCGTCTTTTGTTCGCATACAGTATAGTATTATTTTTTCAGGTTGTCAACTTTATCGGCATCCCGGCCGGAATCACCGGTGGGCCTTTAGAGGTAATAAGAATTAATTAAGAATTAAGAATTTAAAAATTGAAGTTGCTTTTTTTATGCTATCTTAAAGTTTCGAGTTCTTTTTTCAGGTTATTGATCTTTTCACGATTTGAGTCGATTTCCGCAAATAATTTTGAAAGGGAATTATCATCAGGGCGGACTTTAACGGCAAGGTCACCGAGAAGAAAAAAATCGGAATCAAGTCTCTTTTTTACTTCGCTTAGACCGGCAGCAACTCTTCCTTTTTCAGTCATCAACTCTTTTTTCAACTCATCCGATTTTTTTCTTACTTCCTCGAATTCCTCTTCGATTTTTTCTGCATTTCCTTCAAACTTTTTTATCTCACTCTCAGCAGAACCGATCTGTTCCGAAAGAGCGGAAATCTTATTTTTAACTTCCGGTAATTCTTTATTTGAGTTTGACAGCTCAATTTCAGCAGCCTTCAATGATTCTTCCGATCTCCTCTGACGGAAATCTCTCTCCTCACTATCAAGAAGTTTATCTTCTGCCAGTTCTAAGAGTGTCTTTTTTTCTTTTTCTATACTATTTTTTAATCTCAAGATACCCTTTTCAAGTGATCTTTCCATCTTTTCAAAATCATTACGTTTGTCTTTATACTCTTTATACTTTTTTTCAAAAGGTTCTTTTTTTCTTTTCAAATCTCCTATCCGGTCATCTTTAGTTTTCTCATTCCGTTTAAACTCCCGGTTAATCTTATCCAGTTTTCCGTTTATCTCTTCCATGCCGGAGTCAGATTCACTCTTTTTTTTCAGCGATTCACTGATAAGTCTCCGGACATTTTCACTCTTTTCAGGCATAAGATGTCTCTTCCATGTCTCTCTTCCAAGGTTAATTACAAGATCACGTACATTTTCATTCAACTTGTCGATTTTTGAATTTATCCTGGCACGCTTAATCCTGTTCCCTGCCTTTTTGAAAAGAGAGATTAGCCACTGCCTTGCCCTTCTGTCCCTGATAAGGATAAAGGCAACAAGTGCCAATACTACGATCAGGAGAATCCAGACAATCAGGTTTGATCCGGAGCCTTTATTAAGAGCATTGTTTACAGCTCCTTTCCCCGTTGTTATTAACAGATCATCCATTTCCGACCTCCCGGGATTTGTAATGTATTGTTAATTATTTTTTGATTTTGAGAAGCTCTACTTCAAATACAAGCGTGGAATTTGGAGGAATAGGTCCCACAGCTCTTTTCCCATATGCAAGATGAGGTGGAATTATCAAAATCCTCTTTTCCCCGGCCCTCATATCGAGCAGTGCCTGATCCCATCCGGGAATGACCTTTCCAATACCTACGGGGAATTCCAGTGGTTTCCCCCTGTCAACGGAGCTGTCGAATTTTTTACCGTCAAGAAATTTTCCCGTATAATGGGCAGAAATAATATCACCTTTCATAGGTTTATCTCCCTTGCCGTCTTTGAGTATAATATACATCAGTCCGGATGGAGTTGTCTTTCTTTCAGGCCAGTTTTTTTCTATTATTTTCTTTTCCTCTTTTATTTTCGATTCAAGTTTTTTTTCAGCCGACTCAACAGCTTTCTTTCTCATTTTCTCGAAAATTTTAGCTGCGATGAATGACTTTGCTTCCTCACCTACTTTATATATTTTAACACTCTCAATCTTGTCACCCTGTTGAATAGAGTTGACCACATCGAGTCCCTTTATTACTTTTCCGAATACCGAATGCTTCCCGTCAAGGTGTGGAGTTGCAGATAATGTTATGAAGAACTGGCTTCCGTTAGTTCCCGGTCCTCCATTTGCCATTGATAGAATTCCTGCACTGTCATGTTTCAGCGAAGGATCAAATTCATCAGGGAAACTATACCCGGGATTCCCGGTCCCGTTACCATTAGGATCACCGCCCTGAATCACAAATCCCTTGACAACACGGTGAAAAGTCAGTCCGTCGAAGTAAGGTTCACCTTCACCCCTGGCACTGTTCTTTATGGTTCCTTCGGACAACCCGACAAAATTTGCTACAGTCATCGGCACCTTTTTAAAATAGAGCTTCAGAGCTATAATTCCCTTTTGGGTATTGATTTCAGCATAAATTCCGTCTTCTTTGTATTTTTTCACATTACACCCCGCTATTATCAGTAAAACAATCAGCGGAAAAAAAATAAATCTTTTCATTATTGCCTCCGATTCACACTATTATAAAACATAAGTGATAAACAGTAAAATCAGGATTTAGTTTTGGATAGAGAGGATTTTTTTACTTATTGAAGAAGAGAATTATGGCTCCTAAAATTGCAAGCAATAATATCATTCCCCATTTACTCTTTTCCATTCTGTATTTTAACAGTTCCCTTTCATTTAAAAAATACCTGTTCATATCAGCTCTTTCCAGAACTTTCTTCCGGATCATCTTATTGAAAACCGAAATTTTTATATCTTCAAAGTCTTTGGGATCGCTTGCCAGGTCAAATGTAGTAGCACCTGCCTCTCTGAAGAGAGAGATCAGTTTTCGTTCATTTGAAAGTTTATGAAGATACCTCTTTATCGCATTCATTTTTTTGTCACATTCTCAGGTATGATGCACCATTGATATCAACGATACATCCTGTCATGAATTCAGTCCCGCCGGAAGCGAGCAGAAATACGGCGTTTGCAATCTCTTCAGGCTTTGCCACCCTGTTAAGCGGACTCTGGGCGCGAATATCCTCTCCTCTCGGGGAGTTAAGAATATCTTCGGTCATATCGGTTTCTACATAACCCGGCGCTACAGCGTAGAAGTATATCCCTTTGGAAGCCATCGCTTTTGCCATTGACTGGCTAAAGGAGTTTATTCCGGCTTTGCTTGTCCCATATGCGGGAGCCCCGGGCTCACCACGGAAAGCTCCTCTTGAAGTTATATTTATCACCTTGCCGCTGCCTGTTTTTGCCATTTCTTTTACTGTGTAGTAAGTCAGATGAACCGCTCCGAACATATTCAGCCCTATCGTCCTATCCCAGTGAGTGAACCATTTTTCATCATCGAAAGTTGTGAGATCAATCTCCTCATAAATGCCTGCGTTATTTACCAGAATATCAATCTTTTCATATTCGTCAACAACCTTCTTCACCATCTCCCTTATCTGTCCGGTATCTGTCAGATCACATTTAATAACACTGTGGTCATCACCCGGCATTTCTGCAAGTGTCTCTTCTGCCGACTTTTTGTCATTTCTGTAGTTCATGACTACCGACGCTCCGGCCTGAGCAAATTTCATGCTCACGGCCCTGCCAATCCCACGTGTTCCTCCCGAAACAAGAACAACTTTATCATTAAATTCTATTTTCATGCAGATATATTAAATAATCGAATAATTGAAGTAAAGAGTTCTACTTAAAAAATATTAATCGATTGTAACTATTCTGCGATTATAATCGCAATTTTTCTAATTTCCGTTTTGCTCTCTTTGCAAGATCAGTATGCGGATTTGATTTGATGCACATCTCATAACCCCTTACCGATTCAATTTTGTTTTCCAGCTTTTCCATTGTCAAACCATATATAAAAGAATCATAAAAGAGCCAAAGCTTTGACGCGACATCCCCTTTTGCCCGCTTTATGAGTTCATCAAATTTCTCCTTTGAAAAATCGGCAAGATCATCCCTCTGTTCCCGGCCGACCAGAGACCATGAGGCAGAGATCTCGGCAAGGTTACTATATAGAAACATATTATCTGCAATATCTTTGAAATAGAACCTGGAAAGATCTAAATCTTTTTTAGCCGGTTTTTTATCTTTTGGGGAAAACAAGTAAGATAGAAGAACCAATCTTGAAAACATCAATCTTGATTCCTCAAGTGTGAAGGGAGTCGTAATTTTTCCATTTAACTCTTTCATCAATTGATATCCATCCGAATATCTGCCTCTAAAAATATCAATAACAGATTTCAAAACTGTCTTTTCACGATGCATTGAAGAGATAATTTTTTCCGCATGTCTGAATTTCCCCTCCTGAAGGGAAGTATATACAGAAAAAAGCTTAACACCGTTTTCTCCAAGGCCGTAAAATTTAATATTTTTTTCCGCAACCCTTCTTTCATCAAACTTCTCTCTTTTCGGTTTTCCCTTAAGAAAAGATATCTCATACATTTTCTGGATTGCATCATTATTACCCTTAAAATAGTTAAGCGATTTTTTTAATGAATTTTTCCCTTTTTCCAGATCTCCCATTAATACTTCCAGGTCTCCTTTATAAAAGTAAAATACCGACAAAAGATAGGGACTCCTGATCCTGGAAACATCGAATGAATTCAATATCCGGTAAGCTCCGGGGAAATCCTTTACCACAATTTTATTTCTGTATACTCTTTGAATCATACTGTATGCTTCAAAAACAACTTTGAACTCATCTTTAAATACTTTTTTTTGGGATCCTTTTTTTACAATGAGTGTATAATTATTTTTAACTGTTATAACGGAGTTATCCGCAAGATTATTAAAAACCATCTCACCCTTCTCTTTCCATCTGTCTTGAACTAATAATAAATTGCCGGGGAGAATATAGTAAAAATATGAAAGTTTAATACTGTTAGTTTGCTCAGTCAGATTTGGAATAAACTGGATCCTGCCATATTTTTTCAGATCAACATCAGCTAAAAAAAACATATGGCACATTAGGTTATTTTCTCCAAAGATGTAGAATCTATACTTTCCCTTTTCTAAAACAGGTTTAACCCAATTTAAGTGACCCGGATTGTAAAGATTGTAAAAACTAAGATCGTCCATTAAAACAAACTGTGCAGGAAACATACTCATATTATGACAGGTTTCAAACAGCAGTTCTTTATCACCATCACCGTCAACATCTCTCTTTCTGATCCTTTGGAAATTCATCCACCCCGAATAAATTTCTTTTTGGAACTGCTTAAAATTGAGATGAAAAAATTCTTTAAAGAGAATCTTTCCTTTTCTGTCTACGATACTGAGACTGCTTGCATAACGTGGAGAGACCAGCGATTCTTCGACAATATCGCGGTAAAGATCTTTTTTTGTAAGAAAAACGGCAATTACATTCTCATCAGTAGAGAGCTGATTACCCCTAAATGTTCTGTTGTTTAGAATAATAAAATTTTTACTGATCCTGTGAGTAACAGCATTCAGAACGGTAGATGGATAAAAATCCTTCTCAAATAATTTATTCCCTAGTCCATTATAAACACTCAGTTTAGAATCTTTGAACTCCATTTTGCCGGTCTCGAGTGAACCTTTTCTAAATAAGAATGCAGAGAAAAAAACACCTGCTATTATCAGCACTAGCAGTGATGCGATAACAGGATGTTTCCTGATCCTTCTCAGACTCTTTCCCATAAAAGGGTATTTCCCTTCTTTAAAATACTCTTTCATCACTTCGGCAGAAGTAAAACGATCCCTTTCGTCCCGTTCCAGTGCTTTCATTATTCCATGTTCTACAAATTTCGGGACCTTTACACCCTCAAGAGAGACGGATCTGGGTTCCTCGGATAGCCTCCTATATAGTATATCCAGAGTAGAACTCTGATCGGAGAATGGGACATTTCCGGAGAGTGATTCATAGAGGATCAATCCCAGTTGGTAGATATCGGATCTGTGGCCAACATCATTCATTGAAACCTGCTCTGGTGACATATAGTATGGGGAACCGACTATTTCTCCCAGTGATGAGGTCTTTTCAAGATCGTTCACCTCCTTTGATAGTCCGAAATCGAGCAGTTTTATGTCGCCATTTGCTCCAATCATAATGTTCGATGGTTTCATATCTCTGTGTACAATTCCGTTTGAATGGAGTACCTCTATTGCTTCGATAATCTTCAGGAATATATCTTTGAAATTCTCCCATTTCAGTTTTTTCTTCTCTTCCAGTATATCCTTCAGAGTTCTCCCGAAAACCCTCTCCATAACCAGGAAAAATGAACCTTTCCACTCCTCGAGTGAAAATATTTTTACTATTCCCGGATCGGTGATCTTCTGGGAAATATTTATCTCTCTTTTCACCCTTATAAACTTTTTTTCACTGTCAATAACATCACGGCTTAGAAATTTAAGGGCAACCTCTTTTTTTAGTATCCTGTCAAATGCCGAATAAACTTTTCCAAACCCCCCTTCCCCCAGCACCGACAAAATCTCATACCTTTCCCTGACTAATTCTCCGGGGTCAAGTTGTTCAATCTTCTCTGTGAAGTTTCCGGTTTTATATAATATTTCTGTCATCGTCAGATACAATTATTTAATTTTTAAAGTAAATGTTATTAAAATTATATCACCTCTAACACTTTTTTCCCCAAATTATTTTTATAATTTATAAATTATGTGCCTTTGAAGACTTAGTATGTTATCATCTATCTTCTCAAGCAAAGGGGGTTATTAATGGGAACTTTGGGTAATGTAATCTGGCTGGTTTTCGGGGGCTTTTTTCTATTTGTTCATTACATATTTTCCGGGCTCATTCTCTGCATAACAATTATAGGAATCCCTTTCGGACTCCAGATATTCAAACTGGCACAACTCAGCCTCTGGCCCTTCGGGAAAAATATTGAACGAAAAAATATGGGAACCGGATGCCTCGCACTCTTCATGAATATTCTCTGGTTCTTCACCGGCGGAATATGGATTGCCCTGCACCATCTTATCTGGGCCCTTATTCTCGGAATCACTATAATCGGAATACCATTTGCCGCCCAGCATGTAAAACTGGCAGGTCTTGCCCTTGCTCCTTTCGGAAAAA
>CAZNLS010000073.1:0-11981 GCA_964573895.1 uncultured Clostridia bacterium
CAGCCGGCGGCCGGGAAAACTTTATAGGATTTCTTAAATACCTTTATGAAAAATATACGTTTTTTCCGTTCAATACATTTGGTCTCGTTGAATATTTCAGGGATTATTCCGGGGTTGATATGAACACCAAATTTCTCAACTGGCTCTATAACAGTGTGCAGTCATACTACCTGCCATCAACGGTTATAAGGGATAAATATCACAAAGTTGACCTGACACCGCCAAAATGGATTATTGAAAAATATAAAAAGAGGTAGATTGGTTCAGAGTTTTTTCCCCATTTTTATGTGGGGGATGCCGATCTCATAAAACTCTTCTCCGACAGGTTCATATCCGAGTTCCAGGTAAAACCCTTCAGCGTATCTTCTTGCATGCAGTTCGATATGCTTATACCCAAGCTGTTTCAGCCTTTCTTCCACTTCTTCTACAAGCCTTTTCCCGAGTCCTCTTCCCTGACTTCCCGGAGAAACTCCCATCTGTCTCAGCTTAACAATCTCTTCACTTAAAGGCTTAATGAGAAGGCATGCTTTCATTACCCCATTTTCATCTATTAGAGAAAAGTGTAACTGCTCACTGTCCTGCTGCAGAAACTCCTCCCTGAAAACTTTTCCCAAAGGTTTTCTTAAAACTTCTGTTCTTAGTTCCAATTCCTCTTTATACAGTTCCGAGTTTGTATCAAATTGAATGAATTTCATTTCAAATATATTATACCTTAATATTTGCTCTTTACCTTCAAAATTAAGAATAGTGTCAGGCTATTGACAAACTGGGCTTCAGCCAATAGACTCTTTCTCATATGAAAAAAGGAAGAATCAGAAGAACTTTCAGTGATATCATCGAAGCCATAAAGGGAACCGACCAGGATTTTACCAAGGGAAATCTCGGAAGGGCGATCCTGCTGCTCTCTATCCCGATGGTGATTGAGATGTCAATGGAGTCTGTTTTTGCCGTAGTGGACATATATTTTGTCTCAAGAATAGGCTCTGAAGCTGTGGCTGTTGTCGGAATAACGGAATCTTTAATGACAATTCTTTATGCGGTCTCCATGGGGCTGGGTATGGGGACGACTGCACTGGTTGCAAGAAGGGTGGGGGAGAAGAAGTATGGCGATGCATCTGTTACCGCCGCACAGTCTATCGGTATTGGTTTTATTGCATCACTTCCAATCGCATTTATCGGTTTCTTTTATTCAAAGGAACTTCTCAATGTGATGGGAGCAACTGAAAAAATGGTCACCGAAGGATTCGGTTATCCAATGATTATAATTGGAGCCAACATTGTCATTATGCTTATTTTTATTATTAATGCTGTTTTCAGGGGTGCAGGAGATGCAGCACTCTCAATGAGAATACTATTTATCTCTAATACAATAAACATTATACTTGATCCTTGTCTAATATTCGGCCTGGGACCTTTCCCGGAACTCGGAATTACAGGGGCCGCTCTTGCAACTGTGATCGGAAGGGGAACGGGTGTAATTATCCAGATGTTTTTGCTCTTCAATGGACATCACAGAATAAAAATAGTTTTTAATGATTTTTCTTTGAAGGTAAAATTGGTAAAGAAAATCGTTAAGATCTCTCTTGGCGGAATAGGCCAGTTTATCATAGCAACATCAAGCTGGATAGGGCTTGTAAGGATAATGTCTTCATTTGGAAGTTCAGTTATGGCAGGGTATACAATCGCTATTCGGATCATAATTTTTTTGCTGCTTCCAGCCTGGGGACTGAGCAATGCTGCGGCTACGATGATCGGTCAGAATCTGGGTGCAGGTAAACCGAAAAGGGCGGAAGCTTCTGTCATTTTAACTGCGAAGATAAATTTTCTTTTTTTGTCGGGAGTGGCAATACTGAATTTTCTCTTTGCAGAGTCCCTTATCTCTATTTTTACGGATGTTGCCGATGTCATAGATTCGGGTGTCAATACTCTCCTTTTTATCAGCCTGATATTTCCGGTTTATGCAATAGGGATGGTCATGATACAGGGGTTGAACGGATCGGGTGACACAAAAACACCAACTATAATAAATTTATTCAGTTTCTGGCTGTTGGAGATACCTGTTGCTTATCTGCTTGCGGTTAAATTGGATTTTGCCTCATTCGGAGTTTACTATGCAATAATTCTTGCCGATCTTTCCACTGCAATAATCGGTGTCACAATTTTCAGAAAAGGAAAATGGAAAAAGAAAAAAGTCTGATTACGGCACTTTATATCCAATGGCAGTGTAGCCTACCCAGTGTCGAATATTCGCAGGAGCTGTCACTCCCATTTTGAGGTCATCAACCTTTATATGAGGATGATCAATGCTGGTTGAGTAGCCGATCAGTTTTCCCGAAAGTTTTTCACCGGACAACTTCTCAATTTCCATCGTTACACTAAGCCCGAAAGGAATGGAGTATCTTCCGCACCAGGTCCATTTATACTCGGTATAATCTCTCTCTTGAACAGTGTAACCGATAAATCTTTGAATCTTCTTGTTTGAGAGTGAGCCTGTCAGGCAATTATTAATGATCTCCTTTTCATGAGCCATCGCAAGTTTGTAACCTTTTTTATCTGCCCCGAACTTTGCGAAGTTTTTTCCTCCCCAATTCCGATCACCGTAATGAACCGAATCGGAACTGATTGCAATTGCGAAATCTTTTCCCCATTTCCAGCCTCTCTTCTTTACAATACTAAAAATTACCCTGGCAAGCACCGGGGCAATCTTTCCAATTTCTCCCGCTGATATGTATGGGACCAGGATTGGAACTATTTCAAAATCCCGGTTGTAATATTGGATAAAAGGAATGAGAGCTTCCAGTGAGTGTTCGATGGTAACCATCTTATTACTAACGGTATATGTATCTTTGGGAAGAGTTCCTATTATCTCATCTCTCACTGATGAAACGTTTATGGGTTTGAAGGGACCATGCCACTTTTTATACGAACCGAAGATTATCTTATCCCTGAGTCCTAAAGATTTTGCTTTATGTGCAACTCCAAACATTATAATCGTTTTTGCCTTCAGATTTTTAAGAAGTTTTGTATACAGAGGTCCTGCGTAGCTAAAATCGTCGTGAGGTGAAATGAGAGCCTTCCATGGAAAAGAGACTTTTTCAACTTTTTCTACGACGTCACCTCTTTCTTTTAACGAATATTCAATTCTTTCAATAATCTTTTTGATCTGCCAATCGTACTGAGCAAACCCGGTTTTGTCAACCATTTCTCTTACGCGATTAACAGGAGTTAAAGTTTTTTTTGGTTCTCCGTAAACAACACATATTATTAACAGGATCAATGTAAACAAAAAAGTTTTATTTTTCATTTTTTTTCCTTTTTAAAACTGAAAATATTTTATTCAGGAGATCTTCGGGCCTGTATGGCTTTTGAATAAATCCTGCCAGTTTATCGGATGTGAACCTGTTTGTTGCATCCTGTTCGTTATATCCGCTTGATAGTATTATTTTAATATCCGGAGATGTCTCTTTGATCTCCTTAAAGACCTGAACTCCGTCTTTTTTTGGCATTGTCATATCAAGCAGCACAAGGTCGATTGATCCTCTATTCTCATTGAATTTGATCAATGTATCTTCACCGTCAATTGCAGTTATCACCTTGAATCCGAATTTTTCAAGGATATTTCTTCCGAGTGTTCTTATTGTCTCTTCATCATCGGCAATCAAAATTGTTCCTGATCCTCTGAGCTTGATCTCTCTGGAATCCTCTTCTCCCTGCAGTACAGCGGCTCTCGGTGAAACAGGGAAGAATATCTTGAATGATGTACCTTTACCAGGCTCGGAATATACTTTCAGTGAACCTTTGTGCCCCTTTACTATTCCTATTACTGCTGCAAGTCCCAACCCTTTTCCCGTATCCTTTGTAGTAAAAAACGGATCAAAGATTCTTTTTAAATATTCTTCTTTTATTCCGCTCCCGGTATCCGAAATTTCTATCAACACATATTTACCCTTTTTCAGCTTTTCTCCAGGTAATGTGCTTCCGAGATATCTGCTTCCCAGTTTGACTACTTTTGTTGTTATTGAAATTGTTCCTGTGTTGTCACCGATTGCTTCCGATGAATTTATCACAAGATTCATGAATATCTGTCGTATCTGTGAAATATCAGCTTCAATCGAAGGTAAATTCTCTTCAAGGTTGAAAGTTATCTCAATTTTTTTGGGGATTGATGTTTTGAGGAGTCCGGTCATTTTGGAAATAGTTTTATTAATATCAATAGGTTTTACCTCGAATCTCCCTTTTCCTGAATATGCGAGCAGCTGGTTACAGAGGTCTGCAGCTCTAACTGCCGTATTTTCAATAGTCTCTATTCTTGATGCAAGTTTTGGATTCGAATCTATTTCCATTCTTGCCAGTCCTGCATTGCCGAGGATACCGGTCAAATAATTATTGAAATCATGAGCGATACCTCCTGCTAAGAGTCCAAGACTTTCCAGCTTTTGAGAACTCATTATCCTCTCTTCAAGGATTTGACGTTCAGCATCAGCGGCTTTTATTTCCGTAATATCCAGAGAGTAAGCAAAAATTACATCCTTTCCGAAATATGTCCCTTTATTTAATTTCACGAGTTTTGGAAATATCTCTCCGTTTTTTCTCCTTCCCCAGAATTCAAATTGTTGGGGTATTCCCTGAAAAGCTTTTATTACACATTCCTTTATTAAATCAAGGTCATTCTTTCCGGGGGCGGAAAGATCCGCAGGAGTTCTGCCTATGAAGAACTCCTTTGGATACCCGTACATCATTTCAGCTCCCTTATTAACATCAATAAATGTTCCGTCGGGTTCCTGGATGTAAATTGCAGCTAATGTATTGTTGAAAAGTTCCCGGTAACTTTTTTCGGAATTAGTAAGTTTTTCTTCATACAGTTTTTTTTCTGTTATTTCTCTGAGTATTACCTGGGCGGAAGGTTTACCTTCATAAATGAAAGAGGATGCGTTTACTTCAACAATAATTTTTGATCCGTCAAGACATATAAAATTTTCTTCTACAATATTCAGAGAACGGTTAGATTCATAGAGGGAACTGACTCTCTCATTGACCATTTCCTTTGATTCCGGTGCGATAAAATCGAGGATATCTTTTCCAATGAACTGTTCTTTGGAGGTACCTTTTCCTACTTTTATGGCATAATTGTTAATATACACTATCTTTCTATCACTGTGTATCACTATCCCGACCGGAATTGATTCCAAAAGATTTCTATATCTGTCTTCACTTTTTTTTAATGATGATTCGGCAATTTTCTGCTCATTAATATCCTGGATTATGGCAACGATTCTCTCTTTTCCGGAAATAACGGCTCTCTTGATCTCAACCCGGATCCAGAACTCCCGACCATATTTATTCTTAGTGAGCCAGTCAAATCTCTGTGGCCCTTCTTTTTCGGTTTTTTTGATCAGTTCTATAGCCCGGTTCTCCGTAAACGGTTCTTCACCCGTTCCCAGTGTACCTGCTTTGAATTTTTCAAATTCATCTTTTGTATATCCGAAGAGATCAACGGCCGCATCGTTGACTTCGATTATCTTCCTGGTATTTTTGTCATATATGATAATTGCACTGCTTACTGCATTGAATATGTCAGGATATTCTGCTTTTGTAAAATTGTTGGTCATCTGATATGTCCTTTAATTTTTTGTCATATTAAGAAATAATAAACTCATGAACCTGAAAATGGAATTATATCTTCTTATATAGCCTATTCCAAAATAAATTTCAAGTGCTGATGTATATATTTTTTTTATCGGGAAATGAAGGGGGTACCGGGCAATACCCCCTTCTCTATACAATTTTTCCCAGGAGGAATTAAACTTTCAACAATTCAATTAATTAGACGAAAATAAAATAAAAAAGTTTCCTTTTTTTTAATTTTTGTTTTCGAGATAGGGGAGGCGCGGAATAAAGAGCATTGCCGGCACCGAGAAAATGAAACTTATACCAAAAAGCCAGGCATATCCAAGCCATCCGGCAATGAAACCGCTTAAAACTCCTGCAAAAAGGCCGCTAAGATTCATGAGTCCTGTACCTATCGCATAGTGTGTTGCTTTAAATTCTTTTGCACAGATCCTCATCAGGTATGTCATTAAAACTGCAGTCCCGAGTCCGCCTGCAAATTGATCGAATGCATGGACAGAAGCGGTTAAAATAATATTAAAAGTCCCTATCCCGACAGGATCTGCAGATCCTGTATTCAGTTTTATGAATTTATCCAGATGTATAGCAAGCAGCATATAGACTATATTTGTAAGATTTTGAAGAAGAATGAAGGGCCAGATCATTTTTTTTAAGGTGAATTTTGAAATCATCCAGCCTCCCAGCATGGCTCCAACTATAGATGCGGGAAGTCCTACTCCGCCGCTTATCCATCCATAATGCTGTTTAATTCCAATGTCAACAATCATTGGTGCAACCATTACAGTAAGAGCCCATTCACCCGCTCTCAGAAGTATCAGAAATGATAGGATAGTTGATATCCTGTCCCTCTCCATGAAGGATAAAAATGCCTTCCCGTATTCGGTCCCACCCTTTGCTTTAATTATTCTCCCAAGTTTTTTCCGGCTAAGTCCGAGAATAATAAGTCCTATAAGTAAGATAATCGCGACAAGATGTGAAAAACCTATCTTTTTTAAGATAGGAACCCTGGCTTTAAGTTCATCATAAAATTGTGAATTGAAAAATAGTCTCAAAGAGACAGCTGAAAATCCTGCAAAAATAAGGATCAGGAATATTTTAGGTTTGAATGAATTTTTAAGGAGGTTGAGGAAACTCTCTCCTCTTTTTTGCACTTCAGCGAGCAGTGTTAAATGGAATAAAAATATCAGCAGATAGATAAAATCGGCCAGGAAAAATGCATAACTCCATCCAATAGTCGTACCGACAGTTGCAATTATTCCGGGTCCTGACATCCAGGCAACTCTGTAAGCCATGACTCTGTACCCGACAAATTTTGACTGTCCGTCGGAATCCAATGCCTCCATATAGTAGCCATCTATCGCGATATCATTTGTTGCTGAAGTAATAGCACCAAGAAAAAAAAATATTGCAATATAGGAAACTCCGTTTTCGATTGGTGCAAAAAAGCCTGTAAAAAAAAGAATTATTGTAAATGCTGCCTGTGATACAAGCATCCATCTTCTTTTTGTCTCGTATTTATCAACCTGCGGAGCCCAAAGGAATTTGAATATCCATGGAAGACCAAACAGAGGCGTCAATCCTATTGACTCGAGAGAAACCTTCATATCTCTGAAAAAAAGTCCGGAAACTGTTCTGATGATCGAATACGGGAACCCCTCAGCAAGGTAGGTGGAAAATGCCCATATTAATGGATTTTTAATTCTTTTTCTCTCCATTATATTATCTATTTATGGTGTTTTTTCAGAAAATCTTCAACTTCGGGGATCCCTCCCTGAAAAACAAGGTAACCGTTGTAGGGCTCTCCCTTTGTTATTTCTCCATTCACGGGAGTCAACATGATCTTTTTTACCTCTTCCAGGTCGGTTGTCTGTCCGAGTGCCCAACCCAGCTTTATATAGGCGACTTCCGGAAGCATATTTTCAGAAGGAATAACTCCTTTTTCCATCATATCTCTTCCTGTATCATAAACAAACATATGAACGAATCCCCACAATGTTTGAACTGTCATATATATGCAAACCCCTGCTTTTTGAGCTCTTTTAAGGGCCGGATAGAGAGGTTTATTCACATGTCCCAGACCCGTTCCTGCTATGACAATGCCCTTATATCCGGAGGCAATAAGGGAATCAATAATATCCGGCTGCATATTTGGATAGTAGTAAAGGAGAGCAACTTTTTCCTCAAAAGCAGGTACTATTTTTACATTTGTATCGGACCTTCTCCTGCTGTAATTCTTTTTTAAGGGAGTGATCTTTTCCCGGGTTACAGTTGCCAGTGGAATATCACCGATCGTCCTGAAAGTAGATCTGTATGACGAATGCATCTTTCTCACTCTTGTTCCCCTGTGGAGCAATCCATATTCGTCAGATGTAGGACCGAACATACATACCATGACTTCTGCAATATCGGAATAGGCTGCAGCTGTTGCCGAATGGATCAGATTCAATGCGGCATCGGATGACGGTCTGTCGGAAGATCTCTGGGAACCGACCATTACTATCGGTACCGGAGGATCCTGTATCATGAATGACAGAGCTGACGCAGTGTGGTGCATAGTATCTGTTCCGTGTCCTACAATAATGCCGTCCACCCCCCTTCTTATCTCTTCTCCAATTGATACGGCCAGTTTTTTATACTGGGCGGGGCCCATATTTTCACTGAAAACGGCAAATAATTTTTCTGTCGACAGATTACATATATCTGCCAGTTCGGGAACTGCGCCGTAGAGTTCCCCGGGTGAGAATGCGGGAATAACTGCTCCGGTTCTGTAATCCAGCCTTGATGCTATGGTTCCCCCGGTTCCGAAAAGTTTGACGTTCGGTTTTTCAGGCGAAAAAGGAAACTCCTTCTCGGGTATCTTATAGTGAGCTTCTTTGAATCCAAGCTCATTTATCTTAGATATGGTCTCAACATTAATTCCTATATTGTAACCCGTATTAAGTTTCAAAACTATATGCAGGTCATCATCGTTTTCAGATCGCGGCAGTATTATTCCCCGGAATTTTCCTCTGCTGCTTTCTACCTCTACGTCACTCCAGACTCGTATTTTGTTTTTCTTTAAAAGTGACAGTGATTTTCCCCTGTATCCCTTGAACAGATCATCCATTTTCAGCTCCCGAGACCTTGAGATATAGTTCGGAGAGGGGAATATTCCCAATAACTGAATTTCTCAACTGCCCCATTGTCCAATTTATTTTTGCACGTTCATCTTTTACTGTTGATATTTGTAGGAATTTCTCCATTAATAAAGGAATTGAAGATTCAATCTCTTTTGTTTTAATTTTTTTGTATTTAACGGTTGTAAGTACTGATTCAAAATCCATATTCGGATGTTCATAAATCACCGGAAGCATTTTAAAGATTATCTCTTTTTCCAGTTTTCGATCCTGAACGAATTTAAACAGGGCGACAACTTTCTGAAAGCTGAAACCTGTTGCAGGTTTGGAAATTCCTTCGAGTCTTTTCAATCTGTGTCCGAAAATTGTTCCCGTAAATGAAGGAGAATAATTGAGTTCGTCGACAATTTTTTTTATTACCGGAAAAAGGTTTTTTCTGTGGATATAAGGAAAAGTATCTTCCGGTATCTCCCACTGTTTCATACATTTTTCTCTTTTGTTAACAGCTAAGGGCAGAGATTTACGAATTTTTTCAATTCTCTCATCTTTGATTGCAATTGGTGCGGAGTCGGTATCCGGATACATTCGGTCCGGACCGGGAAGGACTCTTTCAAATGCTGTAGTTCCTTTACTCCCGAGAGCTTTTCTTGTTTCATTGGGGACTCCGTCAAAAGCAAGTTCGCATCTTTCAATTACAGTTGACACGGCCTCGTCGATATCATCTTTGGGTCCCCAGATTATTATTGCAGCATCATCGATATCCGCATCTGTAAGCTTAATGATTTCCCTTACTTCTTCCTCACTTATAACCGTATCAGGGCTTTCCGTATGGATCATATTGGGTTTTCCGATACAGGCGATCACTTTTATCCTGTCACTGATCTCGTCTGCAAATGTTTTTCCCGGCTGAGTAAAGCCGGATAGAATTCCTCTGAAATTCGGAAGCTTTATTGCATAAAATTTATAATTTTCTTCGGGAAAATCCCTGACAAGCTTGCGGGTATACTCAGTCTCATTACCTTTCAATTTTATTTTTTTAAACTCGATTTTTTCCCCGGATCTCTTTTTTGCAGCAAGTTTATCTCTGATAATTAAAAGTGATTTTTGCCTGAAGGCTTCAATATGAGTTAAAACCGGGATCCATTTAATGTGAGCTACTCCCTTTATCTCAACTCTGGTTCCACCTCTGATACTCACATTGACATCTTCTCTTGCCGCTCCGATTCCTGTCCTGACTAACCCGGAGCTCCTTGTAAGATATCTGATATACTGTGCTGCTTCATATACTTCATCAGGGGTTTTCATGTCCGGATATGTAACAGTTTCTATGAGAGGAATTCCCAGCCTGTCAGTGGTATAGATCCGTTCATGACCAATATCGGAGACTTCCCGACAGGAATCTTCTTCTATACTTAACTGGATCACACCAATCTTTTTTTTTGATAGCGGTATTTTCCCCTCAATACCAACAATTGCAGTTCTCTGAAAACCGGTGGGAATACTTCCGTCCAGATACTGCTTTCGTGTAATGTGAAGTTCTCCAACGATATTAGTATTCAACATCAGAGCGATTTGAACAGCAATCCCGAGAGCCTCATCATTAATAAGAAATGGAGGAGTATCGTCTATCTCGTATGTGCATGCACTCCTGTTTATTATCCGGTAAGTTATATTCTTCTTTGTTTTAAATTCCATCAGGGCGGTCCCGTCATATTCTCCCAATTCACTTAAAGTTGGTCTCATGTGTCTGACTATCTCGGCATCGAATTCATCACCTTTTTGATAGATCCCCGAAGGACATCTGCAAAAAAGTTTTTCTTTTGTCTTTAACTGCTGGTGAACTTCGAGTCCGGATTTGAAACCCAATTCTCCATATGTACCGGTTGAACTGTCTGAAAGATTTATAAATCCCGTTTCAGCCCTGGTCCTGCTGTAATTAGTTTTATAGTTAACTTTTTTATACATGGTCGGTTTAAAAAAAGTACTATATTTTTTCCTGAGCTTTGTGTCAACCCTGTTCTTTTACAGGATTTTCCAAAAAACATTTAATTTGTTGCAAATCTGTTAAAAGTTAAAGTTTTTGATTGATTGTTCTGCTATAGATTTACCTATACTTATTGAAGCAGTTGCAGCGGGTGAGGGAGAATTAAGAACATGGAACATATTTTGGGCTTCAACAACTCTGAAGTCGTCAACAAGGAAGCCGTCCGGTTCCAGTGCCTGGGCTCTGACTCCGGCTCCGCCTGTTTTCAGGTCTTTTCCATGGATTTGGGGAATCAGCTGCTGTAGAGCTTTTACAAATGCCGGTTTATAAAATGAGCGATAATATTCTCCAAAACCTGTTTTCCAGTATTTTGATGACATCTTCCAGAATCCCTTATAAGTAATTATATCGAAAAAATCACGGAATGAGAAACTGAATTTGGAGTAACCTTCTCTTTTAAATGCAGAAACTGCGTTTGGTCCGGCCTCGACTCCACCGTCAATAATTCTTGTGAAATGTACTCCCAGAAAAGGAAATTTTGGGTCAGGGACGGGATAGATAAGGTTTTTTACATATTCGTGACACTCTTCTGTCAGCTCGTAATATTCTCCTCTGAACGGCACAATTTTCAGACCGGGATCTACGCCACTCATTTTTGCAATCCTGTCTGAATAGAGACCCGCACAGTTTATTAATGCCTTACATTCAAAATTCCCGCCGGCTGTTTTTAAGCTGATGGAACCCTTCCCATTATTCAAAATGTTTCTTACCCTGGAATTAAGATAAATTTCTCCGCCGTTTTTTTTAAATATTTCTGCATATTTGTTGGTGACATCAGTATAGTTCACAATTCCGGTTTCTGGAACATGAAGTCCCCTGATGCCTGAGACAAACGGTTCAAATTCTTTTATCTCTTTGGAGGAAATATATCTCAACCCCTTTAACCCGTTCTGTTCACCCCTCTCTTTTAAGGAGTCAAGATAGGGTAACTGTTCATCATTTGTTGCTACGACAACCTTCCCGCATTTTTCATGTTTAATCCCCTCTTTTTTACAAAACTTATAAAGTAATTCTCTTCCGGTTTTGCAGTTCTTTGCTTTCAGGGATCCCGGTTTATAATAGAGACCCGAATGTATAACTCCGCTGTTATGGCCGGTCTGGTGAGCAGCCAGTGAAGATTCTGCTTCAATTACAACAGTGCTTTTGTCAGTTGCCTGTGATAACTCCATTGCAGTTGCCATTCCGACAATACC